>JBKDXM010000001.1:0-31076 GCA_046306335.1 Planctomycetota bacterium
AGGGTGGGGTGAAATCCAACGCCGTGGCCTCCGCTGCGGCGCGGAAGAGGCCGCAGCAGTGCCATAGGGGCACGCAGCAGCGGTTTGGTTGCACGGCGGCGCGAAAAACTTCGCGCAACAACAATCGAGCGATCAGGTCCGGAACTTCACGCCTTCACCCCAAGCCCTGCGGGAATGGCGATCCGCGCTTCCTGGCCATCGCCCGTCAGGAACCGGTAGTGCACCACGTCGATCGGGTAGCTGGCCTCGGGCCGGAACACCAGCGACTTGCCGACGGCGTCCTCCAACTCGAGCACGGCGCGACGCTTGTAGTTGACGAGGTAGTCGGCAACCGCGGGCGCGACGAAGATCTGCAGCACGGAGAATCCCTTGAGGTTGACCAGCGCGCGCGACTCGCGCAGCACGGAGAGCGCCTTGCTCTGCACGGTGCGCGACCAGCCCGCGCCCTTGCAGTGCGGACACTGCATGAACACGGTGCGCTTGAGGCCGGGGCCGACGCGCTGGCGCGTGATCTCCAGCATGCCGAACGGTGAGATGCGGCCGACCTTGATGCGGGCGCGGTCGCCGCGCAGCGCGTCGATCAGCTTGCGCTCGACGCCGCGGCGCTGCTTTTCGTGCGCCATGTCGATGAAGTCGATGATGATCAGCCCGCCGAGGTCGCGCAGTCGCAACTGGCGGACGATCTCCGGGATGGCGTCGAGGTTGGTGCGGTAGGCGGTCTCGTCGGTGTCGCCGCCGGCCTTGTAGCGACCGGAGTTGACGTCGATGGCGACGAGGGCCTCGGCCTGGTCGATCACGATCGACGCTCCGTTCGGCAGGTCCACCTTCGGCTGGTAGAGGGACTCCACGTCCTTCTCGATGCCGAAGTGATGGAACAGCGGCGTCGTCATCGCGTGCTGTTTGATGCGCTCCGCCATGTGGGGCATCAGCTTCTCGGCGAAGTCGCGGATGCGCAGGAACACGTCCTCGCAATCGACGACGACGTCGGCGATGTCCGGCGTGAACTGGTCGCGCATCGCCTTCAACACGAGATCCGACTCCTGGTACAGCAGCGCCGGCGCGCGCGTCACCTTGAGCCGTTGGGCCACCATCTCCCAGATCTTCTTGAGGTAGTCGCGGTCGCGCTGCAGGTCCTGCAGGCTCTTGTTGACGCCTGCGGTCCGCACGATGAAGCCGATGCCGCCGTGGCCGGTCTCGTCGAGCTCGCGGACGATGCGCTTGAGCCGCTTGCGTTCGTGCCCGTCCTCGATCTTCCGTGACACCCCGCACTTGGGCAGGCTCGGCATCAGCACGAGGCAGCGGCCGGGCAGCGAGATGTAGGTCGTCAGCGTCGGCCCCTTGCTGCCGATGCCTTCCTTGGTGATCTGGACGACGACCTCCTGCCCCTTCTTCAGCAGTTGGTCGATCGTCGGCCGCGGCCCGCGCGGCCGGCGGTCGCCGCCGCGGTCGCGGCCGCCACGGCGGCCACGGCGGCGGTCACGACGTTCGCCGCCGCCCTGGTCGGGTGCCGCACCGGCGGCCGGGCTCCCTGCCGGCTGCGCGGGTTCGCCGCCACCGCCGTCGCCAGCGCCTTCGCCGCCATCCGCCTCGTCGCGCCCGTCGCCGCCCGCAACCATGTTCAGCGGCCGCTCCCCGTCCGCGCCTCTGGCGGGCCCCTCGCCGTCGACCTCGCGGTCGGCTGCGTCGTCGGCGAACGGCTCGTCGTCGGGCTCCGGTCGCGACGCGTCGTCGGCGCGAGCGTCGTCGTCGGCGTCGTCGTCCTCGTCGGCGACGGCTTCGGGATCGACCGGCTCGGCTTCCGCCTCGTCGTGCTCGGCCAAGGCGACGTTCGACTCCTCGTGGTCGACGTCGCCGCGGCTCGGCTCCACGCCTCCATCGCCATCGCCGTCGTCGTCGTCGTCGTCGTCCGAGAGCGCCTGCTGCATCGACTCCGGACCGTCGTCGGCGTCGACCCGGGCACGCCCTTCGATCACGTCCTCGAGCTGGAAGTCGTCGCGACCGTACGCCGGCAGCACGTCGCTGACGTGCAAGAAGCCGTTCACCCGCCCGCCGAACGCGACGAAGGCCGCGCCGATGCTGGGCTCGATGTTGACGACCTTGCCTTTGTAGATGTTACCGAGATACGCCTCGCGGTTGGCCAACTCGACGTGCAGCTCCTGCAGCACGCCGTCCTCCACCACTGCGATCCGGCTCTCTTCCGGATCGATGGCGTTGATGAGCATCCTCTTCAAGGGAAACCTTCTCTTGGCGAATGCCGCCGACGATGCCGGCGGCCCCCTGGATCGACGCAGCGCGAGCCGTCGACCGCGAAGACCCGCAGGTCCGCGGTCGCGCGTCCGGCGCGGCTCCTGGGCCGCGCCACGGCGTCACGTCGATCGGTCGGGAAAGTAGACGAACGCTGCCACGTCCGACGGCCGATGCGGATCCCGGCAGCGCGCGAGCGCGCATCGAGGCGCGGCGAAGCGCCCTGCCGGAAGTCATGTGAGCCATCGCAGGCGTGGTTGGACCAGTTGGGCGGCGAAGCGCCGTCCATGGACGACGTTGCCGCGCTCCCCATGACGTCCGGGAAGCGCCGCGATGGTAGTGCGGAGCGGCTTCGCGCTCAACGCAAGACTGCGGCCGGCGGCGGGCGCGAGGCGGCGCCCGCCACCGGGCGGCGCTCAGTCGCCCTTGCCGAAGATCGCCTCGCGCTGCTGCGCGATGTTCGAGTGGTCGCGCAGGCGCTCCTCGAGGGCGCGCTGCATCGACTTCTCGACGTCCTCGGGGCTGCGGATCAACTCGGGCGTGATGAACACCAGCAGGGTCGTGACATTGTCCTGCCGCGAACGGCCCTTGAACAGGTACCCCAGGACCGGGATGTCGCCGAGCAGCGGCAACTTGGTCACGGTCTCCGACTGGTTCTTGGACTTCAGGCCGCCGAGCACGGCGGTCTGGCCGCTGCGTAGCAGCACGCTGGTCGACAGCGTGCTCGAGGCGACGCGGGGCAGCGCGATGACGCCTTCCTGGCCACTGGTGCCGACGGTGAACACGTCGAAGCCGGCCGGCGCGAGCGACGAGTTGCCCGTGCCGCTGAGCGACGTGCGCTGCGGGATCACCTGCATGACGATCTTGTCGGTGCCGGGCACGACGTGCGGAGTGGTCAGCAGCTGGAAGCCGACGCTGACCGGCGACTCGTCGCCTTCCTCGAGGGCGAGCAGCAGACCGCCGGCCTGGCCCTGCTCGACGCGGGCCTGGGCGTAGCGGATGGCCTCGCCGACGAAGATGGTCGCCGGCTGGTGGTCCAGGGTCACGATCTGCGGCGCTTGCACGAGCTCGGAGCGGGTGTCACGCTTGAGCAGGCGCAGGGTCGCGGTGACCTGCTGCAGGTTCAGCGCGCCGAACACCACGTTCGGGATGGTCGTCTGGGCGGCGCCGTTCAAGGCAGGATCAGCGAACGGGCCTCGGCCCTGACCGCTGTTGTCTCCCGTCGGGTTGGCGACGATGCGGTCGTCCCAGCCGCCCTCGCCGAGGTTGAACGGCAGGTTGGTCGGGATCTGGCCGAGGCCGAGCGAAGCGGTCCAGCCCGAGCCGCCCGGGTTGATGCCGACGTCGAGCACGTCCTCGTTGGTCGTCGTCACGAACCGGATGTCGAGCTGGACCTGCTGCGGCTCGACGTCGATGAGATCGAGCGTGCGACGGATGTTCTCGATGACCGGACGCGTGTCCTTGACGACGACGAAGTTCTGCTCGCTGACGTAGTCGAGCGTGCCGACCTCCGGCGTCAGCATCTTCTGCAAGGTGTCGATCAGCGTGAACATCGTCTGCCCGGGCTGCATGGGCTGACGGTTGCGCAGGTCGTCGATGTACGCCGAGACGATGTACGGCACGTAGGTCGACGTCGGCCGCGCGAAGCGCAGCTGGAAGGTCTCCGTGACCAGGTCCTGCTGCACGTTGGACGGCGGGACGACGCGCAGCACGCCGCGCTTCTCCTCGACGACGACGTAGCCGAGCGTCTTGACGACCGACTCGAGCGCGTCGCGCCAGGGGATGTTCTTGAGGCGCACCGTGATGGTGCCCTTGACCTCGGGCGCGACGGCGATGTTGGCGCCGGAGATCTTGGCGATGGTGTCGACGACCTTCTGGATGTCGGTGTTCTCGAACGAGAACGTCGTCTTCGGCGGATTCTCGACCTTGAGCACGCCGCCTTCGGCCTCGGTCACGATGCAGCGCGCCTGCTCGGCGACGAGCGTCAGCGCGCTGCGCCACGGCACGTCCTGGAGGTCGATCGTCACCGTCGCCTCGATCGACGGATCGATGATGATGTTGGCGTTCGCCTTCTTGCGGATGCTCGCCACGACCTCGCGCAAGTCGCGGTCCTTGAGCCGCAGCGTCAGCCGGCTGGAGCGGTCGCTCTCGGCCTCGGACCGGATGTCCTCAGGCTTCGGCTGCTGCCCGGCAGGCTGCTGCTGTTGGGGCGCAGGATCCTGCGCATGACAGACTGCGAGGGGCAGCAAAGCCGCCAACCCGCAAACGATTCCATGGATCACTGCCTGCATCGTCGAATCTCCTCCCCGGCGGGGAGCCCTTTGCCTCGCATGTGGCCGCGGCGCGTCAGATTTGCGCCGCAGCGTCCTTGAACTCATCGGCTCGACGTCACGGCGGGCTTGAGTCGATGTCGACCGGCGCCTGCCGCGCCGCGTCACATCGTCCGCACGAGCGTGAGCCCGCGGAACACGAACCAGATCTGCTCCTCCGCGACCTGCTTGACCAGCAGGTCCTCGGAGACGTACTCGCCTTCCTCGTAGGTCTCGCCGTTGAGAAGGACGCCCGAGCGCCCCGTCGGGTTGACCACGATGCCCTGGACCTTGAGGTCTAGAGCCTTGAAGTCGAGAGCGGTGATGGCCTTGTAGTGCCACGCCTTGGCCGCGAGCGCGAGCGGGTAGCGCGCGTCCGTCTCGGGCACGGCGATGCGCTGCATCACGATCTCGTAGCGCGACTTCGCCTGCTCCAGCTGGCCGTTGTTGCAGTCGGACGTGAGGTCAGCGACCAGCTGGCGCAGCTCGGACTCGGGCAGATAGGGGTCCTTCGGCTGGGCGGCGTCCTTGCCGACGATCACCGCGGTGCGCAGCTCGCCGAACGGGGCCACGACCTCGCGCGACCAGCGCAGGCGGAGCGGCGGGAAGGTCACGATCGACGACTCGGCCTCGATCTGCAAGGCGAGATTGTCGACGCCTTCCTTGAGCTTCTTCTCCAGCGAGTACTGCTCGAACAGCGTGATGTTCTGCTTGCCGATCTTGTCCTGCATCTCGCGCAGGCGGGCGAGCGCGTCGATGTTGCGGTCGAGGGCCTCGCGCTGCTCCTCCTGCGACGGACCCGAGCCGTTGACGTCGCCGCGGTCACGCGGGTCGACCATCACGTCGCGGCGCCCCTGCTCGCCGCGGTGCTCGTAGCGGTCGAGGCGGATCGCCTGCATGCGCTTCCAGATCTCCTCGCGGAGCTCCTCGCGGAGCTTCTGGTAGTCGGGGATCTGGACGTCCTTGGCGTCGGCCTTGCCGTTGTAGGCGTAGGTCTGCAGCGTCATCTGGACGTTGTGCACGACGTCGCCGTCGCGCACCTGGACCTTGCCGTTCTTGGACCCCGACGTGATCGTGAAGTCGGTGATGCTCACGAACCGCTCGAAGTTCTCGACGAGGTTCATGAACTTCATGACCTGCCACAGGGTGGCGGTCATCTCGTACTTGTACTCGATCGGAGTGAACCGCTCGGTCTTGGAGGTCGTCCGCTGCGTGTTGACGAGCGAGCTGCTCTTGACGCCCGACTGGCGATTGAACTGGTTGAGCATGCGGACGAAGTCCGTGAGCTCCTTCTGGTCGGGCAGGATCTTGACGTACTCGCCGAGATTCTCGCGCAGGATGATCACGTCCCGCTCGAGGGACGGGACTTGGCGGATGCGCGACGCGGCCTTGTCGATCGCCGATTGCTTGTCGACGGCCTGCGCATCGATCTCTGCGATCAGCTCGTCGGTGTAGTAGATGCCGCCGCCGGCGAGGAGGCACAGCCCGAGCGCGGCGCCGCCGATCGTGAGGGTGAGCGACTTCTGGGTCCAGCTTGCCATGGTTGTTGACCTCACTTCGCCGCCGGCGAGCCCGGCTGCGCGTTGGCGTTGGTCGGCGGGAACTGCAGGGACAGGGCGAAGCGCAGCGAGGTCGGCGGCACGCGGCCTTCCTCCTCCTCCAGCTTCCACGTGGGGTCGGAAAGGAGCGCCCTCTTGCCGAAGGCGGAGTTCGCCATGTCGTCGTGGAAGTTCGCCAGGCGGTCCTGCTCGTCGCCCTGGACGGCGCAGCTCAGCTTGACCAGCGCACCGTTGGTCGGGTCGTTGCGGACCGTGAGGTCGTCGAACCAGGCGAGGTGCCGCTCGGCGTTGCCGTCGTTGTTGACCACGTCGATCAGCTCGTCGAGCCACTGCGACCAGACGCGCCGCGAGTTGCCGATGTCCCGGATCGACTGCACGCGGAACGTGTAGTCGTTCTTGTTGGCCTCCAGCTGGTCGGCGTACGCGACGCGCCGCTGCAACTCACCGAGCTTGGCTTCGGCGGCCGCCAGCCGGTCCTCGGCTGCCTTGAGGTCGCCGAACCACTTCATGCCGAGCCAACCGAGAGCGGCCGTTACGGCCACCGCCGAAGCCAGGGCGACCACCAGCAGCTTTGCCTGCAGGCGGCGCCCACGGCGCATTTCGACGGGCAATAGATTGATGCGAATCATGGCTTGTTCCTCAGGAAGCGGCGGCCAGCCCGATCGCGACGGCGAGCTGCGGCGCCTGTAGGTTGAGTTGCTCGACGTCGACTTCGTCGCCGTCCGTCTTCAGGCCCTCGACCGGGTTCCAGGTCTTGGTGCGCTTCTCGAAGATGCGCTCGAACGACTCCTCGAGGAACGGCAGCAGCGCGGTGCCGCCGGTCAGGCGGACCTCCTGCACGGCGCCGTCGAACTGGTTCTCGAAGAAGTCGAAGGACAGGTTGATCTCGTTGCCCATGTCCTCGAGGACCTGGGCGCAGGCGTCGCTGACCACCTCGATCTGCGCGCCTGGGTTGCGCTTCAGCGCCTCGGCCTGCGCGGTCTCGACGCCGGTACGGCGCGCGATGGCATTGGTGAGGTCCTGGCCGCCCATGGGCACCTCGCGGGCGAAGCAGGTCACGTTGTCGCGCAGGATGTTGATCGTCGCCTTGGTGGCGCCGATGTCGACGAGGGCGACGGTGCGGCCCGAGTCCTGGATGCCGGGGTGGACCATGTCGCCCAGTTCCCAGGCGTTGCCGAGCGCGAAGCCGTCCACGCCGATGAAGGCGGGCTGCAGGCCGACCTCCGCGAGCATCCGGGCGTACTCGGCGATGATCGTCTTCTTCGCCGCGACCACGAGGACGTCCATGCGCGGCTTGCCGGCGGCGTCGTTGGTCACGTTCAGCTTCTGCGCGTCCAGCTCGACGTCGGTGACCTCGAACGGGATGTACTTGTCGGCCTCGAAGCGGACCGCCTGGACGATCTTGTCGTCGCTCATCGGCGGCATGCTGATGTAGCGGAACACCACGTTCTTGCCGCTGACCGAGGTGGCGACTCGCTTGGTCTTGAACTTGGCCGTGCGCATCAGGTCGGCGAGCGCGTCCTGCCGCGCGGCTTCGTTCGGCACGTCGATCTGGGCATGACCCGTGATGACGACGTCGAGCTTGTCCCGCGACAGTTCGACGGCCTTGATGCAACTCGTGCCGATGTCGAGACCGACGATGCTCTTGCGCTTGTTCAGCATGACCAGGTTGGCTCCAGCGGACGGAATCCGTCGCTGCCGCGCTATCGGCACGACGGCCGTCCGGGGTTGAGCCGCCGCGGCCCCGGAACGCCCCGGTCGTCGACGACGGGCCGCTGCCGGCCGTCGGACGCCGGCGGCCGTGGCTCCGGCAGGTGCTCGGTGGTTGCCTCGCGGCCGGTCCTGGCGAACACTGCTGGCCCAACCATGGCCCGCCGTCGCTTCGCAGCCCTCCTCCTCACCGCGTCGCTGAGCGCCCTCGCCAACGGCCAGACGCCGTCAGCGCCCCGCGTCACGCCGTACCCCATCGACCTGCCGCCTGGTTTCCAGCAGGCGATCGCGGCCGGCACCCGCACGACCAACGGCCGTCCGGGTGCGGCGCACTGGACCAACCGCGCCACGTACGTGCTGGAGGCCGAGCTCGATCCGGCTGCCGCCCGGCTCGTCGGCAAGGCGACGATGACCTACCACAACCGATCGCCGCAGCCGCTCGATCGCCTCGTCGTCCATTGCTACCAGGACCTGATGGAGGCCGGCGCGCAGCGCACGCGGACGGTCACGCCGACCAACGGGCTGGAGATCGCCGAGGTGCGGCTCGAGGGCACGAAGGTGCGCGCCACGCCCTTCGACACGCGCCTCGTCGTGCGCCTGCCGCAGCCGCTGCCACCCGGCGGTTCGACGACGCTCGCGATCGACTACGCGTTCGACGTGCCCAAGGCCGGCACCGCCCCGCGCATGGGGCAGGAAGGCGACAAGGTCTGCTACCTCGGCTACTGGTACCCGCAGTTCGCCGTCTACGACGACGTCGAAGGCTGGGTCGCCGACCCGCACCGCGGCAATGGCGAGTTCTACATGGACTACGCCGACTACGAACTGCGCATCACCGCTCCGGTCGGCTACCTCGTGCTGGCCACGGGCGAGCTGCAGAATCCCGAAGCGACGCTGACGACCGCGGCGCGCGAACGGCTGGCGCAAGCCGCGACGAGTCGCGAAGTGGTGCGCGTGATCACCAAGGAGGACCACGACAAGGGCGAGGTCACCGCCGCCTCGGCCGACGGCAAGCTGACCTGGCGCTTCGTCGCCAAGGACGTCCGCGACGCCGCGGTGAGCATCGCCCGGACGTACCTCTGGGACGCCACCCACGCCGTCGTGAAGGACAAGGGCGGAGCGGGGATCGACGGCACGTGCCTGATCCACGCCGTCTACGAGCCGAACTCCGGCGACTGGGTGCGCGCGGCGGAGTACGCGCGCCACACCATCGAGTTCATGTCGGCGCGCGTGCACCCCTACCCGTGGCCGCACATGACCGCGTGCGAGGGCGTCATCGGCGGCGGCATGGAGTACCCGATGATGACGATCTGCGGCGGCCGCCAGCCGGCCGGCGTGATCGCGCACGAGCTGTGCCACATGTGGTTCCCGATGCTCGTCGGCAGCAACGAGAAACGCTTCGCCTGGCAGGACGAGGGTTTCACCACGTTCTGGACGACGCTCTGCCGGGACGACTTCACCAAGCGCACCGGCGGACCGCGACGCGACGTGCTGCAGTACGGCAACCAGGTCGCCAGCGGCGACGACGTCGTCTGCATGCGGCACGCCGACGCGTACGGCCAGGACGACTTCGGCTTCGCCAGCTACGGCAAGCCGGCGGCCATCCTGCACCAGCTGCGCGGGCTGCTCGGCGACGAGACGTTCTTCGCCGCCTTCCGCCGCTACGCCGCCGACTGGGCGTACAAGCATCCGTACCCGCACGACTTCTTCCACACGTTCGCCGACGTCGCCGGCCAGGACCTGTCGGCCTACTTCCGCACCTGGTTCTACGAGGCCTGGACCCTCGACCACGCGATCGAAGGCGTCGAGGTCAAGGACGGCCGCACGGTCGTTCGACTGCTCGACCAGGGCCGCGCCGTGCACCCCTGCGTCGTCGCGGCGACGTTCGCGGACGGCACGACGCAGCGCCAGGTCGTGCCGGCGGCGACGTGGTGGCAGGGAACGCGCGCGACCGTCACGTTCGACGGCGAAGCGACGGCCGTGCAACTGGATCCGGACGCGCAGAGCCTGGACGCCGTCCGCGCCAACGGCGCCTGGAAGGCGAAGAAGGCGGACTGACGGCGCGCCGCACGTCGCAGCGGCGCGGGCGCCGACCGCGGCTCGCGTCGGCGCGCTACGCTCCCGCGCGCCATGCACCAACCTCGACTCCTTGCCGTCGCTGCCGCGCTCGCCGTCGCGGCGGCCATTCCATGCCAGACGCTGGTCGTCCCGGCCGCCGCCACCACCGGCGACCTGCCGGCCTCGACCACCTGGCCGTTCGACCTCGCCGGCGCCATCCGCACGCTGTACGTCTACGACAGCGCGCACTTCACGCAGCAGGGCGTGACCGCGCCGATCGTGATCAGCCGCATCCGCGTGCGCGCCAACGGCACGACGGCGAGCTGGCTCGGCGCCACCATCCCGACCGTCACGCTCGACCTGTCGACGGCGCCGCTCGACTTCAACGCGATCAGCGCGACCTACAACAGCAACCACGGCGCCGACCGGGCGCAGGTCTACAACGGTCCCGTCGCCATCCCGGCAGGGTCGGCGACGACCGGCGCCGCCGGCCCGTGGTCCGTCGACTGCCTGCTCAGCCCTCCCTTCCTCTACGACCCGAACAGCGGCGACCTCACGGTCGACTGGATCTGCAGCGGGCTCGTGTCGGCGGCCAACACGCCGACGATCGACGCGTCGAGCACGACCGGCCAGGCGCTGGCGCGCCGCGTCTACACGACGGCGTACACCGGCGGCGCGACGGGCACGGTGTGGGCTGGCGAGTCGGCGCACGCGCTGGAGTTCACCTACACGCCGGCCCCGGGCTACGCCTTCGCGCAGAGCGTCGGTGCCGGCTGCTACGACCGCTTCGGCTCGGTGTACGAGACGTTCACCGGCGCCACCTTCGACCTCGACACGCCTGCCGGCAACAGCCTCCTGGTCGCCGTCGGGCCGACCAGCGGCTTCACCGTCACGTCGGGCACCGGCGCGTGGTTCACGCCGACGAGCCCGGACCTGCTGCTGGCGGACGACGCGCTGTCGGCGGCGCTGGCGCTGCCGCAGCCGTTCCAGTTCGGCCCGGTGCTGACGAGCGCCGTGAAGGTCTGCTCGAACGGCTACCTCTGGCTGCGCGACACCGAGACGGTCGCCGACCTGTCGCCGACGCCGGCGGAACTGCTGCAGCAGGGGCCGCGCATCGCGCCGGCGTGGATGGACCTGAACCCGGCATCGCTGCTGAACGGCGCGCGGGTCGGGTCGATCCACTTCGACGTCAATCCGGCGACGAACACGCCGGTGTTCACGTGGCTGAACGTGCCGGAGTTCGGCGCGACGAACATCGCCAACACCAACACCTTCCAGGTCGAGTTCCTCGCCAGCGGCCTGTTCGAGATCCGCTGGCAGGGCGTGCTGACGACGCCGACGCGCTCGATCATGACCGCCTTCAGCGGCGGACTCGGCGCCCGCGACAGCGGCAATCGCGACATCTCGGCGACGGTGCCCTTCGCCACCTTCGGCGACGTCAACCCGCTGCGCCTCGCCGCCTCGGCGCGGCCGACCCTCGGCACGACGATCCAGCTGGTCACTTCGAATCCGACCAACCTCGGCGTCGGCATCAACTTCCTCGGCCTCGCCGGCCTGCCGGCGCCAGGCTTCGACCTCGGCCTGATCGGCGCGGTCGGCTGCACGGCCTACGTCGACGTCGGCGCGTCGATCGGCAACGTCATCAGCAACGCCGTGCCTGGACTCTCGTTGTCGGCGCCGTTCGCGCTGCCGAACACGCCGGCGCTGGCCGGCACGACGGTGTGGAGCCAGTCGGCGTGGCTCGACGCCACGGCGAACGCCCTCGGCATCATCACGTCGAACGGCCTCCGGTTGAACCTCGACTTGCTGTGAAGGCAGGCCTCGGCTGGCCGGCCCGTCCCGGCCCGCCATGATGACGCCGCGCGCCGGCCGGCGCGCCGCTCAGGCCGACGGCGGATGCGGGCAGGCGCACGGCGTCGCCGCACAGCGCGGGCAGCCGGCGCCGTACTTCTTGCGCCCGATGGCCTCGAGGTCGAGGCCGTGCAGCGACGCGAGGGTCGCGAGCCAGGCGTAGACGTCGCCGAACTCCTCCTCGAGGTTGCGGCGCTCCTTGCGGCGGATCGCTCGCACCAGTTCGCCGACCTCCTCGACGAACCAGAGCAGCGTGCCGGGCACGCCGCGGGCGGCATCGCGGTCGAAGTACACGTCCTCGATGAGGCGCTGGAACGACCCGGGCGGACCGACGCGACGCGGCGTGCTCATTCCTGGCCCGCCTTCTTGACGGTGAGCAGCAGTACGTCCTCCCGCAGGCCGCCGTCGCCGGCGTCCTGCTCGATGCCGCCGAGGACGACGTTCATGAACATCTGGGTGTGCCGCGGCGAGTGCGTACGCAGCAGGTCGAGCAGCCCGGCCGAACGCAGCAGCGCGTCGTTGCCGAGCACGAGGCGCGTGCCGGCGCTCATGGCGATCTCCTGCGGTCGCAGCGACTTCTCGAACACCGGGCCGTCGTCGAGGCCGAGGGCGATGCCCTCGGCGTTGAGTTCGAGCACCTCGCCGCGCTGGCAGATCAGCAGCGGCGTGCGCATGCCTGCCTGGTACAGCTTGCAGCCGTCGGGGCCGATCTGCAGCAGGGTCGCCTTGGCACACGCCCCCTGCGGCAGCGTGTTCTTGCAGACCTTGTTGGCGTGCGCGAGCGCCTTGCGCGGCAGCGCGCCCTGCAGCAGCGCGCGGTGGATCTCGTCGCGCGCGAGCCGGCAGGCCAACACGGCGAGCGCGCCCTGGCCCTCGGCGCTGACGACGTACGCGACGCTGGTGGGCGCGTCGCCCTCGATCGACACGAGGTCGAAGTAGTCGAGCCCGCCGCGCGAGCCGGGCGCCAATTGGCCGTCGACCTCGTGGCCGGCGACGGCCGCCAATCGCTGCGGCACGGTCCGGTCGCGCAACTGCCGGACCATCGGATCCATGGCGACGGCGAGGGCGCCGCTGGCCTGCTCCTGCTGGGCCATCATCGCCTGCAGGTCGCCGGCGAGGTACTGCACGGCGCGGCCGAGCGCGGTGACCTCGTCGTTGCCGCCGACCCGCACCTTCACCTCGCTGCTGCCGCGGCCGATCTTGCTGACGGCGAGGCCGATGTCGGTGATGCGCCCGGCGATGCGGCCGCCGAAGACGTAGCCGGCGGCCCCGGCGATCAGGCCGGTGATGCCGGCGAACAGAAGCCCGATGGTCATGCCGCGCGACTGCGCGTCCGGGCTCGCGATCGCCCCCGACAGGTTGCCGAGCAGGATCAGCGCCAGCAGCAAGCCGCCGGCGAGCCCGGCCGCGCCGGTGACGAGTCCGAGAACACGGGCGAGACTGCCCGTCGACCTGCTGCCTTTGCGCGCCATGGAGGGGAGCCGGCGGCGAGGCGCCGGCGCGGCGCATCATGGCGAGGCCGGCGCGCGCCGTCACGCCACAGGCGGAAGCCGAGGCCCGAACGCCGCGACGTCAGCCGCGGACGAGCGGCAGGGCGAACCAGAGCACGAGGCCGGCCTGCACGCCGGCGGCGACGTCGTCGGCCATGATGCCCCACGCGCCGGGTAGGTCCTCGAGCTTGCGCGCCGGGGGCAGCTTCAAGACGTCGAAGACACGGAAGGCGACGAACGCCGCCGCGTGGTCGGGCCCGTCGGGCAAGCGGCCAAGCAGCGCCGCGGCGATGGCGACGGTGACGACGTAGCCGACGACCTCGTCGAGCACGAAGAGCCCAGGGTCCTCGCCGCCGATCACGCGTGCGACGAAGCGCGACTGCAACGAGCCCCAGAGCCAGAGCGCGACGGCGACGACGCCCCAGGACCAGAGCGCCGCAGCGAGCGTCGGCGACGCCGCCTGCAATCCGACGGCGAGCGCGACGCCGCCGAGCGTCCCGACGGTGCCGGGCGCGAACGGCGAGCAGCCCAGCCCGCCGCTGCTGATCAACAGCCAGCGCAGGCGGTCGCCGAGGCTCACTTCGCGCCCCCGAACAGCACGTCGCGGGCCTTCCAGACGTAGTTGGCGCCCGACACGACGGTCAGCGCGAGGCTGACCCAGAAGCCGCCGACGGCGGCCCAGACCCAGACGTCGGCGCCCGCGCACATCGTCAGCAGGGCGCCGATGGTCCAGCACTGCGCCACCATCTTCCACTTGCCGAGCCGGTCGGCGGGGAACGGCTTGCCGCTGGCCTCGACGACGCCGCGCACGGCCGTCACCAGGAACTCGCGCGCGACGACGACGACGACGTACCACGTGGTCAGCACGGCCGTCGCGGCCGGGAACTTCAGCAGGATCACGAAGGACCCCGAGGTCAGCACCTTGTCGACGAACGGATCGGCGACGCGGCCGAAGGCGGTGACCATGCCCCATCGGCGAGCCAACCAGCCGTCGACGAAGTCGCTGAAGGCGGCGACCAGGAACACGACGAACGCGGTCCACACCAGCGCCGGCGGCGGACTGGCCGGCACCGCCACGGCTTCAAGGCAACCGAACACCACCGCCGTCAGCACGAGCCGTGCCAGCGTGATGAGGTTCGGCAGGTTCATGCCTGCTTCTTCGCCTTGCCCTTCACGGCCGGCGCGACCGCGGCGAGCTCGCCCTCGACTTCGTAGTCGTGGGCCTTGGTGATGGTGACGTCGAGCATCTGGCCCGGCTCGGCGCAACCCTTCGGCAGCAACACGCGGCCGTCGACTTCCGGCGCGTCGGCCCAGGTGCGGCCGACGACGCGCTTGGCCTCGGCGTCGTACCCGTCGACCAGCACCGGCAGCGTGCGGCCGACGAGCGAGCGATGGAACGCGCGCATGACGCCGCGCTGCAGTTCCATCAACTCCGCCACGCGCGCCTCCGCCACCTTCGCCGGCACCTGGTCAGGCAGGTCGTGCGCAGGCGTGCCTTCTTCCTGCGAATACGGGAACACGCCCAGCCGCTCGAACCGGTAGCTGGTGACGAGGTCTCGGGCCGCCGCGAAGTCGGCCTCGGCCTCGCCGGGGAAACCGGCGATCAGCGTGCTGCGCACGGCGATGCCGGGCACCTCGTCGCGCAGGCGGTCGAGGATGCCGCGCACCTGCTCGCCCGAGACACCGCGCTTCATCGCCTTCAGCATCGGGCCGCTGATGTGCTGGATCGGGATGTCGAGGTACTTCACCGCCTTGGGGTGCTCGCGGAGGAACGTCGTCAGCTCCGGCAGCACGGTGTGCGGGTAGGCGTACATCAGCCGGATCCAGCGGATGCCCTCGACCTCGCCGAGCTGCTCCAGCAGCACGTGGATCTGGCGCTTGCGCGTGGTGTCGAGGCCGTAGGCCGTGCTGTCCTCGGCGACGACGACGAGTTCCTGCACGCCGGCGGCGGCGAGGTTCCTCGCCTCCTCGACGAGCACGTCGATCGGCTTGCTGCGGTTCCTGCCGCGCATCTTGGGAATCGCGCAGAAGGTGCAGGTGTGGTCGCAGCCCTCGCTGATGCGCAGGTAGGCGAAGCTCTTCGGCGTCAGCAGGAACCGCTTGGTGTCGCTGCGCGGCCCCTTGGGCTTGCCGCCGTCGACCGGAGCGACCCAGCGGCGCGTGCTGCCGTTGACGATCTTGCGCACGACGGCCGGCACCCCGGAGTAGTCCGACAGCCCGAACACGGCGTCGAGTTCCGGCACCTGCTGGCGCAGTTCCTCGCCGTAGCGCTGCGCGAGGCAGCCGACGGCGATCACGCCCTTGAGGTCGCCTTCGTCCTTGAGCTTGGCGACCGAAAGGATCGTGTCGATCGACTCCTGCTTGGCGGTGTCGATGAAGCCGCAGGTGTTGACGACGACGACGTCGGCATCGCCCGGTTCCTTCACGACCTGCAGGCCCTCCTCGACGACGTGGCCCAGCAGCACCTCGGAGTCGACGAGGTTGCGGGCGCAGCCAAGGCTGATCAGGGAGACGCGGATCGCTTCGTTCACGACTTGGGAGGGAGTTCGGCGGCGCCGCGGCGGCGCGCGCACGGTCGGCGCATGCTACCGGCGCCATGGGCGAACGGTTGCGCGCGAATGCGGCGGAACCGGCCGGCGGCGGCGAGCCGCCGGCGGGACCGCGCGGCGAAGCGGCGCGTCGACGCGCCGCCGTCGCCGGGCCGCGTCACTGCGGCTTCTGCTGGACGACCCAGACCTTGACCTTCGCCTCGACGTCGGCGTGCAGGTGCACGAGGACGTCGTAGACGCCGATCTCCTTGAGCGGGGACTCCAGGCGGACCTGCTTGTCCTCGACCGGGATGCCCTTCTCGCGCAGCGCGGCGGCGACGTTCGAGCCGCTGACCGAGCCGAACAGGTGGCCTTCGGCGTTGGCACGGCCCTCGATCGTGACCGAGGCCTCGGCGATCTTGGCGGCGAGGTCCTTGAGGCCGGCGACGCGCTGCACTTCCTCGGCCATGGCCGCGGCGCGGGCGCGCTCGATCTCCGCCACGTTGGTCTTGGTGACCATCACGGCGAGGCCGCGCGGCAGCAGGTAGTTGCGCGCGTAGCCGGGCTTGACCTTGACCACGTCGCCGATGCGGCCGACGTGCTCGACGTTCTGCTTCAGCAGGAGTTCCATGTCACATCCTCCCCACGAACGGCAGCAGGCCGATCAGGCGCGCGTGCTTGATCGCTTCCGCGAGCTTGCGCTGGTTCTGGCCGGAGAAGCCCGTGCGCTTGCGCGACTGGATGCGGCCGTTGGCCGACACGAACTTCGACAGGTAGGCGACGTTCTTGTACTCGAGCGGCTCCTCGGGGAGCACCTCGCGGCGACGGGCGCCGAAGCGCCCGAACTTGCTGCGGCGGCCACCGTCGCGGCCACCGTCGCGGCCACCGGGGCCGCCGTTGCTCTGGATCATGTTGCTCATGGCTCAGGCCTCCGTGGGGGTTTCGGCGACGGGTTCACCCTGCGGCGCGGCGACCGGCTCCGGCGCGGCCGGGGCGTCGTCCGCCGGGATGGCGTTGACGTCGAACGCGGCTTCGGGCTCGTAGGCGGCCTGCGGCACCTCGGCGCACTCGACGAGCAGGCTGCGCAGCACCGACTCGTTGAACTGCAGGTCGCGGCGCACGGCCGTCAGCGACTGCGTGTCGGCGGCGAAGTAGACCAGCAGGAACGTGCCGCGCTGCTGGCCGCGGATCGTGTAGGCGAGGCGTCGCTCGTCCCAGCGGCGGCTGCTGAGGATCTTGGCGCCGTGCTTGGTGAAGATGCCGGTGACCGCGTCCTTCAGCGGCTGCCAGCCCTTGCGCACTTCCCGGTTGTCGAGAAGGCACATGCATTCATAGGTGCGAGTGCGTTGCAACGTCATGCTCCCGGGCGGTTGCCCGTTTCCGTGTTGTAGGTTCCCATCAAGGTTTGCAGGTCCGCGCCGTCGAGCCATTCCTGCACGCAGTCGGCAGCTCGGACCAGGACACGACCGAGAACCTCACGTTCCTCCGGGAGGAATGGCGCCAGGACGTAGTCCGGCCAGTTGCTCGCTCGCACTTGGCTCGAACGCGGTCCGTTGGTCCCACCACCGCCGGGCGACGTCGCGTCGCCGGCCGAGGCCGGACCGATACCGAGACGGAGACGGGGATATGCGTCCGTGCCCAGAGCGTTCTGGATGGACTGGAGGCCGTTGTGGCCGCCTGCACTCCCCGACGGCCGGATGCGCATCCGGCCCAGCGGTAGGTTCAGGTCATCGACGATCACAAAGAGCGCGTCCGGTTGCCGTCCCGCGGCCCGCAGCAGCGGACCGGCGACGTCGCCGGACAGATTCACGTACGTCTGCGGCTTCACCAGCAGGAACTCGCGTCCCTTCCGGCGACCCTCGCAGACCTGCGCCTTCACCTTGCCGCCGAACTTCTTCGAACCATCGTCCGAGTGCCGTTCGAGGCGGGTGAAGGCCAGCCCCAGCCGCTGGGCCAGCAGGTCGAGCACCATGAACCCGGCGTTGTGCCGGGTTTGCTCGTACTCGGGACCGGGGTTGCCGATGCCGAGTGCGATGCGATGCCAGCCCATGGCTGCGATCGGGGGGCGAGGAAGCTACGGGCTCGCCGCGACCGGGGCAAGCCCCCGACCGCGCCGGTCCGCGCCCTCCACGCCGATCACTTCTTGGCCGGGGGCTTCTCGGCCGCCTTGTCGCCAGCCTTCTCGCCGGCCTTCTCGGCCGCCGGAGCCGCTGCCGCCGGCGCTGCCTCGGCCGGAGCCGCGACCTCCTGGACGACGATCTTGGCGACGTGCACGACGGGCATCGTCGGCGCCGAGACCAGCGTG
This sequence comes from Planctomycetota bacterium, assembly GCA_046306335.1. Taxonomy (GTDB): domain Bacteria; phylum Planctomycetota; class UBA1135; order UBA1135; family UBA2386; genus UBA2386. The sequence goes on from JBKDXM010000001.1 coordinate 18,052, forward strand.
ACGCCCGCCGGCAGGGCCAGCTGACCCGCCGTCAGGTAGTCGTCGATCTCGAGCTTGCTGATGTCGTGCTCCAGCGCGTCCGGGATCGCGGTCGGCAGGCAGCGGACGACCACCTTGATGTGGTCCTTGACCAGCGTGCCGCCCTTGCTGAGGCCGGCCGGGTGGCCGACGAGCGCGACCTCGACCTCGGCGTCGATCGGCTTGTTCAGGTCGATGCGCTTGAAGTCGGCGTGCAGCGGCCGATCGGTCGTGGCGTGCCACGCGATCTCCTGCAGGAACGCCGACTCGGCGACGCCGCCGATGTCGAGGTGGAAGACGCGGTGGTGCGCCTTGACGTGCTGCTCGAGCTCCCACTCGGAGATCGCGATCGACACGGATTCCTTGCCTTCGCCGTAGACGACGGCGGGCATCCAGCCCTGTGCGCGCAGGGTCTCGTTGCGGTTGCGGCCCAGGGCGGTACGGCGCTCGGCCTTCATGCGGACGACTTGCATTGGACTACCTCGGTTGGATCGATGCGGTTCGGTCGGAAACTGGGGTTCAGCGTTCGCTCTCGAAGAGCTTGCTGACGCTCTCGCTGCGGTGGATGCGATCGATCGCGCGCGCGAGCAACTGCGCCATCGAGCACACCTCGAGGCGTTGGATCTTCTTGTCGTGCAGCGGCACGGTGTCGGCGAACAGGATCTTCTCGACGTCGGCGCCGTTCAGGCGCTCGACGGCGTTGCCGCACAGCACCGCGTGCGTGGCGACGATGAAGACCTTGCGCGCGCCCTTCTCCTTGACGATGCGCGCGGCGTCGACGATCGAACCGCCGGTCGAGACCATGTCGTCGACCAGCACGACGTCGCGATTGCGGACGTCGCCGATGACGTGCTCGATGACCGTCTGTTCGCCGCTGAGGCGCCGCTTGTCGATGATCGCCAGGTCGCAGCCGAGGTCCTTGGCGTAGGCCCGCGCGAGCTTGGTGCCGCCGATGTCCGGCGACACGATCATCACGTCCTTGGTGTCGAGCTGGCGGACGCGCTCGATCATCACCGGCCGCGCGTAGAGGTGGTCGACCGGGATGTCGAAGAAGCCCTGGATCTGCGCCGCGTGCAGGTCGACCGCGACGACGCGGTCGTAGCCGGCCGTCACCAGCAGGTTGGCGACCAGCTTGGCGTTGATCGGCACACGGCCCTCGTCCTTGCGGTCCTTGCGGGCGTAGCCGAAGTACGGAATGACGGCGGTGACGCGGTCGGCGGACGCGCGCCGGAGGCAATCGGCGAACGACAGCAGCTCGAACAGGTTCTCGTGGACGTTCGGCACGGTCGGCTGCACGACGAACACGTCGGCGCCGCGCACGTCGCACTCGACCTTGAGGTTGATCTCGCCGTCGGGGAAGCGCGCCAGCGACGCCGCGCCCAGCGGCACGCCCATGTGCGAGCAGATGTCCTGCGCCAGGCGCGGGTGCGCCGTGCCGGTGAAGACCCGCAAGCGTTCGCCGCGCATGGTCATGCCTTCTCCTTGGCCGGCGGCAACTCGCGCGTCTTCAGCCGGCGCGCCGGCACGCCGACCCAGACCTCGCGCGGCGCGATGATCGTGCCGCGCGTGACGACCGCGCCCGCGCCGGTGAGCGCCTCGTCGCCGACCTCGGTCGGCGCGACCAGCACGCTGCCGCTGCCGATGAAGGCGCCCGCGCCGATCTTCGTCGCGTGCTTGTGCACGCCGTCGTAGTTGGCGGTGATGGTGCCGGCGCCGATGTTCGCGCGCGCGCCGATCGTCGCGTCGCCGAGGTAGGTCAGGTGCTTGGCCTTGGCGCCCGCGCCGACGTGGGTCTTCTTGGCCTCGACGAAGTTGCCGATCTCGGCGCCGTCCTCCAGCACCGTGCCGGCGCGCAGGTGCGCGAACGGCCCGACCTCGCAGTTGCGGCCGATGACGCAGCCCGTGCCGATCACGGTCGCCGGCAGGATGCGCGTGTCGGCGCCGATCTGCACGCCGTGGTCGATCCACGTGGTCACCGGATCGACGACGACGACGCCGTTGTCGAGGTGCTCGAGCAGGATGCGCTCCTGCATGCGCGCGCGCGCGACCGACAGGTCGGCGAGCGTGTTGACGCCGGTGATCTCGTCGGCGTCCTCGGCCTCCAGCGTCGGCACCTCGCGCTTCTTCGCCAGCGCCTCGACCGCGTCGGTCAGGTACAGCTCGCCCTGCTTGTTGTTCGGCTTGAGGTTGGCGAGCGCGGGCCGCAGCGCGTCGCTGTCGAAGCAGTAGAAGCCGGCGTTGATCTCGTCGATCGCGAGCTCTTCCTCCGAGCAGTCCTTGTGCTCGCGGATGCCGACGAAGCGGCCATCGTCGTCGCGCAGGATGCGGCCGAGGCCCGCGGGGTCGTCGGGCACCGCCGTCAGCACGCTGGCCGGCGCGCTGCCGCGGAGTTCGCGCAGGTCGCGCAGCGTCGCCGTCGTGATCAGCGGGCAGTCGCCGTAGGTGATCAGCACGTCGCCGTGGAAGTCGGCGAGCGCCTGCATCGCCGCCTGCACGGCGTGGCCGGTGCCGCGCGGCGCGCCCTGGTCGACGAAGTCGAGCCGGGCGAACATGCCGTCGCAGGCTTCCTGCACCGCCTTCTGCACCTTGTCCTTCTGGTGGCTGAGGACCACCACCGTGCGCTGCGGCTGCAGCGGCGCCACGGCCGCCAGCGCCGACGCCACCAGCGTGCGGCCGCACAACGGCAGCAAGACCTTGGGCAAGCTCACCTTGGTGCGCTTGCCCAGGCCAGCGGCGAGGCAGATGACGGCCAGCGGGCGGGTCACGGAACAGACTCGGGGCGGGAAGGGGGAGGAAAGGGGGCGAGGATTGTGCGGAGCCCCCGCCCGAGGGTCAAGGGCCGCGGTGGCGCGCCGGCACCGCGCCGGCAGGCCGACAGCCGCTCGGCCGTCCCGCCGGCGCACGATCGGCGCGGGCGCGGCCTACCGCTCGCGGCGGCCGCGCAGCGACGCAACGGCGGCGGCCGTCCCTGCCGACCGCCACCCGCCGTTCACGGGAAGAACCGCGTCTCGCAGTTGGTGCGGAACCAGCCGGTCACCGGATCGAGTCCGACCGCCTGGAAGTTCATCGTCAGGCCGTTCAGCAGTCCCGCCGGCACCGTGTAGAGCCAGGTCTTGCCCGGGTTGCCGATGCCATTGCTGCCCGAGAGCGACACGCCGCCAAAGGCACCGGTGCCATCCTCCAGCACGACCGTCAGCGCGTAGCTCGGGTCGGTGCAGATCGGGCCGATCGCGGTCGACAGGATCGGCGAGCCGGGGAACGACACCATCACGATGTACGGCACGTTCGGCGGCGTCGCCGTCGTCGTGTTCGTCGCCGCGAGGACCAGCAGCGTGCCCGCCGGCGTGGCCGTCAGCTTGCGCGCGAACAGGCCGAACGTCGCGTTCGTCGGCGAACCGGGCGTGCTGGCGGTCACCGTGATCGCGCCGCCGGCCGTCGTCGCCGTGGCGACGGTCTGCGCGAAGCCGCTGGCGTCGGCGAGCACGGGGTTGGTCGTCGACAGCGTGGCGCCGGTCGCGTTGAAGTTCACCGTGCCGCCGGGCAGCGGATTGCCGCTGGTGTCGCGCACCTGCACGCGCAGCGGCGTGCCGAACACCTCGCCGGCGACGCCGACCTGGCCGCCGCCGCTGACGGCAATGACGCTGTTGGTCGGGCCGAGCGGCCGGATGCGCTTGAGCGTGCCGCCCGTCGACGGATAGGTGCCAGGGTGCTGCAGGAACCACAGCCCGCCGTCCGGGCCCTGACGGAAGCTGACCGCGCCGATGAAGTTCGTGCCCCAGTTGGTCGCGTTCGGCTGGCCCGGCACCGCCGGCAGCGCCACCCAACCCGAGCCGTTGTTCTGCAGGCAGCGCACCTGGCCGGCGAAGTAGTCGAGGTAGAACGCGACGCCCTCGTAGGCCGGGCCGAAGTTGAAGGCGCCGCCGCCCTGGTTGCGGTAGCGCGGGCCGCCCATCACCGACAGCCAGCCCGAGCCGGACTGGGCAACCGCCGCGATCGGCGCCGTGAGCGCCGGCTGCGTGCCGGTGCAGGTGCTGAAGGCGTTGTTGCCCTCGCGCCACGGCCAGCCGAAGTTGACCAACGGCAGCGTGCTGCCCGTGCCGCGCACGTACTCGGAGTACTCCTCGACCGCGTTCTGGCCGACGTCGCCGATGTAGAGGTTGCCGGTGACCTGATCGATCTCCATGCGCACGGGGTTGCGCAGGCCGTTGGCGATCACCAGCTGGCTGATGCTGCCGGCGTTCGCCGACAGCGGGTTGTCGCCCGGATCGAGCGAGTCGAACGTCGGCGCCGTCGTGCCGCCGCCGGCCGGCACGCCGTTGACGTTCATGCGCAGCACGCAGCCGAGCGACGACGTCGTGCTCTGCGCCGTGCACGGGCTCGCGTCGTCGCCGATGCACTGATACAGCATGCCGTCGGGGCCAAAGCGCGGCGAGCCGCCGTTGTGGTTGAAGGCGTTGTCGGGCACTGCCGCGAGGATCACGCGCCGGCTCGTCGCCGCGAACGACAGCAGCGTGCTCGACGCGGTGGCGAGGTCACCGGTGCACGTGAAGCGGTCGAGGTGCAGGAACGCATCCGCCGTGCTGGCGTACCACACGTAGATGTAGCCGTTGGTCGCGAACGCCGGGTCGGCGACGATGCCGAGCAGGCCGCGCTCGCTGCCGGTCTCGACGCTCGGCACGTTGCCGACCGTCACCGGCGCGCCGCCGGCGTACACCATCACCGCGCCGGCGCGGTTGGCGATCAGCACGCGGCCGTCGGGCAGGAAGCAGAAGTCGTGGCCGGCGAGCAGGCCGCTGCCGACCACGGTATCGACGACGAAACCGGTCGGCACCGTCTGGGCGACGCCGGCAACGGTCAGGGACAGGGCGAGCGCGAGCGCGCGGAGGGATGGCATGAGGGTCGTCGGGCGGTAGGGCGCTGCGGGCAGTTCAGCGCAGTGGTGGTCCGGCAGTCTAGCCCGGGTCTGGGTCGATGGTAGCGGCGCTGCCCGCTGCCACCGGGCCATCCTGCGACGACGCCGTCAAGGCCTTGCGGTGCAGCGGTCGATGCCACCGGGCCAAGCCATGGGACACGTCGTGCTGGGCGCGCCACCGATCGCCCGCTACCACCTGCACGAGCGCCTGCTGCGCGTCCTGCGCCAGCGCAGCCATCGCGTGTCCCTCTTGCCGTTGGCGCCGGCGGAGGCGACCTTCTGGCGGCACCAGGGCGAGTACCTCGCGCGCCTGCCAGCGGGCAGCGATCGCGCCGCAGTCGCCGACTGGCCGTTCGACGAATTCGCCGGCGGCCGCCGCGGCGCGCACCGCCAGCGCCGCGCCGCCTCGGCCGCGGCGCTCGCCGCGTGGTTCGCCGCCGAACGGCCCGACGTCGTCGTCCTCGACCAACGGCGCGACGCCACGGCCGCGCTGCTGCACTTCGCCGCGCGCGCCCACGGCTGCCGGACCCTCTGGCTCGGCGACGGGCTCTTGCCGCACACCCTGCAATGCGACGAACGCGGCATCGACGGCGATGCGGCCTTCGGCGGGCGCGACGCCGACGGGCTGCGCGTCGTGCGCCCTGACCGCGAACTGCTCGCGGCCTGCCTCGCACACGCGCTGGCGCAGGCGCCGCCGTTCGCGCTGCCGCGCGCTGCGATCCAGACGCCGCCGTGGCGGCAGCGCCTCGCCGACGCCGTCGCGACGGTCCGCACCGACGGCGTCGCCGCCGGCTGGGCGAGCCTGTGGGCCTTCGCGTCGGCGCTGCCGACGGCGACGCCGCGGCCAGCGCCGTGGCGCCTGCCCGACGCACCGTTCCTGACGGTGCTGCTGCAGGACGCCAGCGATGCGCGGATCGTCCGCGACGCATCGGCGCCGCCGACCGCCCGTCGCCTCATCGCTGCCGCGACGGCCGCGAGCCACGCCCTCGGCTGCGGCGGGCGCCTCGCCGTCGTGGCCGCCGGACAGACGGCCGGCGGCCGTCTCGGTGGCCACCCGCTGTTGCCCGCGCGCGCCGCGCCGCTGGCCGCGGCCACCGCGCTCGCCGTCGCGACCATCAACCACCCGGCAGCGAGCGTCGCACTGCTAGCTGGCACGCCGGTCGCCCACCTCGGGCGGGCGCTCTACGGAATCCGGGGCGTCGCCCGCGCGGCGGCCGGCCTCGACGACCTGACGCCAGCGCTCGCCGACGCCCTCGCCCACGACTACCCCGCCCTGCGGGCACGGGCCCTGACGTGGCTGTTCCGCCATGGCCACGTCTGGTGCTCGGGCAGCCAACCGGACCACAACGGCATCGTCGGGCTGGCCGCCGCCATCGAGGCCCGCTTGGCGCCGCTGCCCCAGCACCCGCCGCTGCGACCGCGCCTCGGCCCGCCGTGGCCGCTGGCGGCGGCCAACCCGGACGCCCGCCGCGACCTGATTCCCTGAGCCCGCACGCCGCGGCGACCACCGCTGGCCCCGGCATCGCTCGGCCGGCAGTCCCGCCCGACGTCCACCCGGCGATCAGGCCAGTTCGAGTGCACCCGCGAACGCGGATCTGCCGATGGCATGGGCGTGCAGCACGGCGTCCGCCGCAACCTGATCGCCCTCGCCGGCGGCGCCGTCGCGCAGCGGCTGTGCCAGCTCGCCACGTTCGTGCTGATCGGCCGCGCGCTCGGCGTCGCCGGTCTCGGCGTGTTCGCGCAGGGCATGGCGCTCGCCGCCGTGCTGGCGACCGTGGCGGCGGCCGGACTCGGGCAGGCGACCGCGCGGCGCGTCGCCGCAGCCCCCATGGCCGCGGGCGCCATCGTGCGCGCGGCCGTGCGCCGGCGCGCCGGTGTCGGCGCGCTGCTCGCGTTCGCGGTCGGCGTCGCCGCCGCGGCGGCGACCAGCGAGCCGTGGTTCTGGTGGCTGTGCGCGCTGCAGACGCTGCCGGCGGCCTGCGACCAGAAGCTGGCGCTCGACGCCAGCGGCAAGACCCGCGTCGACGTCCGCCTCGAAATCGCGGCCGCGCTCGCGCAGCTCGGGGCGACGGCCGCCTTGGTGATCGCCGAAGCCGGTTCGCCGGCCGCCTTCGCGGCGGTGGCACTGGGGGCCCGCTGCCTGCACGCGTGCGGCGCGGCACGGGCGATCCTCGCCTTGCCGGGACAACGGCATGACGGCGTCGCCAGCGACCGCGGCCATGGTCGGTTGGCGTGCGGCCAGATCGCCCACGAACTGCTCGCGCTCGGCGACGTGTGGTTGGTCGCCGTCGCGCTCGGCGACGCGGCCGCCGGCCTCTACGGCCTCGGCAGCCGCTTCGCGGTCGCGGCGCTCGTGCCGTCCGTCCAGGTCGCACGGTTGCTGCTGCCGCACCTGCTGCATGCGACACAGGGCGAGCGCGCCCGCACGCTCGGCGCCGCCTTGCGCGCGACGGCACTGACGACCCTGCCGCTGGCTGCGGGCGGGGCCGTCGCCGCCGACGGGCTGTGCGCGCTCGCCGGGCCGGCGTTCGCCGCCGCCGCCCCCGCGCTGCGGTTGCTGCTGCTCGCCGGGGTCGTCCAGCACCTCGGCTGGCAGTGCAGCCATGCGCTGCTGGCCGCCGGCCGCGATCGCCGCTACGCGCACAGCATGGTCTGGCCGGCCGCGGCGCACGCTGCGGCGGTCGCCTGCGCGCCGCTGTGGCTCGCCGACACCGCGGGGCTCGGCGCCGCGGCCGCCGCGGCCGCCGCGATCGCTGCCGCGGCGCAGACGGCCTACGCCGCGTGCGGGTTCGCGGCGACGCAGGCATGGACGGCGGTCCGCGCGCTCGACGTCGCGCAGCCCGCCGCGGTCGCGGCCCTGACCGCCGGCGCGGCCGCTGCCGCGGGCGGGCTCGTCGACGACGCGATGGCGCGACTCGCGCTGCAGTTGGCCGCCGGCGGCGGCGCCTGCGGCGTCGGACTCTGGCTCGTCGAGTTCCGCGGCCGCATCCACCGCATCGGCGACGGCCTCGCCGCCGCGAGCGGCTTCCGTTCCTGACCGGCCGGCTCAATCCGCGGCGTGGAAGTGCCGATGCGAAGGGCATGTCCCCGGCCCTCGCCACCACGGCCGCCGCCGCCGCGGCCCCACCGACGGCAGCGCCCCTCGTCAGCGTCGTGCTGATCACCTGCAACCGCGCCGGCATGCTGGCGCGCTGCCTCCGCACGCTCTTCGCGCAGACGTGGCGGCCGCTCGAGATCCTCGTCGTCGACGACGGCTCGACCGACGCGACGCCGGACGAACTGGCGCGGCTCGGTGCGACCGCCGGCGACGTGCCCTTCACCGTGTTGCGCCACGCGCAGAACCGCGGCATCGGCGCCGCCCGCAACACCGGCATCGCCGCCGCGCGGGGCGAGTGGATCGCCTTCACCGACGACGACTGCGAAGCGGCGCCGGATTGGCTCGCCGAGCTGACGCGCACGGGGCTCGCACACCCCGACGCCGCCATCGTCGGCGGCGCCATCGACGAGCCGCCGCGGCCGACGTGGGCCCAGCGCGCCAGCGAGGGGCTCAACCACCTCGGCAACGCCGATGCGGAGGTCCGCGCCGTCGTCGGCTGCAACATGGCCTTCCGCGCCGCCTTCCTGCGCGCGCACCCGTTCGACGAAGGCGCCCGCAACTACGCCGACGAACTCGATCGCTGCCTCGTCGCGCGCCGCCAGGGACATCGCATCCGCTTCACGCCCGCGGCGCGGGTCGTGCACCACCACCGGCACACGATCGCGTCCTTCCTGCGCCAGCAGTGGCGGCGCGGCGCCGGCTCGGTCTGGGTGCGCGCCCGGCACCGCGCCGGCCTGTGGCCACGCAAGAACTACGTCGTCGCCGGGCTCGTCGCGTCGCCGTTGGCCTTCGCCGTGGTGCCGCCAGCGGCGGCCACGGGCTTCGCCGCGGCGTGCGCCGCCGCCTTCCTCACCCAGACGGTCGCGCTCGACCGTCGGCGCGGCAAGTCGTGGCGTTCGACGTTGGCCACGCTGCCGCTCGTGCTCGCCGGCTACCTCGCCGAGTTCGGCGGCGCTGCGCACGCGCTCGTGCGCGGCCGGCGCCAGTAGCCGACGGTCCGGGCGGCGGTCGCCGTCAGCCGTGCGCGACGGGCAGTGGCGCCTTGTGCATCGACTTGAGGGTGGGCCGCGTCCGCGGCTTGCGCTGGCCCATCAGTTCGCGCGCCAGCATGTCCTCGAGCTCCCGGTCGCGCTGCGCGGCCGCCGCCTTCATGCCGGCTTCGAGGTCCTTCGCCGCGGCGCCGTTCGGGCAGGTCATGCGCTGGGCCTGCGCGGCGGCGTCGAAGAAGCGCGCGCCGGGCTGGACCGCCGCGAGGCGCACGCCGTCGTGCGTCGTGACGATCGAACCTTCGGGCACCTCGACCCAGTGGCCGCGGGCCAGCAGGCTCTCGCGCTCCGACCAGCGGTCGCGCGGCTGCGGTTCGATGCCACGCGCGTCGTCGAGCAGGTAGGTCGGCGACACGTCGTAGTGCTGGCACAGCGCGAGCAGCATCGGCAGGGTCGGCAACGACCGCCCCTGCTCGAGGTGCGACATCGTCGCGGGACGGACGCCGAGGATCTTGGCGGTCACGCCCTGGGCTTCGCGCTTGAGGCGCGTGCGGAGGAAGAACAGCTTGAGGTGCAGGCGACGCATGGATGTAGGGAGGTTCGTTCGGCTCGACCGCCGCGCCCGTGCCATCCACGGTGGTGACGATCTGCGAAACGGTAGCACCGAAAATCGCATCCGGCCGGAAACCGGTCGGCTGCGCAGTCCCGAGACGAAGCGGATGGCGCCGTGTCGCCCATGGCATGGGACGCTCGCGAACGCCATCCTCTGCAAGGTTCGTCCACTCCGCGTTTGCGGAGGCACGACGATGCGACCTAGCGCCCACATGCCGCCGGTAACGCTCGCACCTGACGCCAATGCCGCCGATCAGGCGTTGGCGCGCGTCCACGGCGTCCCGCTCGCCCGGGCACTCGACCCGACGACCTGGCAATTGGTGCGCGCCGGGCGCTCGTTGGCGCTGCGCGGCCCCGCCGGCCCCGACGCCGTCACCGTCGCGCTCGACCTCGCGCAAGGACCGCTCTCGCGTCGACTTCGGCAAGCGCGACCCGACGACCTGCTGCCGCGCGCGGTCGGCCTGCACAAGCGCCCCGGCCCACCGAGCGTGTTCGACGCGACGCTCGGCCTCGGCCGCGACGCAATGACGCTCGCGCATCTCGGCTGCCGCGTCGTCGCATTCGAGCGGGTGCCGGCGTTCGCCTGCCTCGTCGCGTCCGCGATCGCCGGCACGTGGCTGGCGCGGAATCTGACCGTCCATGGCGGGGACGCCGTGGCCGCCCTGCGCGCGCTGTCCCCGGCCGAGCGCCCCGACGTGGTGCTGCTCGACCCGATGTTCGAGACGCACGGCGCGGCGCAGGTGAAGAAGGAAGCGCAGGCCTGCCGCGCGCTCGCCGGTCCGCCCGACGATCCCGCCGGGCTCTTCGCCGCCGCGCTCGCCGCCGCGCGCGAACGCGTCGTCGTCAAGCGCGACGCCGACGCTGCGCCGCTCGCGCCCGGACCGTCGTTCGTCGTCGCCGGCGAACGTGTGCGCTTCGACGTCTACCTCGCGCCGCCGCGGTAGCCGACGCTGGTGAAGTCGCCGACGGTGACGCGGTGCGCGATCGGCGCGCCCACCATCGCGGCGACGCCGTCGACCTCGTGCGCACGCAGGCCGCTGAGCACGAGCGCGTGGCTCCGCTGCCAGCGCGCCAGCATCGCCGGCATCGCCGCGCGCAGTTCGTCGCCGGTCATGTTCGCGACCATGCCGTGCACGGCAGGCAGCGCCTCGGCGCCGCCGAGCAGCACTTCGGCGTCGGGCAGCAGTTCGCGCGTCGCCGCGACCGAAGCCGCCTCGACGTCGCACGCGGCGATGCGCGGGCAGCCGCGCACGCGCGCGTAGAGGGCCAGGATGCCGGAGCCCGTGCCGACGTCGGCGAACGTCGGCGGCGCGTCCCACATCGCGTGCAGGCAGCGCAGCGCCGCCTGCGTGCTGCCGTGCGCGCCGCTGCCGAAGGCGCCCCCGCGCGGCCCCACCACCTCGACGCCGACCAAGTCCCCCCGCCCCACGACCCACCGCGGCCCTACCAGCAGGTCGTCGGCGACGACGATCGGCCGGTCGGCTTCGAGGCCGGTGATCGCGGCGGCCTGCGGATCGGCGGCGAGTTCGCGCACGGCGACGCCGCCGAACGGCAGCGCGGGCAGCGGCCCGGCGAGCCACACGGTCAGCGCATCGTCGCCTTCGAGCGCGCCCTGCACGTCGGCGTGCACGTGCAGCCAGTCGAGCGCCGCCGCGGCGTCGGGCCCGCGCAGTTCGTAGACGCGCGGCGAGGCCGGCGTCACGCCGGGACCCCGAGCATCTGCAGCGCGCGGGCCAGGATCGCCTCGGGCTCGACCATGCGGCCGATCGCGTCGTAGCCCTCGGCGAGGTGGCCTTCGACCGGGCCGAGGACGTGCGCGCCGCGGGCCTGGATGCGCGCGACGTTGTCGCGCGTCGCCGCCGCCAGCCACATGGCGTCGTTCATCGCCGGGCACAGCAGCAGCGGGCAGCGGCAGGTCAACGCCAGCAGCGACACCGCGTCGTCGGCCGCGCCAGCGGCGAGCCGCGCCAGCACGCCGGCGGTCGCCGGCGCCACGACGTACAGGTCGGCGGCGCGGGCGGCGGCGATGTGCGGCGGCGAGCCGTCGGGATCGATCTGCGTCGGCGAGACGATGGCCTTGTGGCCGGTCAGGCCCTCGAACGTCAGCGCGCCGACGTACTGCTGCGCGCCGGCGCTCATCACCGCGCGCACGGCGACGCCCTTCTGCACGAGGCGGCTGGCGAGGAAGCAGGCCTTGTAGGCGGCGATGCCACCGCCGACGCCGAGCAGCACGGTCTTGCTCATGGCCAGATGCGCGCCTCGACCTCGCGGATGGTCGTCGCCAGGTCGACGTTCTCCAGGATCACGTCGTACAGCGGCCGGCCGCCGACCGCCTCGCGCGCGGCCCGCAGTTCGTCCTCGGCGATGCGCACGCGCTGCTCGATCTCGGCGGCTTCATTGCTGCCGCGGTGCACGAGGCGGCGGCGCAGCTCGTCGATGCTCGGCGGCGCGATGAACACGTAGAGCCCCTCGACGCCGCGCTCGCGCAGCTGGCGCGTGCCCTTCACCTCGATCTCCAGCAGGAACGTCCGGCCGCGGGCGAGGGCGGCGTCCATCGGCCAGCGCGGCGTGCCGTATAGGTTGCCGTTGTAGCTCGCCCACTCCAGGAACTGGTTCTCGCCGATGCGCTTCTGGAAGTCGTCGCGCTCCAGGAAGTGGTAGTCGACGCCGTCGCGCTCGCCGTCGCGGCGCTTGCGCGTCGTCGCGCTGACCGAGAACTCGACCTCGGGCCGCTGCTTGAGCGCGCGGCAGACGGAGGTCTTGCCGGCCCCGGACGGGCCCGAGATCACCACCAGCCTGCCGCGTGCCGTGCTCATTGCAGGTTCGCCGCCTGTTCCTTCATGCGTTCGACGTGGGCCTTCATCGCCACGACCGCGTGCGCGATCGCCGCGTCGGGCGACTTCGCGCCCAGCGTGTTGGTCTCGCGGTGCAGCTCCTGCAGCAGGAACTCCAGGCGCTTGCCGACCTCGCCGCCGCGCTGCAGCAGCGCCCGCAGCTCGGCCGTGTGCGCCGCGAGGCGCTGCGACTCCTCGGCGACGTCGACGCGGTCGGCGTACAGCGCCACCTCGCGCACCAGGTCGGCGGCCGGCGACGCGTCGGGGACATGCTGGGCGGTGAACTCCTGCACGCGCTGCAGCAGGCGCTCCCGGTACGCGGCGACGAGGGCGGGCGCGCGCGCCGCCGCCGCCGCGGCGAGCGCTTCGTGGGCGGCGAGTTCGGCCAGGATGGCGGCCGCGGTGCCGCGGCCTTCGTCGGCGCGCCGCGCCAGCAGTTCGGTCACCGCGCGCTCGCACTGCGCGCCGAGCGCTGGCGGCTGCGGCCGCGGCGTCAGCGGGTCGCCCTGGCGCGCCGCGCGCGCGACGCCGAGCACGTCGGCCAGCCGCGGCGGCTCCAGTTGCAG
>JBKDXM010000002.1:0-2272 GCA_046306335.1 Planctomycetota bacterium
CGCGCCGGCGCCGAGGTCGCCCGCGCCACCGTCGACGCGCAACCCGCCGCCCGGTTGGTCGCCGGGGGCGGCGACGACGCTGCCGCCGCCCTCCGCGGCGAGCGCCTCGGCGGCGACCGCCACGACCGGTCCGGCCTCCGCGTCGGCGAGCACGGCGATGCGCGGCGCGGGCAGCGGCGGCAGTTCGGCGCGCCAGACGTCGTCGGCAGCGAGGACGTCGCCGGGCAGTTCGATGCGCACCACCAACTCGCCGCCGGCGGCGAGCCGTTCGACGGCAAAGGCCTCGGTGCGCGCAGTCGACGGCGCGAGTTCGACGTTGCGTTCGCTCGGTGCTGTGAGCGCGCCGCTGACGCGCAGCGCGGCGGCCACCGACGCGTCGACGAAGGCGGCGACGTCGACCTCGAGGTCGAGCGCCGGCAGCGGCCAGCGGTCGACGAGGCGCACGGCGAGCACCGCGGCGTTGCTGCCGGCGGCGCGCACCACGGTGCGCGCGCCAGCCGTCGGCAGCGGTCGGCCGCCCTGGCCGTCGGTCAGCGTCCAGACGACCGCGCCCGGTTGCCGGCCGGCGTCGGCGGCGAGCGTGGCGAGGTCGGCGTCGAGTGCGCCCGCCGGATCGCGGAGGTCGTGCAGCGCGCGGGCCGACGCGCCGTGCCGCCGCAGCAGCGGCCCGCCGGCGCGCAGCAGGGTGACCTCGACGTCGGCGGGCACGGTCGGCAACGCCGTGCGCAGCGCGTCGGTCGCGCGGGCCCACGCCGTGCGGCCGTCGGGTCCGCGCGCCGCCATGCTCGCGGACGCGTCCAGCACGACGACGAGGCGCGACGCCCCAGGCTCACCCGAGGCGATCGGGCCCGCGAACGCCAACGCGGCGAACGCCGCGGCCAACGCCAGCAGCAGGAACCGCCAGCGCGACCAGCGCGGCGGCCGCCGGCGCAGCGCCGCCAGCGCCGACTGCCACTGCTGCAGGTGCGGCGTCAGCACGGCGGTCTGCGGGCGGCTCGGCAGCGACAACCACCAGAGCGCCGGCACGACGAGCAGCGCCAGCAGCCGCCAGGGCTCGGCCAGCGTCACGGTTCGCACCTCGCGGCGAAGACGGCGAACGCGGGCGCGGAGTGGTCGTCGAGCGCGGGCGCGCGCCAGCGCACCAGCCGCGCGCCGGCCTGCGCGAACAGGCGGTCCTGGCGGGCAGCGAGCAGCGCGAGCTGGCGACGGAGCTCCGCGACAAACGCCTCGTCGACCGGCAGCGTCAGTTCCGCGCCGGTCTCGGGATCGGTGACGCGCAGGTACCCGGACGGCTGCGGCGCGCGATCGGCGGGCAGCTCGGGCAGCCAGCCGGTGACTACCGCGCCGCGGCGGCGCAGCGCGTGCAGCGGCCGTTCGCACGCGCTCGGCACGGCGAAGTCCGAGAACCAGTGCACGCGGCCCGGCAGGCCGCGCCGCAGCAGCAGCCCGACGGCATCGCCGGCGCCGGCCGCCGCGACCGGCAGCGCAGCCAGATGGGCCAGCAGTTCGGGCACGGCGGCGACGCCGCTGAAGGTGCGTTCGGCGAGCGCGCCCGCGCCGGGCGCCAGCACGGTCAGGCCGTCGAGCTGCGCCAGCGCGAAGCCGCCGACCACGGCAGCGCCGCGCAGCAGCGGCACGCGCCGCGGCGGCTCGCCCGCGTGCAGGCTCGACGACAGGTCGAGCAGCAGCGCGGCGGTGCGGCGCTGCTCCTGTTCGAGTTGCTTGACGTACAGCTGGCCGGTGCGCGCGTAGGCCGACCAGTCGATGCGGCGCAGGTCGTCGCCGTGCTCGTACGGGCGGTGGCCGACGAACGTGCCGCTCTGGCGGAGCACGCTGCGGCGCGCGCGCTGGCGCGCGTCCGGCGCGCCGCGGAAGCCGGCGCGCTGGCCGATGAGCGCGTGCAGCCGTTCGCGGAAGGCCGGCGGAAACAGCGGCGGCAACGGCGGCAGGATCGGCGAGCGCGCCGCCATCACTTGCCCGCCTGCTGCAGGCGCTCGAAGTAGCGCTGCACGAACGGTCGCTCGGCCGCCGGCACGTGGCGCGCGCCGAGCGCCTGCTCGGCCGCACGCGCGAACGTCTCGGACCGCATCGGCGGCAGTTCGGGGCGCAGGTCGGCGCCGCCGACCGCCGTCGGCGCCGGGGCCTGCGGCGCCCCCTGCTCGACCTCGACGGCTCGCACCTTGGCGCGGCGCGTCGGCCCGTCGCCGACGAAGTCGGGCACGACGAAGCGCTGCTGCGCCGGCAACTCCAGCAGCGGCGCGGGCTCTTCCGG
>JBKDXM010000003.1:0-41260 GCA_046306335.1 Planctomycetota bacterium
GCCCGGCCTGGAACAGCCCGGCCGCGGTCGCCTTGGGATCGATCAGCGAGCCGAGTTCGGGCGCCTTCTGGAACAGCAGGTAGAGGTCCTCCAGGGCATTGCGGATCGGCGCCGACAGCAGCGACTCCTCCTTGCTGAAGAGCCCGCGCTTGACCGGCATGCCACCGTGCGCCGCCGCCTGCTCCGCCAGCTTGAGCCACTGCTCCTTGCTGCCCGACGGGCCGAGGCCGCAGCAGGCCACCTGCAGCGGCGGCAGCTCGACGACCGACCCGCAGCGACGCCACGCCGCCATCGCCAAGGCGAACACGGCGATCTGCGTGCAGCGGGCGTCGAGTTCGAGGCCACACAGGTTGTCGCGCAGCACCGCGGTCGCGGCGCTGGCCGTGTCCAGACCTTCTTCGTGCTGGCGCAGCGCCACCAGCAGCTCGAACGACGCGACCAAGAAGTGGCCGCTGCCACAGCACGGGTCGAGCACGCGCAGGTCGCGCGCAGTCTTGGGCCAGCCGGCAAACGTCCCGGCCGCCGGGCGCCACGGTTGGCCTTCGGCATCGCGCACGAAGCGCAGGTAGTCGAACGCGTAGCCCGGCAACGCCACCGCCGCCCGCAGCTCCGCTTCGCTCGACGCCGACTGCGCCAGCTCCGGCCGCGCCGCCAGCACCTTGCCGGCATGCCATGCACCGAGCGTGTTGTGCAGCAGGAACTGCACCATGTAGTGCTCGGTGAACAGCTGCGTGACCGCCGGCAGCGTCTCGCCGGTGATCTTCTCGCCGCTCTTCACCCGGGCGTTGACCGCGTCCTTCTCGGCGCTCTGCCAGAACTGGTAGGTCCAGCCGAGCGCGTCGTCGCCGAGGAACACCTCGCGCTGCAGCCCGACGACCAAGCGGACGAGTTCTTGCCGCGTCTCCGGCGGCAGCGGCACCTGCAGCACGGGATCGTCCTGGCGGAAGATCTGCGGCAGCATGCGCTGCGCGTACTGGGCAGCCATCGACCACGGATCGACGCCGCGCTCGCGCGCGAGGTCCTCGACGTCGCCGAGCGACAAGGGGACCTGATTGCTCGGCTCGATCAGCAGCTCGTTCTCCGCCAGGAAGCGCGCGAACAGCATCCGGTGCCAGTGCTCGTAGGCGACCTCGCGTACCAGCCGGCCGATCTCCTGCGCGCCCTTCTCGCTGCGCGCGTCGCCGAGCTGGCGGCCGTGCGCGCGCAGGCGATTGCGCAGCTTGCGCTCGTCGGGCGACATCGAGGCGTGCGGCTCGTGCAGATGCACGGCCAGCGACTCGATCGCCTTGCGCGCGCCACGCTCGGCCGCGACGCGCGCCGCGACGATGGCCTTCTCGAGCTGCTTGCGATGGTCCGGGGGGAGTGGCGCCATGGTTGCCTCGACTCAGCCGACGATGACGGGGCCCTGCTGGACGGCGTCGAGCAGAAGCTTCTGGTGTTCGTCGATCCACGCCTGGACTTGCTCGGCGGTGACCAGCGTCGCCGGCCGCAGCGGCAGGCGCTTGGCCTTGGGCGCCAGCTTGCGCGCGGCTTCGGCCATGACCTGTCGCACGCGCTCCGGGACGGCGGCGACCGCGGCAGCCCGGCCGGCGAGCGGCTGGCGATCGAGCTCGGCCAGCAGGTCGTCGTCCGTCTTGATGGCGGGCGCTGCGGGGGCCACGAGGCCCTGCTGCTGCAGCAGCCCGGCGCGCTCCGACTCGGGGAGCTTGCCCCAACTCGCGTCCGCGGCGAGCACCGCTTGCCCCTTGGCGTGGGCGTCGGAGTAGGCCTGGTGCTGGTCCGTCACGGCCGACCGCAGCGCGGCCGCCACCTTGCTGACCAGCGGAGGCAACGGATCGGCGTCGGCGAGCAGCGCACGCTGCTGGCAGATCGCCTCGACCTCGGGCGCCAGCTGCTCCGCGACGGGGAGACCCGTCGCGTGACGCAGCAATTCGCCGAGCAGTTGCCAAGCGGGTTGCCGCTGCGCCGCGCGCTTGTGCAGAGCCTGCCACTGGGCGATGGCGAGCTCGAGTTCGGCGTGCACCGCCAGGATGCCGGCAAGTTGATCCGTGCCGGCCGTGCCCTTCAGGTCCTGGATCTTGCGCGTGTCCGGCGCTGCGGGCAGCGGCGTCTCTCCGCCCGCAGCAGCGGCAAGCGCCATCAGCGCGTCCAAGAACTGCGGCGCGCGCGCTTCCTCTTCGCCGGTCTTGCACGGGATCGAGAGCTTCTGAAAGAGGCCGCGCAACTTGAGCCTGTCGGGCATGCCGAGCTTCACCCGCTCGGTGCGGAACTCAGCGCTCTGGATCTTGGTCTGGTCGAGCTGACCCGGCGCCATCGCCTGCCCATTCAAGGTCGCTCGCAGCGTGCCCGCCCGATGCAACGCGAGGAGCGCGGCGTCGATCGCGTCCTGCGGCCAGCCGAACGGCGATGCCCTGAGTTCGCGGCGCAGGTCGGTGCCGCGCTTGCCACTGCCGACGCGCGCCAGGACCTCGCGCCCCACCGGATGGTCGTCGACGGCGCGGTCCCAACCGACGGGCAGGAAGGGCTGATCGGCGCCCTCCCGCGCCCGCCGCACCGCGACCCCCCAGTGGCGCAGATCGGCGTCCGCGTCCGGGAAGCGGGGGAACAGGCGGGCGAGCGACGCCTCGGCGGCCAGCTCGACCTTCTTCGCGAGCGACTCCCCGTGGATCTCGTTGCCGCCGCCCTGGAGGACACGGGCCGCAGCGAGCAGGCCCTGCACCTCCACATGGAGCCCCTGCTCGGCAGCCTTCTGCCGGCTCAGCATGCTCTCGCGTGCCTGCAGCCCCTCGGGCGACGAGGGCACGCCCTTCTCGGCGAGCAGCTGCCGGGCGGCCTCGACCTCGGCGATGCGGCTGCGCAGCACGTCGTCCCCCCGCTTTGGCAGGTGCACGTGCACGATCGCGTCGTCGTGACCACGCCGGCGCGCCTCGTTCTCGACGTCCTTCCAAGCGGTGGCCCAGCCGTCGCGCAACCACACCGTGACGTCGTCGGCCGGCGGCGGCACCTCGTCGTGGCGCGCGTGCAGCGCGAGGGAGCGCTTCTCCTTGGCTTGGCCTTGCCGCAACGCGACGCGCTGCACCTCGCCTTGGACCGCGGCGGCGAGGATCTGGGCGCGGAGGCGCGGCAGCTCGCCGTCGCGCTGCAAGAGCGTGTTGACCTTCTCGCGGAAGGCCCGTTCCCACTCCGCGCCTTCACTGGTCTGCAGGAAGTACTCGTCCCCGACCAGCATCAGCACGCTCGCGCTGGCCAGCGCTGCCAGCTCCGCCTCGACTTGCTGACGGAAGGGCCCCGAGTCGTCCTCGACGTTGCCGACCAACAGGTCGGCCAACGTGCGGGCGTTGGCGCGGACGCCGGTGTCGATCGCCGCTTCGCGCGGCAGCTTGTTGACGAGGAAGATGAGGCCGCAGAGCTGCTGCCGCAAGCGACCGCGCGGCGTGCCGTCCGCGAGCCCACGGATCCGGTTGTTGAGTTCGTTGGGCAACACGCCGCTGTTGACGAGGTCCGTGGCGACGGAGTCGAACAGGACGTCCGCGGTCAGGACGGCGCCGAGCGGCGCGTCGGCGATCTTCTGCAGCGCGTCGTGCAGGATGCGCAGCTGGCTGCGCAGCTGGCTGTGGTTGCCGGCCTTGTCAACCGAGCGGAAGGCCTCCTCCCAGAAGCGGCGGCGGGCCGGCAGCAGCGGGTAGTCCTGGTCGCGGGTCTTCTTGTCCTCGGGCCGCTCCTGCAGCTTGGTGCCGTACAGGTGCTTGCTCACTTCGCCGGCGTTGCGGTCGAGCATCGCAGCCACGGCGGCGAGGCCGGTCGGCTTCTTCTGCAGCAGGACCTTGCGGGTCACGGCCTCGACATCCGTGTCGGAGAGCTGGGCGGTGACCATGAACCGATCACGCAGCTTCTGCAGCTGCGGCGTGCTGGAGAGCGCCGACTGGCCGGACGCGACGACGAGGATGCGGCTGTCGCAACTCTTGGCGAGCGCCTCGGCGAGCTCGGTCACCGTGGTGGCGCGGGCGCCGTCGTCGCCGATGTACTGCTGCACTTCGTCGAGGACGAGGATCGTGTGCGGGAGCTGGCCGTCGCGCGCGAGCGCGGCCTTCAGGGCCGTCAGGAACTCGCCGGTGCTAATGTCGCCGGCGCGATCGGGGAACTGCGCGCGCAGCGTCTGGCGGGCCTGCTTCTCGTCGGCGGCGAAGTCGGGGTCGCACTGGAGGACGGCCTTGGCGATCACCGGGCTGACGTAGAGGTTGCTCAGCTCCTTGAGCCACTCCTTGCCGGCAGCTTCGACGGCCGCACGCACGCGCTCGAGGAAGCCCTGCTCGCGCAGCCAGAAGGTGAACTGCGCCTGCGGGTAACCCTCCGGCAGGCCGACGGCGCGCAGCACGATCGCGAGCACGGTGAGCCGCACGTCGTCCGAGCGACCGGCCGGCAGCGTGCCCGCGGCAGCGACCGCCGGCATCTGGCTGCGGCGCACCGCCGTGTCGAGTTCGCGCAGCAACGCCAACACGTCCTTGGAGAGGCCGCGCACCAGCGATCGCGCCGTCGCGCCATCCGGGAAGGCCGTGTCGACCCACAGATGGGCCAGCATCTTCAAGAGGTGCGACTTGCCGCTGCCGTAGAAGCCGCTGACCCAGGCCGCCACCTGACTCGGCTGGTTGATGCGCGACAGGTAGCTGCGCAGGATCTTGTCGATCGCCTCGCCGTACTGACCGTCGCAGACGAAGGTCTCGAGCTCGGCGCGCAGCTCGGCCATCGCGCGCTCGTCCTTCTTGTCGGAGATGCGAGCCTGCCCCGTGTTGGCCAGGGCCATGCTCCGCGGATCGCGATCGAGAATCTCGTGGATCTTCATGCTGCACCGTCGAGGCCGGTCATGGTGATGCTGGCGCCGAGGTAGTGGAACCCGTCGCGCGCGTCGAGAAAGCGGTAGTTGTTGCCGTTCTTGGAGCCGGGAAAGAACACGACGAGGCGACCCTCGATGTCCGGTTCGAGGGCCCGGATCAGCAACGAGATGTGCGCGAAGGGATAGAGCGAGCCGAGTCCGGTCAGCGCGACGACCGTGTTCTTGTCCCGCTCGCGATCGCCGCTCCGCAAGTGGCGGCGCATCTGCGCGGCGACGTGCTCTTGGAACTCGCCTTCGAGCTTGAGCCGCAAGTCGTCAGGCTCTTCGAAGTAGGCATCGCGGTAGTCGTCGGCCGCCATCCAATCCGCGAACAGGCGCGTGCAGTCGCACTGGATCCAGCCGTGGTGGCTGCGCTCGGTGCGCTGCTGGAAGTCCGCCATGCGCGCGCGCAGCGAGCGCTCGACTTCCTTGTCGTAGACGACGAACACGACGCGCTGCGCACCGGCAAGCGTGTGCTGCCACGGGCCGGCGATGTGCCGCTCGTACGCGTCCGCCAGGTCATCGATCTTGCCCATCAGCGTTGCTCTCCAGCCGGGTCCAGGCCGCTCACGTCGATCTCGCGCACACCCCCACCGGCAACCACGCGCAGTAGACCATGTTGCTTGGCCGCGATCGCCTGGTCGATCAGTTCTTCCGGCGACGCATCGAGCGCGGCTGCCCAGAGGGTGCTGAGCAGGTAGTCGCCGGCCAGCCCCTGACGGGAGCCGAGCCAGAGCGCCAACGCCGCGCTGCCGGGCGTCGGACGCACGCGCCGCCGGATCTTGCGCACGCGCCCCTCGACGTGGCCAGCCTGCGCCCACGAACTGGCTGCGTTGCGCGCGACCTTGTCGAGGATCGCGGGATTGAAGCGCGCGGGCGCGGCAGGCGCGGCGAGAGCGTCGGCACGCCCGACGTCGCCCGCAGCGGCCAAGAGCGAGTCGCACAGCGCGCTGCGCGAGAGTTCGCTGCCGACCGGCAGCGGCAGAACCGCGCCAGCCGTAGCCCGCAGCAACGGATCGCGCGCGAGCGCGCCGAGGAGCGCGATCAGCGGACGACCGGCGACGTCGACCTCCCAGACGCGGCGCAGGACGCGGAAGATCGCGACCAATGGGTCGAGCGCGTAGAGCTCGGTCAAGCGCTGCAGGGTGCCACGTCGCGACGCGGCGGTGTCCTTGCCGAGGACGTTGTCGTCGACCACTGCGCGCACGTAGTCGGCGCGCGTCGGCAGCTGCCCCGAGAAGAGCAGCGGCTGGGAGATCGTCGGCTCGAACAGCGAGGCCTGGGCCCTCGCGGCATCCGCGCCAAACGGCTGCGCCGGCACGGCGCGCAGGAGCTCAACAAGCTCGGCCAGCATCATCGTGCGGCTCGTATGCGTGCCGACGCTGCCGAAGCGCAGCCCTGCCTTGATGGCGGATGGGGTCTCGGTGACGGGCGTCCAGGACTGCATGGCGGGGAAGGGTAGCCCAGAGATGGATCGCCGGCAAGTTTGCCGGCGAAAATACAACAAGGGCTTGACAGGCTCCCGCAGGCTGTCTACACTGTTGTGCCGGCAAGTTTGCCGGCGAACAGTTGGAGATCAAGAATGCAAGACCCGATGATCACGTGCCCCCACTGCAAGGGGGCGTTTCCGCTCACCGAAACCATTGCCCTGCCCATGCTTGAGGCCGAACGGGCCGCCGTGCGACAGGCGCAGTCGAAGGCGCAGGCGGCGTTGGCCGCGCGGGAGGATCAGATCAAGGCCGCGGAAACCAACCTCCGGGACCAGGCAGCCCGGGTCGAGGCGGAGGTCGCCCGCCGCGCCCAGATGGAGGTCGCTCGCGTTCGCGACGAGGAGCAGAAGAAGGCGCGCGGTGACGTCGCCACGGAAGTCGCCGCCCTGCACCAGCAGGTCGCGTCCAGCAAGGCTGCGCTCGTCGAAGCACAGAAGCTCGAACTGGCCGCACGCATCCAGAAGGCCGATCTCGAGCAGAAGCAAGCCGAGTTCGACCTGACGGTGCAGCGCGCGGTCGATGCCCAGCGGCAGCAGATCCGCGACGACGAGCGCCTCGCCGCCGACGAGGCGCAGAAGCTCAAGCTCGCCGAGAAGGACCGGACCATCGCCGACATGGTGAAGCAACTCGAGGCCGCCAAGCGGGCCAGCGAGAAGACCTCGCAGGAGCTCCAGGGCGACGTCCAAGAAGCGGATCTCGCGGCAATGCTCGGGAACGCCTTTCCCAGCGACGAGATCCAGCGCACCCAGAAGGGCCAGAACGGCGCCGACATCGTGCAGGTCGTGATCGGCGCCCGCCGGGAGTGCGGGAAGATCCTCTGGGAGAGCAAGCGCACGAAGCACTGGAGCGACGGCTGGCTGCCCAAGCTGCGCGACGACCAGCGCGCCGAGGGCGCCGAAGTCGCGGTGCTCGTCTCGTCGGCATTGCCCGGCGGCGTCTCGCACTGCGAGCTGCGCGATGGCATCTGGATCGTGTCCCCGAGCTTCGCGCCGCACCTCGCGACGGCGCTGCGCCAGTCGATCATCGAAGTCGCCCAGGCCCGCATCACGGTGACCGGGCAGCACGAGAAGTCCGCGCGGCTCTACGCCTACGTGACGGGCGCTGAGTTCGCGCAGCGCATGCGCGGCATCGTCGAGGCATTCGTCGAAATGCAGCAGGACCTCGAAAGCGAGAAGCGCACGGCAACGCAACGTTGGGCGAAGCGCGAAAAGCAGATCAAGCGCATGCTGGAGAACACGCTCGGTCTCTACGGCGAGGTCGAAGGCATCAGCGGCGCAGCGCTCCCCGAACTGGAAGGCATCCAGCAACCAAACGTCCTGAGCCTCCCCGAGGGAGGCCTGGATCCGTCGGCGGCGGCGGGTTCCAGCGAGTGCGGAGCCTGAAACGAAGAAGCCTGCGCGCCGGACGTGCAGCCAGCTTGGGCCAACCCGTCGGCAGACATGGCTTACTGCCGCCGGCGGAAGCGTGGCAAGATGCCGGCCTGCCAAGAGGGACGATCCATGCCAAACTCCACCACCGACCCCATCACCAAGTCGCAGTTCAAGCTCGGCTTGGACTGTATCCACAAGCTCCAGCACGCGCGCAACAAGTTGCCGCAACGGTCGCGCGACGACGACCTGCTGCGCTTGTTGGCAGAAGGCGGAGCGGCGGTGGAAGCGCTCGTGCGCGCCACCGAACCCGGGCTGCTGATCGGCGGCTTTGGCGAAGACGCCGTCGCACAGTCGCGCGCCGCCTTGCTCCGCGCGGCGCAGGCGGCTTCGGCCGGGCGCGCGACGACGCTGTACGAGGTGACCATCTGCGACGAGGGCTTCCTCGCACGGCTCGACCTCGTTCGCATACGGCCGGATGGCATCGATCTGGTCGAGATCAAGTCGAAGAGCGTCGATGCGCCGGGAGGCCATGTCGACGACGAAGCGTTCTTCAACGCCAACGGCGACGTCGATGGCGACTGGGCGGCCTACGTCCGCGACCTCGCGTTTCAGCATGCGCTCCTGCGGCGCTGGCTCGCTACCCAACTCGACGAACTGGCCACGGCATCCAAGCACCGCATCACGCCCAAGCTGCTGCTGACCAACAAGGCCGGCACCGCGACCGTGGCCACGATCCTGGACCGCCGCAACTACCAATCACACTACCGACACACGCCACACGGCGTGCGCGCCGAGGTCGAGCACATCGGCAACGGCGCCGACCGCAGCCTGTTGGTCGAAGTCGACATGTCCAGGGCGGTGCAAATCATGGAGGCTGACGCGCAATCCCGGACCCATCGCTTCGAGGGCCGAGGGATCCAAGCTTGCATGGCCGAGATGCGGCGCATCGTCGACTCGGACACGTGGCCTGAGGCGACCGCGTCCCTCACGCCCGCATGCAAACGCTGCGAATTCCGCGTGAAGGACGATGTGGAGTCCGGGTTCCTTCGCTGCTGGGGTGCTGACGTCGGGTCCATGCCCCACCACGTCCTGACGTTGAGCCACATCACGAAGGAGCAATGCGAGCAGGCGATCGAATCCAGGCAACGAGGCGCCAAGGTGACCGATGTCGACGCAGCGAGCATCGCAAGCCGTCAGCGCATGCAGTACGAGTCTCTGCGGCGCAACCAACCGATCGTGGCCCAGCGCTTTGCATCGGCACCCAGCCGAGCGCTGAAGATCGCGAACGTCACCGGGCCAGTGCACTTCCTCGACTTCGAGACCTTCGCGCATCCCATCCCAGCTCGCGTAGGTGGCCACCCCTTCGAAGTCGTGCCGTTCCAGTTCGAAGGGCATCGCCTGCCATCGCCGAACGCACCGCTCTCCGAGCGCGTGCAACTCGATGGATTCCTCGAAATCGCCGACCCCGACCCCCGGCGCGCCTTCGTCGATGCGCTGCGCCAACAACTCGGGTCCGAGGGACCGATCTTCCACTGGCACAGCTACGAGCGGACGGTCCTGAATGCGATCGTACGAAGCCTCGGGCATGACCGACTGCCTGGCGACGATGAGCGCCGCGCCTTCCTTGCCACCCTCGTCGGCCCCAACGGCGAGGGCGACGGTCGCCTCGTCGACCTGCTCGTGATCGCCCAGTCCGCCTTCTACCACCCCGACATGCACGGCAGCTACTCGATCAAGCGCGTGCTGCCGATCGCGTGGGCAGAGCCGTCGATTCGACGACACTTTGCCCCCGGTCACGGCACCATTGGCGACCCAACTGCGTACACCGGCGCGACCGACCCCTACGCGGAACTGCCATCACCACCCGAGGACCTGCTGCAGGCGCTCGGCGGCGTCGATGCGGTGCACGCGCTGGCCACCGCGGACGACGAAGAGTCGCGCGGCTCCGCGATCCGCAACGGCGGCATGGCCATGCTGGCCTACCAATTCGCGCGCATGCTCGGCTCGCCGCGTGATCCCGCAGTCACGACACAGCTTCGGCAGTACTGCCGACTCGACTCCGCGGCGATGGTGATGGTGTACGCGCTGATGCGAGACCTCGTGCCGAGCTGGTCGCAGTACGGGGACAGCAAAGCACGCCGAGACCGGCGTTCACCGCGGCCGACCGGACAATAGGAAGGTCCGCGGCGGTGGAAGCGAATCGTCAGAGGAGTGGCAGTCTGCGCCCTTTGGAGTTGGTCACGGGGCCTCGGGGGATCCAACGCTGGCGCGCAGGGTAGAGGGTAAGAGGGAACGCGGGCAGAAGGTTACTCCGGCAGAGTCCTCGCGAGACGCAGGCCGATGCGGTCGCTCCGGTCGCCTGGCCCGTACCTGCTGCGGAACGCGGCGCGGCAGTAGCAGGCGCTAGTGCTCCACTCCCCGCCGCGCAGCACCCGCGTGCCGGCGGCGCGCGACGGTTTTTCCGTGCCACTGCTGGGGTAGTCCTTGTAGCCATCTTGGCACCACTCGCAGACGTTGCCGTGCATTTCGTGCAAGCCCCAGGCATTCGCCGGCAGTGAGCCGACAGCAACCGTGCACTCGCGGTAGAGCCCCTTGCTCGCGCCACCGTACGGAACGTTGCCGCGGTAGTTGACCTGCGCCGGCGTGACCGTTGCGCCAAACGAGAACGGTGTCGTCGTCCCTGCCCGGCAGGCATACTCCCATTCCGCTTCGCTCGGCAGACGCATGCCGCCGCCCGCCTTGTTCAGGAACTTCTGGCAATCGTCCCAACTCACCGTCTCCACCGGCAGGTCGTCGCCCTTGCGTTTACTCGGGTTGCTGCCCATCACCTTGCGCCACTGCGCTTGCGTGACGGCAGTCTTGCCGAGGTAGAAGGGCTTGCGGATCACTCGGCGGTGCTGCACTTCGTCCTCCTCGCGTCCCAGCTCGTCTTCGGCCGACCCCATGAGGAACTCACCAGCGGGAATCAGCACCAGCACGGCCCCCGTCAGCCGATGCACGATCTCGCGTGGCTTCCCGGTGATCGGATCCACTTCACCACGCGCCTCGAACACCGACCAAATGTCCTCCGGCGATGCCGTCGCGGACGCCGCTACCGTGGACGCGGATAGGGGCTGCGCCGAGCCTGCGCCCCCAGCGAGCAACGCCTCGAAAGCGGGCTGATCGAGGACCCGGACACCAAGTTCCTCCGCCTTGTCGCGCTTGGATCCGCCACCCTCGCCAACGACGAGGTCCGTGACCTTCTTGGTGAGGCTGGCCGCCACATGGCCGCCGCCTCGCTTGACGCGCGACTCGGCCTCTGCCCGCGTCATGCCATCCAGCGTACCAGTGAAGCAGAAGACCCGGCCCGCGAACGCCGTCGCGCCTACGTCTCCGGCACCATGTGCGCCAGCGGGAGACTTGGGCGACGGAAGCCCTGCGCTTGGCTTCAAGGCCTTTGCCTTGCGCACTTTCGTCGGACCACTCTTCCGCGAAGCGGGACGCACTACCGCGGACTTGAGCAGGGCGTCGAATGCATCCTGCTCGTGGATCCGCAAGCCAAGCATCTCCGCCTTCGCACGCTTGGAGCCTGCGCCCGGCCCCACCACGACGTCGGTCACCTTGGCGGTGATCTCTGCCGCCGTCTTCGCACCGTGCTTCTTGACCGCAGCTTCCGCCTGCTGCCTCGTCATGCCCGCGAGCGTGCCGGTGAAGCAGAAGACGCGCGACGAAAAGTCGATCGATTCTGACTCGCCGACGGTCGGTGCCGGCGTCTCCAGACCGACCGCCGCCGCCTTCAGCAGTTCCGCCGCTGCTTGGCGCTGCGACTCTACGTCACTCGGGAGATCTTCGCCAAGACCAGCTGGCAGATACTTGAGTCGCTGGATTGCGCCATCGACCAATTCTTGCGGCGACAACGACCACGATAGCAGTTGGGACAGGCGCGCACGCACCACGTCGATATCGACTGCGCCTTGCTGGATCGCGTGCACCGCCGCCACGGCGAGCAACGCCGATGGGACGTCCGCGACGTTGCTCACGCTGACGCGGAAACACCCATTGGCACATTCCACGCCTCCGTTGCGCTCCAACGAGGGCCGCTTGCGCCATTCCGGCGCATCGAAGCACCCGCCGTCCTGCTGATCGATTTCAAAGGCGCTGTGCAGGTCGTTCCACGGCGTGTGGCTAAGGCGCACTTTGCCACTGCACTTGCCATACTCTTCTCTCTTGGCAAGACCGCCGACGGTGACACAAAGAGCGGCTTCGTGACACACCGGACAACGCGCGGGATCCGGCTTGCTTCGCTTGCCGACGTTCGACGGCTCGGCGCGGCGAACCTGCAGAACGGCACGCGGCAGCGTCAGCAGGCTGCTCCTCGACGGGCCGAACATGTCATACTCCCCGATGTCGTTCCAACTCGACTCGATGATGCTGGGGGCGAAGGGCGCCTGACACTGGTCGCACTTGACGGCAACCTTGACATCAAGGTAGCTGGTGCATTCATCCGTATCGCATATCAATCCTTCGACGCCTTCCGCTTGTGCGTCATCGACGTCCACGTCCGTCAAGTCGGCGACGGCCTTGAGCACTGCATCGCTCACCGCCTTTTGGGTCAACGTTTCGCCGATCTTGCGCACGAGTTGCAGGGCGGTGAACTCCGTCTTGGAGTAGCGCGAAGAGAACGGGCTCGACAAGGACGGGCTACCGCACTCTTCGCACACCACGTGCACGCCACCCAGGCCGTCGATGCGGTCAAGGTCGAAGGCAACGAAATGTGCTGGGGCCCCAACGCCACTGGACTCGATCTTGTAGTACATCGAAGTTCGCCCAACGACGAACGGGCGAAGGTCCCGAATCGAAGTCGGGCCGCGCAGCGTGAGAAACTCCAGCTTGACCAGCGCCTCGACCCCAGCGAGATCCGAGAGGTCAGGGCACGCGTCGACTTCCAACTCCTGGAGCTGCGTCAGCGCCTCGATACCCGACAACGACTTCAGCCCGGCGCAATTCTTCAGCACAAGCTTCTTGATGCTCGACGCGCCCCCTGTCGCCGCGCGAGCCTTCACCGAACCATCCGCAACCGCGATTCCAATCCCTACCAAGGACTCCAGCGCGCCGCATTCGACAATGGCAACCTGCGACAAGCTGGGCAATGCGCCGATGCCTGCCAGTGATCGGAGACTGGGGCACCCGTACAACCCCAGCGACTCGAGGCCAGTCAGCCGCTGCAGCGCTTTGAGATCCTCCAGATCGGGCACCTTGAGCGACACCGACTTGCAAGTGGGAAGATCGCGCAGCTCAAGGTATTGGGCGCAGAATCGCTCCGTGAGCAGTTGGATGCTCGCGAGTGCCGCACAGTCGACGAGGCGAATGGTCAGCGGCGGCTCGGCACGCGGCCGAGAGTCTTTGTACCCACGGAAGTCGAAGGCCTTCAGGCCATGGCAACGCTCGATATCGACTCGCGTCAACTGGTGATTCTGGCCGAAACCAGCGGGCAGCGCATCCCACGCCACATCCTCGTCACGCAATACAACGCGCCGAACCCCCAGCATGCCATTTGGACCGCAGGCCGATTGCAACTCCTCGGGCCAGTACTTGATGTTGGAACTTCCAGCTAGCTCACGGTGAAGCCGCTTCGTCAAGATCTTCAATGCCCCTAGCGTCACAGGAACGCGGGCGCTGCGAAATGCGATTGCAGCATCTTCGGTCATGCCATTTGCGCAATGTATTTCCAGCGCACCATTGCCGTCCTTGCCAGCTAGAAAGCTAGCTACGTCCGCTTCCATCGGTGCAACCGTTCTCACAGACAGCTCGCCGACCTGAAGAGCGAGCGCTTTCGCGGGCTCAACGTCTAAATGGTGCACAGAAACGCCTAGCGATGGCCTACCCGCATCCACCATGGCCTTGGCAACATTGGGGCCGATGGCGTCACTCGACCAAAATGATGTATTGGCAAGAACTTTCTTTGCGAGGGCGACATGGCCATCGTCGTCACCAAATACGCAAGCCTCTAGATGCAATTCTCCGGAAAACTGCGCAAGTGCGGCAGCCACCGAAGATTCCATACCATCGCGAACAATCAGACTTAGCTCCGGGCATGCCGAGCATGCAATCGCCTCTGCGAGCAAATGAGTCACGCTGTCGAATTCCAGGCGCAGGGGAGATTTCGCATCTCTAAGCAAAATGGCTAATTCTGCTTGCTCAGGGCGCTTGCATGACGCGCCCCATCCACCCTCAAGCGTCACTCGACCAGCGCCTGCACAGAGCAACGCCAGAGCCTGGCTCGAAAGCAAGGAAGACCCTGCAATCCGAACGCTTGCATTGCTACATGCAAGCAATTCCGCAAAGTCCACAGAAACTTCTTCTAATTCCGGCAGCCACAACTCACATTTTATACCGCGCAGGCCGGTGAGAAGTTGAGGCGATATCATTGCCAGACCTTCTAGCACGAGAGTCGCTTCGGCCGGCAGAACTTTTGCAAAGACAGCAAGTGCGTCAGCGGATAGACCATCGGCACCCCTGATCACCATAGCGTTCCTCAATTCCGCTTCCGCGCCCTCGAAGCACAGCGCATATAACATTGCAAGCGAGGGACCCATTTCGGCGCCGTGCTGGCAAATCGACAGGAAGTGAGCCTTGTACCGCGACACCTTCTCCGATTCTCCAGGACATCCGACCCTGAGCTTTCCCCTCGCACAGAGTGGCATAAGCGCCTCGGCGACGTCCTCGCTGAATTCAGCGCTTCCGATATCAATGCAACCGCCATCGAAGCTTGCGAGCGCAAGCGCGGACTCGACTGACATGGTCTGGAGGCACCGCAGCCGAACACGATCGCGCCGCTTGGCTAACAACCGAGCATCATGAGCATCGAGATGGACAATCGAATCGGAATCGATTTCGTGGTCTGTGTTCGACATGGAATCCATGTTGGCTCCGAATGTGGTCGGAATTCACTCCGCCGTCGGCCTTTTCTGCGCTCTCCAAATACTAACCGGTTACGTGCATCGCGCAACAACGGACACCCAGAACAGGGCTGCTTTCTCTCCAGGCTCCGGCGTGCAAGGCCTGTGCTTGTTCCGTGCCGGCACGCTGCCGCAAGCATCGGCGAGACCTTGGGCACGCAACCGTCCCACCACGGGCATCCGCCTTGCAAACCGTTGTCCGGCCTGCGTCACGTGCACAGCAAGCACGATGCATGTATCCTACGGGCCTTCAAGGAGACCTCCATGGCGAAGAACGGCACATGTCCCGATTGCGGGCGAGAGCACGTCTGGTTGTTCCGTTGCACGAAGTGCGGGCACGTGCAGTGCACCTGGATCCCGTGTCGCAACGGGTCCTGCAACCTCTGTGGTGCGTCGCTGAAGTCCACCTGAGCAGCCTCGGCGCGCTGCCTGCGCCAACGCTGCCCCCGGCAGCGCCGATCTCGGTGCGGGCTGGCCGGCGACGTCGGACGCGGCGCTGCGTGCGCCTGGAACCCGGCTGCCCATTGGGCGGCATGCAACTGTTCTGGCTGCGCGCGGCGCCGCCTGCGCGGGCGCGCGGGTCCCTGAAACCGTGGGCAAGCGCGCCGTCCTCCCAGGGCGAAGACGTGCGACGCGCCGGTCCGGCGCGCCGGCTCAAGCGTCTTTGGGCTGCAGACGTCCCTTGGCGTCCCGCACAAGCGCGCCGTTCGACAGCGCCCAATCGATCAGCGCCTGCGCCCGGTCGCGGAAGTCCTGCGAAGACTTGCCCACGGCGAACACCTCCTTCAGTTCTTCGATGGCGCCTTCGTCGCTGAGGCCCATGCCCTTCGTCGCGCAGTACACGAGCGCGTTGCGCACTTCCTCCGGCGCAACGAGGTCGAAGGTGCGTGTCCGCGCATGGCTTTCGGGCGTGCGACGGAACTCGCGCCACGAGGTTTCGCGCAGGCCGTGTCGCCAAATGAACATGCCGAACTCGCTGCGACGGACCAACGCCGGATCGACGAGGCCGAGCACGATCCGTACGCGATCCTCACGGACGCGCTGCAAGCCGAATCGTCGCGCCACCAGCTTTGCCAAGCGCGTCCCTTCGACAGGGGCTTCCACGGCCAGGACTTCGGCGATCGCCTTGCGGATGCGCTGGTGCGCGACGCCGGGCGCGTCGTCGGCGACGTCTTCCTTCCCGCCGACGAGGCTTTCGTCCTCGTACGGCACGAAGTCCCGGTCGAGCGAATCCCGGGCGAGGAGTCGCGGGGACTCCGCCGCCGAACCCGAACTGGCGATCACGTTCTGGGTCTGGGGTTGCGGCTCTTCCGCTGGGGGCACGGCAGGAGATGGTTGAGACGGCTCCGCATCGGACGTCGGCCGCATCACCCCGGTCGAATGCTCCGCGCTCCCTGCGGAGGCCGCAGCGACAGGGACACCAGACGGTGGCGTGGCCTTCCCGACCCTTGCTCGGTCCGTGGCGCCGGGCGATGCCGTTTCGGATCGGGCGGCCTTCGCCGCATCGTAGGAAGCCACCACGTCGTCGATCACTCGTTCCTGCTCCAGCAGCCACTCGGGCAACCAAATGCGAACCACCTCCGGCCAACCCATCATGCGGCGCAGCACGGTGACGGGCAGCCCGTCGCGGTCCTGCACCGTGCGACGACTTGCGTAGCCAGGACCATCGAGCAGGACCGCGAGCAGGCGGCGGCCAGGTTCCGCAGGATCGGCGACCGCGAGGTCCACCTTGAAGCTGGAGAGGCCGACATTGGTCTCGACGTGCATGCCGCGGCGACGCAACGCCGCCGCCACGTGCTCACGGTGCAGATCCTTGGCCTCGACCGGACGCAGCCGCGCTTCCAGGGAGTTGCCGACGCCGCGCTTGCAAAGCTCCAGGTACGCCCGCATGTGGTGGACGCCGGTCGCGCTCGGGGACACGTCGTGGATGCGGATGTCCTCCGGCTCCATCGACGAGACCACGACGACCTGCTGGCGCGCCCGGGTCACCAGCACGTTCCAACGCTTCTCGCCGCCGACCTTGCCCAGCGGGCCGAACTGCATGCGCATCCGACCATCCGGTCCCTTGCCGTACGTCGTTCCGATCAGGATCACGTCGCGCTCGTCACCCTGGACGTTCTCCAGGTTCTTGACGAACAACCGCTCCTCGGAGTCGTCGTCGAGGGCGCTCCGCAAGACGGGATCGTCTTCGGCGGCTGCTTCCAGCTTGTCGCGCACCAAATCGGCCTGCGTCAGGTTCATCGTGACGATGCCGAGCGAGCGCTTCGACTCAAACGGGTCGGACAGACGACGGCGCACCTCGGCGACCAGCGCGTCCGCCTCGTTCGGGTTGACGCGACCGCCGGCCGAGTCGAACACACCGTTGGCGACCTTGATCCACGCCAAGCCCTTGCCATCGGCTTGCTGGGTTGGCGCCGGGAACGACGAGAGCCGACTGTCGTAGTAGTGCCGATTGGAGAACGCGATCAGCGATTCGTCCTGGCTGCGGTAGTGCCACGACAACAGGATCGGCTTGATGCCGTCGTTGCGCGCCTCGGTCAGGATGCTGTCCATGTCCGGCATGTCGTCCTCGGCGGGAGCTTCGTCGTCCGACGCCGCGGCCGTCGCGCGCGAGAAGAACGCGGTCGGTGGCATCTGCTGGCTGTCACCGACGATGACGACCGCCTTGCCGCGGCCGATGGCGCCGATCGCGTCGGCGACCGGCACCTGCGACGCCTCGTCGAAGACGACGAGGTCGAACACGATCCCGCCCGGGACCAGGAACTGCGCGACGCTGTCCGGACTGGCCAACACGCAGGGCGTCAACTTCAGCACGGCCTCCGCGTAGTCGTCGAGCAGCGCGCGGATCGAACGCGGACGCGCCCTCTCCAAGTCCTTGCGGCGCAGTTCGCCGACGACGCCCATGCGCTCGCCGGGACCGAACGGGCGCGTGGCGAGCAGCTTCACCGGCAACACCTCCGACAGCGCCTTGCTCTCTTCGGCATGCAGCGCAGCGTGACGCTGCACCCGCGTGCCATGCTCCTTGCCGTCGAAGCGACGGAAGCCGAGCGCTTGGCGACGCTCCTCGATGCAGGCGCGCGCGACGCTGCGGTCGATCGCCTCGACCACCTGGTCGGGACGGAGCGCGCCCGACAAGACCGCCGAGCGGATGCCGCCGAAGCCCGCAGTCTCGAGCACTGCGAGCTTCGCCTGCAACTTGCACCACCGGACGAGGCCGAGGAACGCCGCGTTCGCGTCGCTGCGCCAACGCGGCAGCGCCACTGCCAGGGCCGCAGCCAGCGATCGACCATCCAGCCAGCGCGTCAGCGCGGCATCGTCGGCGCGCAACGCGGCCAGCAAACGCGTCCACGCGTCGGCGCGCGCAGCGAGCGCCGCCTGCAGCGCCGCCACGTCGCCGCCAGCCACCGCCAACACGGCGGCCAGCGCGGGCTCGTCGGCCGAACCGGCCAACGGGCTGGCCTCCCGCGCCGCCGTCAGCGCCGCAGCCAAGGGCTTCGACGCATCGGGCTGCAGCAGGGACCAGTCCGCCGGCAACGCCAAGCCAGCTTCGCGGCGCAGAGCATCAGCCAACGCCGCGGCCGCTTCGACCGCGGCGGCCGCGTCGCGCAGCGCGCGGACCAAGTCGTCCGGCGCGGGGGCGGCGCCCCGGAGCAGCGGCTGTGCCGCAGCGACGGCGGCGCGCACCCTGCTGCCACGCCACAAGAAGAACGCCTTGCGCGCCTGCTCGATGCGGGCGGCAAGGCCGCGCAGGTCGGATTGGAAGGCGGATCCGTGGAACAACTCGCGGGCGGCGCCCAACTGCCGCTCGCAGGCGACCGCAGCCTCCGCGTGACGCTGCCAGACCTCTGGGGGCAGCGCGCGCGCGGCTTGCAGCGACTCCAAGGTGACGGCACCTCCTGCCGATCGCGCCGCGAGCACGGCAGCGAGGCCACGAACGCTCGCCGGCGTCGACAACGCTGCCATGGCCTGCGCGCCGGCCACATCGAGTCCCGGCAAGGTCGCGGCATGGGTCGCTGCCATTCCCGCCACGGCGTCGGCGAGCGCCGCCGTCGCCAGTGCTTCGCCCTCGGTCGCGGCGACCATGCCCCACCAGTGCGCCGGCTGCAGGCCTGCGTTGTTGGCCACCTCCCTGAGATCGCGGAGCGCGTCGCGCAGCCCGACCAGCGCCTTCTGCCCGCTGTCGAACAGCGACGGCGGCACCGCTACCGCGAAGCCTTCGCCGACCGCCAGCGCCGTCTGGTGCGCGCTCCACAGCGAGTGGCCAAGGCTGTTCTGCTCGTGCAAACGACGAGCGTAGCTGCGGAGTTGCTCGGCCTCGGCGCCGAGCTCGCGGCGCTGCGCTTCGAAGGCCGCGAGGTCCGTCGTGAAACTCGCGTCGTGCGATCGGATCAACTGGGCGCAAAGGTCCTTCGGCTTGCTCGCCTTGCCGTGGATGTCGAGGCAGTAGACGCCCAGGCCGACCTTGTCGAGGCGGTGCTTGACGACCTCGAGCGCAGCGCGCTTCTCGGCTACGAACAAGACCTTCTTGCCGGCGGCGAGGGCGTTCGCGACCAGGTTGGTGATCGTCTGCGACTTGCCGGTGCCGGGAGGCCCCTCCAGGACGAAGGAGCAACCGCGAGCGGCGGCGACCACGGCTTCGAGCTGCGACCCGTCGATCGGGATCGGGCAGTACGCCGCGTCCGACTCCAACTCCGCAGCGGTGGGCAGCGGGACAGGATCCGGATACTGCTGCCCGGGCCGCTCCACGAGGTGGCGCACCACCGGCTGCTCCAGGAAGGTCGGCCAATGCTCCTGCAGGTCCTTCCACATGCGGAACTTGCCGAAGTGCAGCAGGCAGAGCGTCGCGTCCTCCTCCAGCGTCGCGCCCGGCAAGTCCTTCGCGATCGCCGTGCGCATCGCCTCGAACAGGGCGCTCACGTCGGCGTCCTCGCGGTCTCCGCGCCACTCCGCGACCGATGCCGGCGCGTCGAAACGGAACGTCTGCTTGAGCTTCTGCAACAGGCACTGGTTGATCGCCGTGCCGCCGCCGGTCAGGTCGGCGATCAAGCGAGGCGGCTTGCCCCGCGCCTTCATGTCGATGCGGACCGGGATCGTGAGCAGCGGCGACCGCACGCGCTTGTCCTTCTCCGGGTCGGTCCAGACGACGCTGCCGAAGCTCAGGTGCAGGATGTTGGCGCCCGACTCTTCTTCCATCGAGCGCGCCTGGTTCATCAATTGGCGCAGACGCGTGCGCAGCGCCTTGGTCTCGACCTCGACGAACAGGACCTGGTTGGCTTTCCACAGCGCGGCGAGGTCGTCCTTCACCATGTCGCGCGCGAAGTGGGCGCCGCGCGCCTTCTGCAACTCGGTGAGTTCGTCGTGGGCGAGGATCTGCACTTCACCTTCGGAGGCGAGGATGCGCTCGACGTTGTGCAACTCGCCCGGCGGGGTCACCAAGCGCACGCCGCCGCCGCGGCCGATCTTGACGTTGAGCAGCGGGTTGCGCAGCGACAGGTCGAGCAGGTCCGCCTGCCACTTGCGCAGGCGCGGCGGCATCG
The DNA here is from genome assembly GCA_046306335.1 of Planctomycetota bacterium. GTDB lineage: Bacteria > Planctomycetota > UBA1135 > UBA1135 > UBA2386 > UBA2386. Next base: position 20,206 of record JBKDXM010000003.1, read on the forward strand.
GCTCGGTCACCGCCTTCGCGGCTTGCACACGCCGCGGCGCCAAGACGACCGGTTCGCCCGTCGCCATCGCCTCCTGCTGCACGATGACCACTTGACCGTCCGCCACGATGCGGGACGGCAGCGGCCGGATGTTCGCGACGCGGGCGTCAGCGACCGAGATCAGGGCCTCGAACGGCGAACCGAACAGCTTGCGTCGGGCCTCGGCGACCGCTTCGTCGAACGGCTTGTGCTGCGTCTCGCATAGCGTCGTGGTCTCGATCGGGACGAGGATGTTCGCCTCCACGAGGTTGCGGACGACGTCGCCGTCGCGCACCGAGGCAGTCGGCAAGTGGCCCTCCTTCAGGAAGACGCCGGCGAACGCATGGCCGCGGACCACGAACAACGCCGCATTCAGCCCGGCCTGTTCGAGCGCGGCGGCCAGCAGGCACGTGGTGTCGAGGCAGGTGCCGAACTTGTCGACCAACACCTGCTCGGGCGTGCGGATCTTCTGCCGCGCCTCCGAGGCTGCCGGCGGGTTGCTGTAGTGGATGCCGGCGCGCTGCAGCGCCTCGTAGCTCGCGGCAGCGATCTTGATCGCGCGCTCCGCGCCGGCTTGGTAACCCTCCTGGCTCGACTGACCGGTGCCCGCCTGCAGGATGTCCGAGGCCGCCTGCCGGATGGGCACCAGCGCGGGATGGTTGGGCATCACGTGCGAGGCAAGCAACTCGTAGCAATCGTCGACTGCGCACCACTGGTTGTAGGCCAGCACACGCAACGGGAGAGCGACCTTCGCCAAGGTGACGCCGTCACGAGCGACTTCGGCTTCGATCGCGCCGACCGCCGCCTCATCGAGTTGCACGAGCACGCGCGGATCAGGGCGCAGTTCGCGCAGCGGTATGGCCAGCCCCTGGGACGGCCCCAGCGCGGGCAGCGCAGTGGCATAGGTCGCGAGGGGCGCATCGTGCATCGCACACGTGACCCGGACCGAGACGACGAGGTCGGTCGCTTCGTCGTTTGCTGGATTGCTGATCTCGATGCCATCGACCACCGGAATCCCAGCCGCGGTCATGGCGTAGCCGAGGATCCGCCGAGCGACGACCTTCACGTGGATCGCCCCAGAAGCGTCCACGCCGCTCTGGACATCGGAGGCAAGCTCCGGTCTGGCAGTCGGGGAGGGATCGGTGGCGGCCTCCGGCTCTGCCGCGTCGTCCTGATCGTCGTCCGCCGGCGCGCCAGCGCGACCCTCGTCGCGCGCTGCGCCGCGGCCTTCCTCCGTCGCCTCGGACCGCCCCCGGCGCATACCTTCTGTCGCAGCATCGTCGGCGGCGTGCTTCTGCACTTGGACGAGCAGTCGCCGCACCAGTTCTTCCGGGTACACGAGCGATGCAGGATCCAACGCATCCTCGTCATCGCAGGTAGTGAGATCCGCCATGCTCACGCCGAGTAAGCTGGGCAGCACGCCGAACACGAAGTCGCGCAGGTGGTCGGGCAGGACATCGTTCGCCTTGATGGCGATCCCAATCACGGCCCTCAGCACATTGCGGCGTGCGGCGTCGGGCAGGTGGTTGGCAACGAGCCCCGCATGCAGGGACAACTCCACTGCCGCTGCGTCGCCCTTCAGCCCGCTCGAAAAGGCCTGCAGCAGCACCAACTCGGCGAACTTCATCGCATCGCCGAGACTGGCACCCGCGGGCCGCACACACAGCGCCAGTAGGGTGCGCGCTTCCTTGAGAAGGGTCGCTTTGACGAGTTCCGTCGGCAGCTTGACCAGCAAGCAGCGCTGCAGGAAGGCAACCGAGTGGGCGACGGTCAGCGGGCTTGGGCGCTCGTACGGCATGTAGGCATCTCAGGACGACGGTCACAGGCAACGCAGAAGCGCCGAGCGGGAGACGGTCTTGCACCTTCTACCCCTCGCAAACTGCGTCGAAGCGACGACCCGGACCAACCGCTGCTGCGGACGGGAGCCGGGTCGAGCAGCGGCGCATGATGCCGCATCCACCGACCCCTTCACAACCAAGGGGGCGCCGCAAGCGCGACGAGCACTGGAGGGCCAGCTCGCCTGCTTTGCCGCGACACTGCCATGCCATTCGGACTGCCTCGCCTGTCCTCGGACGCCGTCGCGACGTCTCTTGGCGAGGTTCCGCGCGCGGCGCGGGCACCTCGGACCCGGCTGCATGGACCGGTCGCGATCGGTCGGGTCGCGCCATGAGGCACTGCTTGCCTCGCCCCCCGGAGCGACTGGCAACTTGGCGGCAAGGTCGGCCAAGCTTTCGACGCCATCGACCCGCCATCCACAAGCTTAGAGCTTCGATGCGCCTGATCGGAACTGCTCCGCCGCAGACAACTCGGCCTCGACAACGGATGGTCGAGGCCGAGGCTCCGACCCGCAGAGGAGGTCTCCGGTCACCCGGCGCAACCCGCGCTGCAGGCAACACGTGAGAAATGGTCGGAGCGAGAAGATTTGAACTTCCGACCCCCTGCACCCCATGCAGGTGCGCTACCAGGCTGCGCTACGCTCCGCCCCGAATCCGACGGGGAGGGCGGTGAAGCCCCCTGGGGAGCCGAGGATGGTAGCGGCGCGGCCCGGCGCGGCAAGGGTCGAGGTGGAACGCGCGGGCAGAGCACGCGGGCAGGGCACGCGGCTGACGAACGCAGCGCACGCGGCACCGGCGCGCGGCGGGCTTGCGCGGGGCGCGCGCGTGGCTTCGCCTGCGGCGATGCGCCATCCGCTCTTCGCCCGCGTTGCCGCCGTTGCGCTCGCTGCCGTGCTCCCCGCTGCGGCGACCGCGGCGGCGCCCCGCGCCATGCCGCAGTCGCCGGCCCCCGCCACCGCGCCGCACGTCGCGATCCCGGCGTTCACCGGCTACGCGCATCCGGATCCCGCGCGCATGCGCCGCAACGACGACGGCAGCGTGGCGCGCGCGCACGGCGCGCTGCACTGGTACGTCGACGTCGCGACGCCGGGCGAACTGCGGCTCGCGCTCGTGCGGCTCGCCGACGCGCCGACCGCCATGCTGCAGTGGCACGTCGAAGCGGTCGACGCGCCGCCGGGCGCGCCGACGAACTGGACCCCGATCGCCGCCAGCGCCGGCCAGCGCGACGTCGCGCTCGGTGCCGCGACGGTCGCGGCCGGGCCGCATCGCATCGCACTGCGCGCCGCCGGCGAGGCGCCGCTGCTGGCGCTCGCGCGCCTCGACCTGCGCGGCCCCGCTGCCGCCGGCCTGCACACCAACGTCGCCGAGCGCCGCAACGCCGCATCGATCCACCTCGGCTACGTCGTGCCGCAGCCGCTGCGCGCCGACGTCGCGTGGTTCCACGTCGCGGTCACACCGCGCACTGACCCGCTGTGGTCGTACTACATGGCAACGGGGTGGCACCGCGGCTACTTCGGCATGCAGGTCAACTCGCCGACCGAACGGCGCGTGATCTTCAGCGTGTGGGACAGCGGCGACGAAGCGATCGACCGCGCGAAGGTCGCCGCCGCCGACCGCGTGCAGCTCGTCGCCAAGGGCGACGGCGTGCACGCCGGCGACTTCGGCAACGAGGGCACCGGCGGGCACAGCCACTGGCAGCACGCGTGGCGCCTGGGCGAGACCTTCCGCTTCCTGCTGCACGCGCGCGTCGATGGCAGCGCGACGATCTACACCGGCTGGTTCTGGCTCGCCGAGACGCAGTCGTGGCGCCTGATCGCGAGCTTCCGCGCGCCGAAGGACGGCAAGCTGCCGCGCGGGCTGTACTCGTTCTCGGAGAACTTCGCCGGCGAGAACGGCGACGTGCGTCGCGAAGCCGAGTTCGGCGACGTCTTCGTGCGCGCGGTCGACGGGCCGTGGACGGCGCTGGGCGAGGCGCGCTTCACGCACGACCCGACCGGCGAGACGATCCGCCGCGACCGCTGGGGCCTCGTGCGCGGCGACCGCTTCGTGCTCGGCCACGGCGGCTTCGCGACGCCGCCGGCCGGCGCCGCGCGGCGCTACGACGAACGGCTGCGCGCGCCGGTCGCGGCGTGGACGCCCCCGGCCGACGCCTTGCTGCCGACGCCGCCGACTGCCGCGAAGTGAGCGGCGCCGGCGCGCGTCGCCCCCGCCGCTACTGCGCCACGCCCACCTGCCGCAGCATCCACGCCATCTCGAACGCGGTGTCGCGCCAGCGGTCGTAGCGGCCCGACGCGCCGCCGTGGCCGGCGGCCTCCAGCTTGCAGCGGAACAGCAGTTCCTTGTCGCCTTCCTTCACCGTGCGCAGCTTGGCGACGTACTTGGCCGGCTCCCAGTACATGACCTGCGAGTCGTTGAAGCTCGTCGTCACCAGGATCGCCGGGTACTTGCGCGGCGCGAGGTTGTCGTACGGGCTGTACGAGCGCATGTAGTCGAACGCGGCCTTGTCGTTGGGGTTGCCCCACTCCAGGTACTCGCCGACGGTCAGCGGCAGGCTCGCGTCCATCATCGTGTTCATCACGTCGACGAACGGCACCGCGCTGTGCACGGCGGCGAACAGGTCGGGCCGCAGGTTGGTCACCGCGCCCATCAGCAGGCCGCCGGCGCTGCCGCCCTCGATCGCGAGCTTGCCGGCGGTCGTCCACTTGGTCGCGATCAGGTGCTCGGCGCAGTCGATGAAGTCGAAGAAGGTGTTCTTCTTCTTCATCAGCATGCCGTCCTTGTGCCACTGCTGGCCCATGTCGTCGCCGCCGCGGATGTGCGCGATGGCGAAGGCGACGCCGCGGTCGAGCAGGCTGATGCGGTTGCTGTCGAACGTCGCCGGCATGCCGATGCCGTAGCTGCCGTAGGCGTAGAGCCACAGCGGCTTGCTGCCGTCGCGCGGGTGGCCGTCCTTGTAGACGATCGAGATCGGCACCTTGACGCCGTCGCGCGCCGTCGCCCACAGCCGCTCGCTGCGGTACTTGCCGGCGTCGTAGCCCTTCACGACGGTCTGCTTGCGCAGCAACCGCTCGCCGGTCGCCAGCGCGACGTCGTAGACGCACGACGGCGTGACCATCGACTGGTAGCCGATGCGGAACGTCGTCGACGTGAACTCCGGCGTGCCGCCGGCGAACGCCGCGTAGACCGGCTCGGGGAACGTCAGCTCGCGCCACGCGTTGGTGGCGAAGTCGAGCACGCGGAAGCGCGTCAGCGCCGCCGCCTTCTCGGTGACCACGGCGTGCGTGGCGAAGACGTCGAACGACTCGACCTGCACGTCGGCGCGGTGCGCGACGACCTCCTTGCCGGTGGCGAGGTCGGGCTTGCCGACCGGCACCTGCACGACGCGGAAGTTCACCGCGCCGAGGTCGCTGGTCACGTACCACGAGCCCTCGCGGTGGTCGACGCGGTAGCGGTGGCCCTTCTGGCGCGCGATCACCGGCTGCCACGCGCCCGTCGGCGCGTCGGCCGGCAGCACGAGGCAGTCCGACGTGTCCGTGCTGCCGGCGGACAGCACGAGCCACTTGCGGTCGCGGGTGCGCCCGAGGCTGATCGCGAACACCTCGTCGGGCTCCTTGTGCACTTGCATCAGCGACTTGCCGAGCTCCAGCCGCCAGAGCGTGTCGCTGCGCTTGGTCACCGCGTCCTCCGTGGTGAAGAACAGCGTCTTGCCGTCGGCCGCCCACTCGAACGACGTCACGCGCTCGGCGAGGTCCTTCTGCACGGCCCCGGTGCGCAGGTCCTTCACCTGCAGCGTGTACTGGCGGAAGCCGGTGGTATCCGTCGAGTACGCGAGCTGCTGGTCGTCGTCGCTGACCTCCGCCCCGCCGACGCCGATGTACGCGAGGCCCTTGCCGAGCTCGTTGAGGTCGAGCAGCACCTGCTCCTGCGCGGCGTCGTCCATCGTGCCGTCGGCCTTGGCGGCCTTGCGGCACGCGATCGGGTACTGCAGGCCCTCGACGGTGCGGTTGTAGTAGCAGTAGCCGCGCACGCGGCTCGGCACGCTGAGGTCGGTCTGCTGCACGCGGCCGACGAACTCCTGGTACAGCGCTTCCTCCAGCGGCTTCTGCGCCGCCGTCATCGCCTTGGTGTAGGCGTTCTCGGCCTCCAGGTAGGCGCGCACGTCGAGGCTGTCCTTCTGGCGCAGCCAGAACCACGGGTCCTCGAACTTCGCCCCGTGCCACTCCTGCACGTGCGGCACGCGCTTGGCGACCGGGGGCTTGGGGCTGTCCTGGGCCTGGGTCATCGCAACGGAGACGGCGAGCGCGAGGCTCGCCACGACGGCGGACGGGATCGGGTGCATCGGGAGCGGCGCACGTGGCCACGGAGGATGAGATCCTGTCCCGCATGGCCGCGCCAGCGCGTCGCGGGCTGCGCGCAGCCGGCGGCCGGCATCGTCCCGTTCGCGGCGCTCACCATCGCAGGTAGGTGACGACCACGCGCTTGCCGTCGGCCTCGACGAGCACCTTGGTCGGCCGGCCGCTGGCGTCCTCCTCCAGCGTCGCGAAGTCGCCGCGCAGCCGCCGCAGGTCGTCGACGAAGGCGAAGTACGAGCGCGTCCGGTCGCTGGCGAACTCGCCACCGACGAGGCAGTAGCGGTCGTAGGGCACGCGCGCGCCGTCGGCGACCGTGGCGAAGCCCGGCCGCGACTCCCCCGCCGAGGCGGCGAGCATGTCGCGCATGAACTGCAGCGCTGCGCCGCGCAGGGGCTCCGGCTCGTACGCGGACTCGGGCGGGGCGAGGCACGCAGCGGCGACGACGGCGACGCACACGGCAGCGTGCGCTCGGGCGCGACGAACACGACTCGATGAGGCGGCGGACATCGCGCTTGCGCGGCCGACGCCGCCCGCGCAGTCTGGCATGCGCCCATCACGGGCAGCAACCCTCATGACGCAAACCTCACGCTCGTTCGCCGCCTTCGCGGCGCTCTCCGCCTGCCTCGTCGCGCCGTCGTGCATCGGCCCGGACAACCTGTACCGCGGCATCTCGACGTGGAACTCGAAGGTCTCGGACAGCAAGTACGTCAACGAAGTCCTGTTCCTCGGCCTGCACATCCTGCCCGTCTACCCGATCGCGCTGTTCGGCGACCGCATCGTGTTCAACTCGGTCGAGTTCTGGACCGGCAAGAACTGGATCAGCAAGCCCGAGGAGTTCAAGCCGCAGGAGACCGAGTCGAAGTGAGCGACGGCGGCCCGCGGCGTGACGAACCCGGCCAGCTGGCATACCATGCCGCGATGCCGACGCCCCGCCTCGCCGTCGTCCGTTCCCGCCTGTTCGCCACCCTCTGCGCGCTCGCCGCGCCGCTCGCCGCCCAAGGTGATTGGACGCGCGAAGCCGCCATCGCGGAGTTGAAGGAACTCGCGCTGACCAAGACGCCGATGGCCGAGTGGAAGGCGCGCGACGCCAAGATCGCCGCGTGGAGCGAGCGCGTCGCCGCGAGCAAGCTCGACCTCGGCGACCACCGCTTCCTGCTCGGCGTCGCCAAGTACTTCGCCAAGGACGTCGACGGCGCGGGCGCGCTGCTGCTCGAAGAACTGTCGGCGCGCGGCGGCGCGCTGCCGACCGGTGACTTCGACACGATCGTGGGCCGCACGCTGATGAACCGCGTCGTCGCCGGCGTCCGCGCCAAGGACTACGCCAGCGCGCAGGCAGCGCTGCCGCACGCCATGCGGCTCTACAACGATCCGGCGATGGTCGCGCGCGCCGTCGCCACGACGACCAGCGACGACGCTTCCCCCGCGGCCGCCGCGCTGCTCGACGACGCGCTCGGCCGCCTGTTCGCCGACGCCCGCGTGACGCCCGAGGCGCGCATCGCCGCGGTCAAGGCGATGTTCACGCCGCGGCAGCCGGCTGCCGCCGCCGCCGACAAGGGCGGCGCTGCGGCGCTGAAGCCGTTCTCGGCGACCGACATGGACGGCAACCCGGTGTCGCTCGCGGCACTGCAGGGCAAGGTCGTGCTCGTCGACTTCTGGGCGACGTGGTGCGGGCCGTGCCTGCGCGAGATGCCCAACGTCGTCGCCGCGCACCGCCAGCACGCCGCCGACGGCTTCGCCGTGCTCGGCATCAGCCTCGACGGCGAGCCCGGCCAGGAGCGCGGCAAGCCGGTGATCCCGCCGGCCAAGGACGGCGAGACGGCGGCCAAGATCCGCGCCAAGGCCAAGGAACTCGGCATGGCCTGGCCGCAGGTCTACGAGGGCGGCGGCTGGGAGACGCGCCTCGCCAAGGAGAACGACATCAAGTCGATCCCGGCGACCTACCTGCTCGACCGCAAGGGCGTGGTGCGCTACCGCAACCTGCGCGGCGAGGAACTGGGCAAGCGCGTGGCGGAACTGCTGGCCGAGAAGCCCTGAGCGCCTGCGGCGCGGGCGGCTCGCGGGTGCCGGACGCCGCCGCGGGCCTTCCCCGCCGCTCCGGCCTTCCGATGCGGCCGGGCGCGGCCTAACTTGCTCGCCCCGCCATGACGACCGCCGCACCTGCCGATCCGATCCGCCTCCGCGACCTGGGCCACAAGGCCGTCGACGGCGGCCGGCTGACCGCCGACGAAGCGCTCGCCCTCTACCGCGGCCTCGACCAGCCGTCGCTCGGCCTGCTCGCGCACGACGTGCGCCTGCGCCTCAACCCGCCGCAGGCCGACGGCTCGGTGCGCGTCACGTACATCGTCGACCGCAACCTCAACCCGACCAACGTCTGCGTCACCGACTGCGGCTTCTGCGCGTTCTACCGTTCGCCCGGCGACCCCGACGCGTACGTGCTGCCGCGCGAGGTCATCTACCAGAAGGTCGACGAGCTGGTCGGCAAGGGCGGCATCCAGCTGCTGCTGCAGGGCGGCCACCACCCCAAGCTCAAGACCGACTGGTACGCCGAGCTGTTCCGCGACCTCAAGCAGCGCTACCCGCAGGTCTGGATCCACGGCATGAGCCCGCCGGAGATCACGCACCTGAGCAAGATGGAGAAGCGGCCGGTGCGCGACGTGCTCGTCGACCTCAAGGCCGCCGGCCTGCAGTCGATCCCCGGCGGCGGCGCCGAGATCCTGGTCGAGCGCGTCCGCAAGGTCATCGCGCCGAAGAAGGCGACCACCGAGGAGTGGCTCGAGGTCATGCGCCAGTGGGGCCGGATGGGCGGCAAGGGCACCGCGACGATGATGTTCGGCCACGTCGAGACCGACGCCGAGCGCGTCGAGCACATGCAGCGCGTGCGCGAACTGCAGGACGAGACCGGCGTGTTCACGGCGTTCATCCCGTGGACGTTCCAGCCGGAGAACACCGCGATGGGCACCAGCATGCTGGCGGACCGCGGCGGCATGAAGACCACCGTCGCCGAGTACCTGCGCACGCTGAGCCTGTCGCGCCTCTACCTGCAGAACGTGCCGCACGTGCAGTCGAGCTTCGTCACGCAGGGCATGAAGACGTGCCAGATCGGCCTGTCGATGGGCGCGGACGACTTCGGCTCGGCGATGCTGGAGGAGAACGTCGTCAGCTCGGCCGGCTGCACGCACCCGACCTCGATCCCGGAGATCGAGCGCCACATCAAGGACGCCGGCTACGTGCCGCAGCGCCGCAACATGATGTACGAGCCGGTCGAGACGCCGGCGACCGACAAGTTCGGCAACCCGGTCGGGCAGAAGAAGGCCGTCGTCAGCAAGGTCGAGGCGTAGGCGCACGCAGCCGTGGCCACGCCGCCCGGCACGCGCCTTCGCGTCCGGGGCTCGCCGCCACGCCTCGGTGAATCCGCCGGTTCGCCTGCGGTCATCGGCTTCGCCCCAGCCGCGAAGCCACGCAGCGATCGGCGCGCGTCCCGTGACGCAGCCTCCCCAGCGCGCGCGGCGGCAGCAAGGCGCGGTGGCGCGAGGATCGCGGCCCTCACGCTGGCGGTCCTGGTCCCTGCGCTGATCTTCAGCGGCCCGGGTCGCTTCGCGCTCGGCTGTGGCGCGCCAGGCGCGAACTGACACACCGCAGCGACCCTCCGCTCCTCCTGCCGGCGTTCCTTCACGCAGCGCCCTGCCTGGGCCTAACACGCGGAGGGACTCTGCTCGGCGTGCGCCCGCCGCGCACGTCCAGCAACCACACCATGACCTCCCTCCCCACCCTGCGCTCCCTCGCCGCCGTCGCGGCCCTGGCCGCGGCCGTCGCCGCCCAGTCCCCGTTCACCATCGGCAACCTCGTCGCCGTCCGCATCGGCGACGGCACGACCGCGCTGTCGAATGCGACGCAAGCCGTCTTCCTCGACGAGTACACCACCGCCGGCGTGCTGGTGCAGTCGATTCCGCTGCCGACCGCGCCGAACGGCGCCAACCGCCAGTTCACGTTCCGCGGCGGCGCGACGTCGGAGGGGTACCTCAACCTCTCGACCAACGGCCTCTACCTGCTGCTCACCGGCTACGACGTGCCGCCCGCCGCGGCGATCGCGCTGACCGAGCAGGCCCCCGCTTCGACCACCAACCGCGTCATCGCCCGCGTCGATCTCGGCGGCGGCATCGACACCTCGACGGCGCTCGTCGACGCCTACAACGGCGGCCCGACCCTCGCCGGCAACGTCCGCGCCGCGGTCAGCGACGATGGGACGCGCTTCTGGATCTCCGGCACCGGTGCAGCCGGCAGCGCCGGCGTGCGGTACGTCGCGGCGGTGGGCGACACGACGTCGCTGAACCTGCAAGCCGGCAGTCCGTCCAACACGCGCGTCGCCGGCATCTACGACGGCCAGCTGTACGCCACGAGCGCTTCGACCAACTTCCTCGGCGTCGTCAAGATCGGCGATGGCCTGCCGACGACCTTGAACCAGAGCGCGACCCTGCTGACGGGCTTCCCGACGGCGGGCGGCACGGCGGCGGGCTCGGCGTACGACTTCTTCTTCGCGGATCCGAACACCCTCTACGTGGCCGACGACAACGCCGTGAACTCGACGATCGGCGGCATCAACAAGTGGACGCGCGATCCGGTGACGGGCGCCTGGAGCCGTCAGTACCGACTGCAACTCGGCGGCGCCGGCGCGCAGACCGCCGCGCGCAGCCTCACCGGCGTCGTGCAGAACGGCGTCACCACGCTGTACGCCACCTGCAACACGGCCAACGTCGCCACGACGACGCTGGCCTCGGTCGTCGACACCGGCCCGAACTCGACCGTCACCGCGCTGATCACCTCGCCGGCCAACACCGCGTTCCGCGGCCTGCGCCTGCTGACCAAGCCGTCGACGGCGACGCGCTTCCCGGCGGCCTGCGGCACGACGGGCATCAAGTTCCACGGCAACGCCGAGATCGGCACCGACGTCCGCACCACCGTGCTCAACCCCGTCGGCTTCCCGTTCGTCGGCTACGGCCTGACGCAGATCGGCCTGCCGGCCCTGCCCGGCTGCGGCTGCATCATCGGCCACGACTTCACCCTGCTGTTCAGCACGCCGCTGCCGCCGGCCGCCGCGTCGCACACGCTGTCGATCCCGAACGCGCCGGGGGTCATCGGCCTGCCGATCCTGGTGCAGGGCATGGACCTGTTCGCGCCGGGCGGCTGCACCCAGCCGCTCGACCTCACGCTGACGGACTACTTCCGCTTCGTGATCCAGTGAAGCGGGCTGGCGCTGCGCCGCGACGCGAATGCGCGTGCCGGACGGCGTGGCCTGCCGTGAGGCAGCGTCCTACGTTTCGCCGCCGACGTTGGTGATGGCGTGCACCAACGCCAACCCGGGCACGTGCCGGCCCGTGCGCATCGCGAAGGCGTAACACCAGCCCCAGACCAGCAGCAGCGCGAGGCTCACGGCGATGTCGCCGGGGGGCATGCCGACCGCGAGGTGATGCGGCAGGTGGAACACGGCGAAGCCGGCGGCCGACCACCACTCGGCCCGCGCCCGCGACAACCGGCGCGCCAGACCGCCGAGCAGGCAACCGCGGAAGACGAGTTCCTCGCTGACGCCGACGCCGAGCATCGCCGCCAACGCCCACCACGTGCCGGGCACCGACCAGAACGCCGCCGACCACCGGCCTAGCATGGCGATGCACGCGAATGCAACGCCGAGTCCGACGGCGAGCGCGGCGCCCGCATCGGCACTGCCGATGCCGAGCACGCCGGACCCCTTGCGCGTCCACCACGCCCACGCCACGAAGGGTGCTGCGCGCACGGCGTGGCCGACAAGCCCCTGCCGCGGCGAAGGCGGCAGCCGTGACGACCGAGCAGCCGACCGGCGGCACGTAGACGAGGTAGGGAGCAGGAGCCATGGCGGCCGACCGGCGGCGGCACGATAGCCCGCGGCCCATGCCCGACCATCCGACGGCGCCGCCGCTCACCGCGTCGTGTAGCCGGTCATCTCCAGGTAGCCGCGGCCGCGCGCCGGCTTGCCCGCGAACGTGCCGTCGACGCCGACCGCGCCTTCCCAGTAGCGCACGATCACGCGCAGCTCCTGGTCGGCGAGCAGCGGCGCGACCGCGAGGTCGAACGCCGGCTCGCCGCGGTGGCGCAGCCGCCAGCGCGCCGGATAGCGCGCGCCGCCGTCGGCCGCCGTCCATTCGCCTTCGGGCAGCAGTTCGATCGCCGTCGGTTCGAGTCGCGTCGCCGCGCCGTCGGGCCCGACGACGACGCCGCGGCTCCACGGATCGCGGCCGCCGTCGCGCCGCCGCAGCTGGTACCACATCACCTCGACGCCGCCGTCGAGCTGCAGCGAGAACCAGTCCCAGCCGACCTGCTCCGCGCCGAGCGCCGACGTGCTCCACTCGCGGTCGAGCCAGCCTTCACCGCGCACGTCGTGGACCTCGCCGTCGCACGTCACGCGACCGGCGAGCGGCAGGCGCGTCAGCGAGTAGTAGTGCGAGGCGTTGCCCGCCTCGCCGCTCTTGCGGCTGAGGCCGGCCTCGCCCTGCAGCACCACCGGCTTGCCCGGCGACAGTTCGAGGTCGAAGGCGAAGTCGCGCGCCGGCGCCGCCAGCCGCAGCGGCAGGAAGCCGTCGCCGCCCGGCGCGCCGACGGCGGACCAGTCGAGGCACTGCACCGCGAACGGCTGGTCCGCCGCCGGCCCGCGCACGAACGCGAGGTCGCCGGCGGCGCGGCTGATGCGTTCATCGAAGTGGAAGCGCTTGCCGTCGAGGTCGGCGAGCGCTGCGGGCGCGACCACCATGGCGCGCGCGGCGCGCGCGCCGGCGCGCGGCGGCACGCTCGCGGCGAGCGCCTGCCGGAAGAACACCAACTGCACGCCAAAGCGCCGGCCCGCCGCCGAGGCGACGTGGCCGGTGACGTACCACCACTCGGTGCGGAAGCCCGGGTGCGGGCCGTGGTCGCGCGGGAACACCAACTGCGGCGGCGCGACGGCGCGTTCGAAGCCCTCGACCGGGCCGGCCGCGAGCGCGTCGGCGACGGCCAGCGCCGCGCCGTCGGCGGGGCCGCTCGCGCCCTCGGGCGGACCGCAGGCCGCGAGCGCGACGACGAGCGCCAACGCCGCCGCGAGGCGATCCCGCGCGGGAGCTTTGGCGCGGCGCTGCAACGTGTCGCCGCTCGTCCGCGGGCCGGAGTCGCAGCACGTGCCTCGCGGCGCGCCGACGCGCCGCCGCGCGTCCGCGTCCGCCCGCAGTCCCTGCCTGCTCGCTCGTCCGCTCGCCATCGTCAGCCCTCCCGCAGCGCCGTCGCCGGCCGCATGCGCGCGTACCGCCACGCCGGCGGCAGGCCGGCGACGAGCGCCGCACCGGTGGCGAGGGCCAGCGCTTCGACGACGGCCGCGGTCGGCACCACGACGTCGGCGAGCGACCAGCCGAAGGAGATGGTGTTGATGACGTGCGCCAGCAGGTGGCCGAGCAGCGCGCCGAGCGGCCACGCCAGCAGGCCGGCGCACAGGCCGAGCAGCGCCGTCTGGCCGAGCACGACCGCGGCGATGGCCGACCGCCGCGCGCCGAGGCACCGCAGCAGGCCGATCTCCGGGCCGCGTTCGTACTGCAGCGCGCCGAACGCGGCGTAGATGCCGATGGCGGCGACGAGCAAGCACAGCAGGCGCATCACGCCGGTGATCGCGAACGTGCGGTCGAAGATCTCCATCGAAGTCCGGCGCAGGTCCTGCTGCACGTACACCTCGACGGCCTGCTCGCTCGCGGCGACGACCTCGCGCCGCAGCGCCTGCGCGAACGCCGCCGGCGCGACGTCGGGCCGGAGTTCGAAGCACAGCGCCGTCGTCGACGTGCCGGCGCGGCGGTCGAGCCACCCGGCGCCGACCAGCACTTCGCCGCGCTCGTTGCTGTAGTCGCGATAGACCGCCGCGATCGGCAGTTCCTGCACGCCCGTCGGCGTGGTGAGGCGCAGCGGCTCGCCGACGCGCAGCCGCCAACGGAACGCCAGCGGCTCGGACACCCATGCGCCGGCGCCGACAGCCAGCGCGGCGCGCGCCGCCGCGTCGGGCGCGCCGAGCAGCGGGAACGACGCCGTCCAGTGCGCGGTCGGCGCGACGCCGACGACGTCGACTTCCTCGGCCGCCGCGAGCGCGCCGCCCTGCACGGGCAACACCGTGCGGCAGTAGCGCGTCGCCGCCGCGACCTCGGGCCGCGCCAGCATCGCCGCCGCGGTGGCGGGTGCGATCGGCTGCGCGCGTTCGTCGACGCCGCCGGGCACCGACGCGAACACGTCGCCGGGCAGCGCTTGCCCGAGCCAGCCGTCGACGCTGGCGCGGAAGCTGCCGACCAGCGTCGCGAGCCCGATCGTCGTCGCCACCGCCAGCGCCATCGCCGCGACCGGCAGCGCCACGTGCGCCTGCGCCGCCGCCGCGCTGCGCACGGCGTAGCGCGCGTACGGACCGAGGCCGCGCACGAGCGCGCCCGCGCCCGCGAGCAGCGCGCGCAGGCACGGCGGCACCGCCGCGACCGCCGCCAGCACGACGCACAGCATGCCGAGGTAGCCCTGCACCAGCCGGTCGCCGACGGTCGCCAGCAGCGCGACCGCGAGCAGGGCCGGCGGCGCGACCCAGGGCAGCGCCCGTGCGAAGCCCGCGCCGACGCCAGCCGTCGCCGACGGCGCGCGCTGCGGCACGAGCACGGCGCGCGGCGGCACCCGGGCGGCGGCGAACGCGGGCGCGAGGCCGGCGAGCAGCGCGACGACGCCGCCGAGCGCGAGCCCGGCGCGCGCGAGCCACGGGTCGAAGTCGGCGTGCCGCAGCGAGAACGTCGCGTAGTGGTCGTTGAGGGTGCGCACGATCGGCTGCAGCAGCAGGTCGGCGCCGAACGCGCCGAGCAAAGCGCCGAGCGCGCTGCCGACGACGCCGAGCGCGAGCGCTTCGAGCGCGACAGCGCGGAACAGGGCCGCGCCCGGCGCGCCGAGCGCGCGCAGCACGCCGAAGTCGGCGCGGCGCGCCGCCACCGACAGCCGCATCGTCTCGTGCACCAGGAACGCGCCGACCAGCAGCGACAGCAGGCTGAGCGCCGTCAGGTTGACGCGGAAGCCGCGCGCGAGCTGGGCGAGGGCGCCCTGCTGCGCGCCGGCGGGTTCGATGCGGGCGGCCGGGCCGAACGCGGCGCGCGCGGCGGCGAGGGCCTGCTCGGCGTCGCCGCCGCCGCCGGCGCTGCCGCGCGCGTCGCCGGGCGGCGCGAGCTTGAGGTCGACGCGGTCGACGCGGTCGAGGCGCCCCGTCCATTCCTGCGCCGTCGCGAGGTCGACGAGCAGCACGTCGCCGAGGCCCCTGCCGACGCGCTCGGGCACGTCGAGCGGGCCGAGGCACCGGCCGACGACGTCGCGGCCGCTGACGCGCAGCGCCAGTTCGTCGCCGCGCGCGAGGCCGAGTTCGGCGAGCAGCGCCGGCGTGGCGACGAAGCCGCCCGGCGTGGTCACCAGTTCGGTCACCGGCAGCGGCGTACGGCGGCCGGCGTCGCGCTCCCAGCCGCGCACGCCGGCGTCGACCAGCGGAGCGACGCCGAACACGCGCAGCACCGCGCGATCGGGCCGCGCCGTCGCGCGCGCGAGGGCGCGGATCGACGGCGCGACCCCTTGGCCGCCGAGCGCCCGCTGCAGCGCCGCATAGCCGGCGACCGGCAGGCCCTCGGGACCGCCGCGCACGACGTGCGTGCCGTCGCCGACGACGGTCGCCACGGCGAGGTCGACGGCGCGCTCGGCGGTGCGCTGGGCCGACTGCATCGCCACCAGCAGCGCCACGCCGGCGGCGATGCCGAGCAGCGTCAGCAGCGACGGCAGCGGCCGCCGCGCGTGGTGGCGCAGGCCGCAGCGCAGCAGCAGGTTCATGCTGGCGCTCCGGCGCGCAGCGCGGCGAACCGACGCCAGCGCAGGGGCCCGTTCGAACGCGGGATCACGCGCCGTCCTCCGCCGCGCGCAGCACGCCGCCGTCGAGCCGCAGCCGCCGGTCGCACGCCGCCGCCGCCGCCGCGCTGTGCGTGACGACGACGAGCGCGGCGCCGTGCGCGCGGCGCAGGCCGTGCAGCAGGTCGAGCACCGCCGCCGCGGCGGCGTCGTCGAGGTTGCCGGTCGGCTCGTCGCACAGCAGCAGCGCGGGCTGCGGCGCCAGCGCCCGCGCGACGGCGACGCGCTGCTGTTCGCCGCCCGACAGCACGTCGGGCCACGCGTCGGCGCGGTCGGCGAGGCCGACCTGCGCCAGCAGTTCGCGCGCCCGCGACCGCGCCGCCGCGCGCGGCGCGCCGGCGAGCTCGAGCGGCAGCGCGCCGTTCCCGGCGCCGGTCAGCGTCGGCAGCAGGTGGAAGGCCTGGAACACGAAGCCGAGCCGGCGCGCACGCAGCGCCGCGCGCGCGCCTTCGTCGGCGCGCACGACGTCGACGCCGCACGTGGTGATCGCGCCGGCGTCGGCGTCGTCGATGCCGGCGATCAGGTTGAGCAGCGTCGACTTGCCCGAGCCGCTGCGGCCGAGCACCGCCACCGCTTCGCCGGCGGCGACGTCGAGGTCGACCGCGCGCAGCACCGCCCGCAGCGCGCCGCCCTCGCGGACGGACTTGGCGACGGCGCGCAGGGTGAAGACGGGCGGGGCGGACGGCATCGGCAGCATGTTCGCGCAAACCGGGGCGGATTGGATGCGCCGTCGCAGACGATTCTGCGCGCGGGCCACCGCAGGTGGATGCGGCACGACCTCCCCTCGTGCGAACCTCCCCGCCGGGCGGTTGGGAGGCACCGAGTCCTGACGTCGACGCGCGCCGGCGATCTCCTACGCGCCTACTTCGGCGCGCGGAAGACCTGCTGCCACTCGGCGCGGGTCAGCACGTCGCGCAGCGCGAAGCGCAGCTCGACGAGGCGGGCGTCGAAGGCGGCGTTGGCGGCAGCGCAGTCGCGGATCCGCGCCTGCAGCTCCGCCTTGGTGACGTCGCGGCGCTTGGCGAGTTCGCACCACGCGGCGAACGCCTGCTCGCGCTGCGCGCGATGCGCGGCCAGCGCCTCGTCGACCTGCGTCAGGATCGCCTCGGCCTGGGCGAGGCGCACCGGCTCGACGACCACCTTCTGCACCGCCGGCCGGACGCGCTCGAACGGCCGCGCCAGCGACGCATCGCCGCCGCCGAACAGCAACATGTAGAGGACGACCCAGATCATCGCGCGCCCTCCGCCGTCGCCGGCAGGTCGAGCGCGGCGCGCAGCGTCAGTTCGCGGAACCGCTCCACCTCCAGCCATGCCGCGTCGTCGAGCCGGCTCGCCGCCTCGGCGCGGATCGCCAGCGCCCGTTCGGCGCGGCGCTGGTTGCCGTCGCGGGCCTCGCGCAGCGCCGCCTCGATCGCCGTGCGCGGCGCGTCGTAGTCGGCGTGCAGCGCGCGCAGGCGCTGCGCCGCGGCGTCGCGCGCCTCGGCGGCGTCGGCGACGAGCCGTTCGAGCTCGTCGGCGAGCGCCGTCAGCGACGCCTGCTGCGCCGGTTCCGCGACCCGGCGCGGGATCTCGCGCCGCAGTTCGGCGAACGCGGCGGCGGCCTGTGCGCGCGGCGTCACCGCGTGGGCCGCGCAGCTGGCCACGATGGCCGCAGCGGCGGCGAGGGCGGCGAGGTGAGTTGGCAAGATCCGGCGCGGGCCGACGGCCGTGGGGCCGACGATGCGTGTGGTCATGCGGGGCATAGGCACTCGGGCGCAACGCGGCACGGGCGAAGCCCGGCGACAGCGCGGTGCACCGTAGGCGGGCGCTGCGGCGGCGGCAACGGCGCGAGCCCGAACCCGGGCGACGGCCGCAAGGCAACGGCGCGGCATCGCCGCCGACGAGCGCGGATGTCGCCCTTCCGACACCGCCGCCGGTGGCCTAACCTCCTCGCCCCCCGCCCCCCGCTCCGCTGATGAACGCCTTCCAGTACGCGCACCTCGACGACTCGCTCGCCACCAAGCTGATCGCCCGCGCCGGGCTCGGCGACATCGACGCCAAGGTGCAGAATCGCGAGCGCCTGTCGTTCGAGGACGGCGTCCGGCTGTACGAGACGCCGCACCTCGCGGCCGTCGGGTTGATGGCCCACCGCGTGCGCACGCGCATGCACGGCAAGAAGGCCTACTTCAACATCAACCAGCACGTCAACTACACGAACATCTGCATCTACAGCTGCAAGTTCTGCGCGTTCGCGGCGAAGGAGGGCGAGGAGCGCGCCTACCTGATGACGCCGTCGATCGTCGAGCAGAAGGTGCGCGAGCAGCTGCACCGGCCGATCACCGAGGTGCACATGGTCGCCGGCATCCACCCGACGATGCCGTACGAGTACTACCTCGACGTCGTGCGCGCGGCCAAGCGCGCGCGGCCCGACATCCACGTCAAGGCCTTCACCATGGTCGAGATCGACCACATGCTGAAGATCTCGGGCAAGAGCGAGGAGCAGGTGTTCGCCGACCTGCGCGAGGCCGGCCTCGGCAGCTGCCCGGGCGGCGGCGCCGAGGTGCTGGTCGACCGCGTGCACAAGGCGGTGTTCCGCGAGAAGCAGGGCCCGCAGGGCTGGCTCGACACCGCGCGCAAGGTGCAGAAGGCCGGCTTCAAGATGAACGCGACGATGCTGTACGGGCACATCGAGCGCGTCGAGGAGCGCGTCACGCACCTCGTCAAGCTGCGCGAGCTGCAGGACGAGTGCGGCGGCTTCATGGCCTACATCCCGCTGGCGTTCTGGCCGTACCACACCGACCTGGAGAACTTCGGCCACGTCACCACCGGCCACCTCGACCAGCGCTCGATCGCCGTCGGCCGCCTGATGCTCGACAACTTCCCGCACATCAAGGCGTACTGGATCATGCTGACGCAGGAGTCGGCGCAGACGGCGCTGTCGTTCGGCGCCAACGACATGGACGGCACGGTGACCGAGGAGAAGATCACCCACGACGCCGGCACCACCGAGCCGCAGGCGCTCAACCCGCAGCAGCTCGCGCACCTGATCCGCGAGGCCGGCTACGAGCCGGTGCAGCGCACGACGGTGTACGAGGAGATCGGCGCGGGCGCGTGAGGCGGGCGCTGGGTGGGCCTGCGCGGTAGGCTTCCGCGCATGGATGCTGCCGAAGCGATCGCCGCGGTGCGCCGGGTCCTCGCCGAGGAGCCGGAGGCGCGCTGGGCCTATGTCTTCGGTTCCACCGTCCGCGGCGGCCGCTACCGCGACGTCGACGTGGCCGTGATGCCGACGGCGAAGGCGACGCTCGCCGGAATCGGCGGTTGGGTCGCGCGACTGGAAACAGCCGTCGGCTGCAAGGTCGATCTCGTCGACCTCACCAACGCCGAACTGCCCTTCGTCGGACCCATGCTGAGGGAACGCGCCGTCGTCGTCGACCGCGACCCGGCGGCACGGCACGCATGGGAGGCTTCGACCACGTCGCGCTGGCTCGACTTCGAGCCCTCCTACCGCGAGTTCCTGGCCGTCCGGGAACGAGCCGCCCGACTGCGACGGGAGCGCTCGGCCTGATGGTCGATCCGGAGGCGATGCGGCGGCGCCTCGCCCTGCTGCGGGACGCGCTCGCGGACCTGCGGCGCTACCGCGACCGCTTCGACGCCGACGCCCTGCGGCGGGACCGCGACGCGCAGCACATGGTGCTGCACGCGCTCTACGTCGCCGCGCAGTCGACGATCGACATCGCCCTGCACGCCTGCGCCGACGCCGAGCAGCCGACGGCGACGACCTATCAACAGGCGTTCGCCCACCTCGCCACCAGCGGCCGCCTGGACCAGGCCTTCGCCCGCAAGCTGATGGGTTGGGCCGGGCTGCGCAACGTGCTCGCGCACCAGTACGCGTCGATCGACCTCGGCCGCGTCGCTGCAGCATTGCACGGGGAACTCGACGACCTCGATCGCTTCGCCGCGATCGCCGCGGCTTGGGCGTGAAACGGTTGCGGCCCGTGCCGCCTGCCGCGGCGCGTGGATGCGCGATCGGGCCGGCGCCTTCGACTGCAGGCGCATCGGTCGATGCGCCAAGGCCCGGCGGTGAGCGCCCGGACGCGAAGGCGCGGATCGGGCGGCGTGGCCTTGCAGGACGCAGACTCCTGGCGCACGGCGCTCCGCGTCGGGCACCGCAGGGCTTTGTCGACGACCGTCCTGGGCGGGGCGATGGCGCTGCCGGGGGATGCGCCACCCGCGCGCGTCCCTGCCGGCCCGAAGAATCGACGCCGAAGCCGGCTTAGGCTGGCCGCATGGCGACCTCGGTGCGCATCGTGGGCGTCGGCGCGACGCCGGTCGGGCGGCTCGGCCGCAGCGCCGAGGAACTGGCCGAAGCCGCCCTCGACCGCGCGCTCGCCGACGCCGGCATGGGCCGCGGCGACCTGCAGGGCCTGATCGCCGTGCCGTCGCTGTCGAACCCGACGTTCATGCAGGCGCACCAGCTCGCCACGCGCATGGGCCTGCTGCCGCACAAACGCATGATCGTGCGCACGATCGACACCGGCGGCGCTGGCCCGATCACGTCGCTCGGCACGGCGCGCAACATGATCCTGTCGGGCTGGACCGACACGGTCGCGGTCGTCGCCAGCGACGCGGTGCTGTCGATGGACCGCGAAGCCTTCCGCGCGCGCGCCGACGAATCGGTGCGCGGCAGCGGCCTGCCGAGCCCGGCCATCCCGCACGGCTACGACCGGATCGCGCAGTGGCACATGCGGCGACACGGCGTCACCCGCGAACAGCTGGCGATGGTGCCGGCGATCTTCTCGCACTTCGCCGCCCGGCATCCCGACGCGATGTGCCGGCGGCCGTTCGGCGTGGCCGAGGTGCTGGCCTCGCCGCGCGTCGCGCCGGTCACCAACGTGCTGGAGTGCGCGCGGCGCGCCGACGGCGCCG
>JBKDXM010000004.1:0-5480 GCA_046306335.1 Planctomycetota bacterium
GATTCGCGGTCGGGGCGAAGCCGACGACCGCAGGCGAATCGGTGGATTCGCCGAGCAGTGGATCCGCCGAAGATGGGCGGCGAGCTCCCGGACGCGAAGACGCGTACTGGGCGGCGTGGCCTTCCGTGACGCAGACTCCTACGTCGACGGCGCGTCGTCGACGTCGCGCCGGTCCTGCCGCTTGCTGCGCCAGATCATGTGGTGGTCGGCGAGGAAGCGCAGCAGTGTCCGGCGGATGGCGTCGGTCTCGTTCGGGTCGGAGGTGTTGAGCAGGATGCGGAACTGCTGCACGCGGCCCTTGCCGCCCTCGTCGTGGCACTTGCCCTCGATGCAACCGGCGGTCTTCGACGCGAACAGTTCGAGTGCGCAGCCCTTCCGCCGCGGGCCGGGTCCGAAGCGGTGCAGCGACACGCGGCGGATGCCGTCGACGCGCGCGACGTGCTCGAACACGCGCTTGGGGCCGGGCGGCAGGTCGGTGATGGACCGGACGCCCTTGCCCCAGATCGTCGCGTGCGACTTGTCGGAGCACAGTTCGACGTCGCGCGGCGTGGCGTGGATGGGGGTCGGCTTGCACGCGGCGTCGGGTGCGAAGTCGCGCCGGGGCGGCACCGGCCGTGCGACGACGTGGCGTTCCCAGGCGGCGCGGATGCCGGCGTATTCGTCGGCGCGCAGCGGGTCGGCCTCGTGGTGCTGCAGCACCTCCCACACCGCCTCCTGGACGTCCTTCGACGACGCTGTGCCGGTGCGATGCCGCTCGGCCAGCAGGCGCAACACCGCCGGCACGATCTCGACCGCGACCAGCATGTCGTTGCGGCCGGCGGCGAGGCAGGCGTGGCGGATCGACAGCGCCAGCTTGTCGCGCGCGAACGGCTCGACGCGGCCGCTGCGCTTCCGCACGTGGGCGATCGCGTGCCGCTCGGCCAGCAGGCGGCGCAGCACGCCCATCGCCTCGTCGACGGTGGCGCGCACCTCGCCGCGCACGTGGTGGCGCAGGATGCGGTTGCCGAGGCCGTTGGGGTCGGCGACGGCGACCGGCTTGCCCTGCACGCAGGCCTGGAAGACGCCGAGCGCGGTGCCGATCGACTCCTTCCACATGTTGGCGACGACGCCGTCGCAGCGCGCGATCGACTGCTGGTCGCGCACGACGATCTCGTAGTCGTCGTAGTCGTCGCCTTCGATGACGCGGGGCAGGTGGTCGTCGGCCGGGTCGTCGAAGTCGAACACCGACCGCCAGTTGGCCTTGAGCGCGTCGCGCCAGCGGCGGACCTCGTCCAGCGTGCAGCCGGAGATCGGGCCGGCGAGGTAGATGCGGAACCGTCGCTCGGGATGCATGGCGGACTCCTCCAGGCCCGGCGGCCGCCGGGGCGGTGGCACGGTAGCGCGCCGCTGCGCCGGCTGGGAGGGTCGGCCCGCCGCCCGCGCGACGGTTGCTCGCGCGCGGCCAGCGCTCGGCTGGTTGCTCGCCGGCGGTTGGCTGGTGGCCGCGGCGTTGTGCGGGCGGCGGGCCCGCGGCCTCGCCCGCCCGGCCGACCGCGCGGGCCGCGGCGCCTGACGCCGCCGCCGGCCCGGTGTTCGTGCGCGGGCCGCGCGTGTGGCATCCTTAGCGCATGATCGACCCGACGCGCCGTTCCTTCCTCGCCGCTGCCGCGGCCGCCCCGTTCGCGACGCCGCTCGCCGCCGCAACTGCCGCGCGCAGTTCGCCGCGCAAGCAGACGATCCTCGTGCTCGGCGGCACGGGCTTCCTCGGCCCGCACTTCGTCCGCGCCGCGCAGCAGAACGGCCACGAGGTCACGCTGTTCAACCGCGGCAAGACCAACCCGGGCCTGTTCAAGGACCTGGAACAGCTGCGCGGCGACCGCGAGAAGGGCGACCTGGAGTCGCTCAAGGGCCGCACGTTCGACACCGTCGTCGACACCACGGCCTACGTGCCGGCGCACGTCGAGGCGACCGCCAAGCTGTTCGCCGACAAGGCCGCGCACTACCAGCTCATCAGCACGATCTCGGTCTACAGCAGCTTCGGCGAGCGGCCCGACACGCTCACCGAGGCGACGCCGGTCGGCGAGGTCAAGGACGAGGACGTCGCCAAGGTCAGCACGATCCGCCAGTCGATGCCGTTCTACGGACCGATGAAGGCGCGCTGCGAGGCGGCGGCCGAGGCGGCGATTCCCGGCCGCGTCAGCAACCTGCGCCCCGGCCTGATCGTCGGCCCGCTCGACAACAGCGACCGCTTCACGTGGTGGCCGGTGCGCTGCGACCGCGGCGGCGAGGTGCTCGCCCCCGGCGACCGCGACGGCCACGTGCAGTTCGTCGACGCGCGCGACCTCGCGGCGTTCATGCTGCGCTGCGTCGAGGAGAAGATCGTCGGCGTCTACAACGCCACCGGCTTCCACGGCCGCGTGTCGATGGCCGAGGTGCTCGGCGCCTGCAAGTGCGCCACCAGCAACCCGGTCGAGCTGGTGTGGGCGTCCGAGGAGTTCCTCGCCGAGCAGAAGGTGCAGCCGTTCATGCAGATGCCGCTGTGGTTGCCGCGCGAGGGCCGCAGCCTCGTCGACTGCGCGGCGGCGATCGGCAAGGGCCTGAGCTTCCGGCCGATCGCCGACACGGTGCGCGACACGCTGCAGTGGGCCAAGACCGAGCGCGGCGACCAGCCGTTCGCGCGCACCGGCCTGCCGGCCAAGCGCGAGGCCGAGCTGGTGCGCATGGTGAAGGCGCTCGCCGCCAAGTGAGCGTCGACCGCGCGCTCGCGCGCGCGTAGCCTGCGGCAATGCTGCGCGGCCTCTCGTCGTCGTTCCTGCCGCTGCTGCTGCCCGGCCTGCTGGCCGGCGCGGCGGCGGCCCAGGACGCTCCGCTGGTGTTCTTCGGCGCCCGCATCGAGCCGGTCGACGGGCCGGCGATCGAGCAGGGCGTGCTCGTCGTGCAGGGCGGCCGCATCGTCGCCGTCGGTCCGGCGGCGACGCCGCGCCCCGACGGCGCCATCGCGATCGACTGCGGCGGCAAGACGATCGTGCCGGGGCTCGTCTGCAGCCACTCGCACATCGGCTCGGTCGCCGGCGCCGACGGCAGCGGCCCGATCCAGCCCGAGGTGCGCGCGCTCGACGGCATCAACCCGCGCGACCCGGGCATCCAGAAGGCGCAGGCCGGCGGCATCACCGCGGTCAACATCATGCCGGGCTCGGGCCATCTGCTGTCCGGCCAGACGCTGTACTGCAAGCTGCGCGACGTGCGCACGGTCGAGGAACTCGCCATCCGCAACCCCGACGGCAGCGTCGCCGGCGGCATCAAGATGGCCAACGGCACCAACCCGCAGCGCGAGGCGCCGTTCCCGGGCACGCGCGGCAAGGCGGCGGCGTTGATGCGCGCGCAGCTGCACCGGGCGCGCGACCACCAGCAGAAGCTCGCCGCGGCGAAGGACGACCCCAGCAAGGCGCCGGAGCGCAACCTCGGCCTGGAGGCGCTGGTCGAGGTGCTCGAAGGCAAGCGCGTCGTGCACCACCACACGCACCGCCAGGACGACATCCTCACCGTGTTGCGGCTGCAGCAGGAGTTCGGCTTCCGCTGCGTGCTGCACCACGTCAGCGAAGGCTGGCTCGCGGCCAAGGAGATCGCCGCCGCCAACGTGCCGTGCTCGGTGATCGTCATCGACTCGCCCGGCGGCAAGCTCGAAGCCGCCAACCTGTCGCTGCAGACCGGCGCGATCCTCGACGCCGCCGGCGTGCTGGTCGGCTTCCACACCGACGACGGCATCACCGACAGCCGCCTGTTCCTGCGCTCGGCGGCGCTCGCCGTGCGCGCCGGCATGCCGCGCGCCAAGGCGCTCGCGGCGGTGACCATCGCCAACGCGCGCATGCTCGACCTGCAGGACCGGATCGGCACGCTGACGGTCGGCAAGGACGCCGACTTCGTCGTGCTCAGCGGCGAGCCGTTCTCGGTCTACACGCGCGTCGAGCAGACGTGGGTGGAGGGCCAAAAGGTCTTCGACCTCGCCGACCCGCAGGACCGGCTGTTCGCCGACGGCGGCTTCGGCGCGAGCGACGACCAGGCGGTGTCGCTGTGCTGCTACGGCCAGCAAGGAGGCCAGCAGTGAGCGCGCACCACGGGTCGCCGGCGCGGCGCGCGCCGGGTGGGTTGGCTGCGTTCGCCGCGGCGTTCGCGCTGGCGGCGTGCGCCGGGCTGGCGGGGTCGGGCGAGGGCGCGGCCGGGGCGGCGCCGGCGGCTGGGTCGGCGGCTGGGACGCATCCAGCGACTCCGTCGGCGGCGGCGACCGCCGGCGAACGCGCGCGCGCGCCCGGTGCGGGCGCGCAGCCGACCGTCGTCACGCCGACCGGCTCGGCCGCTGCTGGTGATGCTGCCGCGCCGACAGCGGCGCCGTCGCCGACGACGTTCGCGGTGCTCGCCGGCGAACTGTGGACCATGACGGGCGAACCGATCCGCGACGGCGTCGTGCTGGTGCGCGACGGCAAGGTCGCTGCGGTCGGGCCCGCCGCTGCGGTCGACGTACCCGATGGCACGCCGGCGCTGCGTGCGGTGGTCGTCACGCCGGGTCTGATCGACGCGCATGCAACGGTCGGCCTGAGCGGCGTGCTCAACGTGCCGCAGGACCAGGACATGATCGAGCGCAGCGCGCCGGTCCAGCCCGAGCTGCGCGCGCTCGACGCCTACAACGCGCGCGACCCGCTGGTCGGCTGGCTCCGCGGCTTCGGCGTCACCACGGTCCACACCGGCCACGGTCCCGGCGCGCTCGTCGCCGGCCAGACGATGGTCGTCAAGCTGCACGGTCGCAGCGCCGACGCCGACGTCGTGAAGCCGCTGGCGATGCTGGCGGTGACGCTCGGCGAGGGCGGGCGCGGCGCCAACAACAAGGCGCCGGGCACCCGCGCCAAGTCGGTGGCGATGCTGCGCGAGCACCTGCAGAAGGCCCGCGAGTACGCGCAGAAGCGCCAGAAGGACCCCGATGCCCCGGTCGACCTCGCGCTCGACGCCGCCGCCAAGGCGCTGGCCCGCGAGGTCCCGCTGCTCGTCACCGCGCACCGCGCGCTCGACCTGCAGTCGGCGCTGCGCGTCGGCAAGGAGTTCGGCGTCGACGTCGTGCTCGATGGCGCCGCCGAGGCCTACGAGCTGCTGCCCGAAATCCAGGCCGCCGGCTGCTGGGTGCTGCCGCACCCGGCGATGGCGCGCACGGGCGGCGAACTGAAGAACGGCACGATGGCGCTGCCGAAGCTGCTCACCGAGGCCGGCGTGCCGTTCGCGCTGCAGAGCGGCTACGAGGCGTACGTGCCCAAGACCCGCGTCGTGCTGTTCGAGGCCGGCGTCGCCGTCGGCCGCGGCCTGCCGCCCGAGCAGGCGCTGCGCGCGCTGACCGTCGACGCCGCGCGCCTGCTGCGCCTCGACGACCGGGTCGGCTCGCTCGCCGTCGGCAAGGACGCCGACCTCGCGCTCTTCGACGGCGACCCGTTCGAGTACACGACGCACTGCGTCGGCAC
>JBKDXM010000005.1:0-7973 GCA_046306335.1 Planctomycetota bacterium
GAGCGGCGACTCGAACATCACGGGGCGCTACTCCGACGGCTCGCCAGGCACCGACAGCGTCGCCGTCCAGGTCGCTCCAGTCCGCGAAGATCCTTCAAGCCGGGCCTCCGATGGAACTCCAAGGGCAAGGTCGGAGGTTAATGGCATTGACCATGAAAGGGGTACCAACGATCGCCGAGCGACAGGTTGACGATGCGCACGGTTGCAGCCACGCCACCAGCTTCGGGATCAACGATACGGCGGACGGCTTGGTGAACGGCATCGACGGCGAGGCGATCCGCAGGGATCTCCTCCATCGGTGGGTCGCCGACCTCGCCCGGCCTCGTGATCGGACGAACGTAGAGCGGCGTCGGCAATGCAGGAGAATCGACGCTCAGATCCCCATGCACGATTAACGACGCCATCGCCGTGCCATGTTGGCGGGCCCTCACCGGGTAGGTGGCACTCCAGCCTTCTGGATCGTCGACCACAATGCGGCCGTTCAGGACTGCGTGGTTCTCGATCGGCAGACCATCCAACAAAGCGACCACTGGCGACCCTGACGGCGTCTTGCGCGCCTTCGGAGCCGTTCGCTGCGTCTCGTCTGTTGCCTGCGCGCGGATCGCAGTCTGCACGCACGGCCGGAAGAACATCACTGCATGCGAGCGTACGAGGTCACTTGTCGACAGGTCGAGGATCCCCTTGACCGCCCGAATCGGCAGCTCTGCGAGGATGCCATGGTAGCTGATTGCCTCGATGGCGCAGTTCGCAATCATCCGGCCACCTTCTCGCCCGAGCAACTCACGAACCTCGCGATCGGCAGCCGTCCGGTGCTCAGGCGATGCACGCGCCCACAACTCGATCTCGCAACGGACAGTCTCTTCGCCACGGGCAACTCGCTCGTTCCAGTCCTCGGTGATTCGAGTCTCGGCGAGGCGATCTTGCGGCCCCCATAGCCGTACATCGCGCAGGCAGGCCAACACTTCACCCCACCGCTTGAAGTTCCTCGGCAAGGCGTCCTTTCCGCCCTGCAGCCACTTCTTCCACAACGACAGCAACTCCTGGATCGCCTGCTGGCTGGCGATGGTCAAGTAGAGCCTGCGCGGCAGGTTCTCCTCAGGCTCGTCTGGGTCAGCGAAGTCCTCGTCCGGCGAGATGTCGTCCTCGTCGAACTCGCCGATCCACTCAAGGCTCGTCCGCGCCACGGCCCGCTGGAAGTCCTTCACGCCGCCGATGGTCTCCATGACCACGACTCGCTCGGGCGCAGCACCGCTTGCGTCCATGGCGACACGAGGGCCATTCTCAAACGAGCGCGCAAGAGCCTCAAACTTCGGGCCGAGCCGCTGCTCTTGCCGGTTGCGGCTCGGTAGCCGGAACTTCGTGCCGCGGCCGGTGAGCCCACCGCGCGCGAGCCCGACAGGCGCGGGAAAGAACAGCAGGGGTCGTTCGGCCAAGGAAATCGTCGTGCGGGCTTACGAGGACCGCGGCGCGGCCCGATCGCGCCACTGCCTGAGCCGCTCACCGACGATCTTCCGCACGTCGCCATCCGGTTCCGCGAGGATCTTCCGGCGCAGCACGTCCGCGCAGAACTCTTCCAGCTCCGCGAAGCTCAGCCCTTTCAGCTTGTCGGCCAGCGTGCGCGGCGTCCAGCCGAAATCCAGCCGCGACCGCTCCTGGAACCGTTCAAACCACGTGCTCGCCATCTCGCGCGTCGGCGCGGGCAAGTGCAGTCGAATCTGAAAGCGTCGCCACACGGCTCGATCGAAGAGCTCACTGTGGTTGCTCGCGGCGACGACGACAACGTAGCTGGGCAGGGAATCGACCTGCATCAGCAGCGAGCTGACGACGCGCTTGATCTCGCCGGTGTCGTGGGGGTCGCCTCGTTCCTTGCCGAGCGTGTCGAACTCGTCGAAGAACAGAACGCAGTGGCGCGCACGAGCCACTTCGAACACGCGTTGCAGGCGTGCGGCGGTCTCCCCCAGGTAGCTGCCGATCGCCGCCTCGTAGCGGACGGTCAGCATCGGGACCATCAGCGCATGGGCGACCGCCTCAGCCAGGGTCGTCTTGCCGTTCCCGGGCGGCCCGATCAGCAGAAGCCGGTGCCGAGGTTCGATGCCGTGCGAGCGCAGCAGCTCGGCGCGCTGCTGTTCGTCGACGACCTCCCGCACCGCTGCGCCGACGGGAGCGGGCAGAAGCAGTTCGTCGAGAGTCCGGCGCGGCTCCCGCTCGCTGACGGCGGCCTGCTGCCTGGACTCGGCCGACCGCAACCCGTTGCTGTTGGTCGCGCCGTTTGAGTAGGTGGCACCGTTGGTAGCCGCCGGAGCGCGAAGGAACTCCTCAAGCTGGCTGGCGAGCACGCCGTGGTGCTTCGCACGTTCCTCGGCGACGAGCGCCTCCAAGGACCGCCGGAACAGAGTCAGGTCGCCACGCGAACCCGCGCGTACGAGGCTGAGCAGTAGGTCGGAACGGGCCATGGTCAGCGCAGCGCGTCACGTCGAAGCCGAAGCGGCGATCGCCGCAGAACACCCGCCGCACGTCGCCACGCCGAGCATGCTACCGCCGATCGGGGGCAGATCCCAGGCGTTGCCGCGCCGCGCCCTGCGCGCGCGATCAGGCCGCCGGAACCAAGTCGCGTCGATCAGGCCGACCGAGCCGTACTTGGCCATGCCGAACCTACGCCACCGCATGGTGCACCGCGGCCGCAGCCAGCATCGCTTGCACCCTCTGCGAGTTGGCGAGTCGATGTTCAAGTCGGTCAAGAAGTGCCGTCAGCTCGTCAACGCGGGCGACGATGCGAGACTGCTCGGCAAGCGGCGGAATGAACACGACCAAATGAAGGATCTCGTCACGTCCGATTCCAGGAATGGCGATGCCCGTCTGTTGCTCGACGAGGGCAGACGCCGCGTTCTTGAGCAAGAGGTCGCAGAACCTGCGATCGATGAGTAGCGGGCGCACAGCCATCAACTGGCGACTGATCGCAGCCTCTGGGGCATCAAGGACATTGGTCTTGCCGATGCCGGCACCCTTCACCGTGACCAAGATGTCCCCCTCGCAAGCGACGGCCCGCCTTTCCTTGGTCCATCGTGATGCCGTCGGAAATCGCTGCCCAAAGTCTGCGGGTCCCGTCAGGTACGGCAGGTCGCCCGGATCGCGTGAGTACTCGCTAGGGGACAGATGCTGACCGGACACGAGTTCGATGACGGCACCGAAGCGCACAGCCTGCCATCCTTCACGCAAAGTCCACTCGGCGTCATTCTCCGCCACCGGCGGGAGAGGGCTCTGCAGTCGGACCTTTCCCAACTTCGCCAACCGTGCCCTCTCCGCCACGATGCGTTCGAGCAGCCTGCTCGCCGGTTCGTCTCCAGGATCCTGCCGTACGAGTCGGCCTCGCACAGCGAGTTGTAGCACGGTCTGCCGCAGCGGTGCGATGTCGGCAGGGTCGCAGACCAGGTCGTCCATGCGCTGCGCGAAGCGGGTCCACGCGGCATCGACTTCCGCAGGGGAGTCCGCTTCGCGGAGCGCGGCGAGCACGGAGTCGCGGGCGGCGGCGCGGGTCGTTTCGCGCTTCGCGCGGGCGGCTTCCAGCCGGTCGAGCAGGCCCATCAGTTCCTCGACGCGCGCGACGATGCGGTGTTGCTCGGCGAGGGGCGGAACCGGGATCGGAATGTCCACTAGATCGCCCTTCGTCAACTTCGCTCGCGTAGTGCCCGTGACTCTCCCGGTGTAGTCAAACTGATTCAGGTAGTGCAGCAGGAACGCGTTCGAGAAGGTCTACAGCTACGACCGAACGTGCGTGGCGCGGCGCCTGCCGGCCGACGCCGCGCGCGCTGCCACCGCCGCCGTCCCGCCGCGCGGATTCCGCGGCGCCTGACCCGGGCCACCACCGCCCGTTGCGACCGCGCCCTGACAACCGCACGTCCCCTGCCCCGTCCCCAGCGCGCGACTCCGCCTCCATCTACGGGAAGTCCCCGACCGATCGGTTGGCGCATGAAGGGCACGATCCTCGCCGCCGTCGCCGCGGTCGCCTGCGCGGCCGGCGTCTGCACGTTCACCTTGTTCGGCAAGCAGCATCGCATCGACGCCACGTCGCTGCCGGCGATGAAGGCCTCGCTCAAGGTCGTGCGCGAAGACCTGAAGCCCGCGCGCCGGCAGGAGTTCGACGCGGCGATGGAGGCCGTGCTGATGCAGAGCCTGCGCGACGGCGGGCTGCGCGAACTCGCCGAGGTCAAGAAGGCCTACAAGGCCGATCCGGAGTCCGTCTTCCTGCGCCTCTGCAAGCCGATCCTGCACGACCGCACGGCGGATGAAGTGATCGCGCAGAGCCGCGGCGAAACGACGCCGCGCGCGCGGTGAGCGCGGCCAGTTCGCCCGCTTGCGCCTGAGGGCACGATGCGACCGCCGCACGCCGGCGGGGCCAGCGCCGACCCTGCGCCCGACTGCCGACGCCGCGTTGCCCGCGGCCTGCGGACCCGCTCCCCGCCTTGCCCGCCTCGCCGCGGCGGGCGATCCTGGCATGCCGCGATGCGCGTCCTTCCCGCGCGGCGCGCCACCACCCAGCCCGCGACACCCCATGCTCCGCACCGCCTCCCTGCTCGCCGCCGCCTGCGCCGCGGCGGCTTCCGTACCCGCCCAGGTCCTCGTCATGACGAACGCGACGACCGACACGCTGCAGGCGTTCAGCCTGTTCGACGGCAGCCTCGTCAACGCCAGCCTGTTCCCGATCGCCAACACGACCATGGTGTCGGCGATCGACGTCGGCGGCGCGATCTGGATCAGCGAGCAGGTCAACGACCGCGTCACCCGCTACGACGCCGCCGGCAACGTGCTCGGGACGATCGGCCCGACGTTCTCCGGCGGCGGCCTCGACAACGTCCGCGGCATGGCGTTCGTCAACGGCCTCGTCTACGTGACCAACTCCGGCACCGCCAACGGCGCGGCGGGCAACGCGGTCGTCGTCTTCGACGCCGCGGGCAACTTCGTGCAGACGATCAGCACGACCGGCACCGTCACTTCGCCGTTCTCGGTGATGCCGTTCCAGGGCGACCTGTTGGTCGGCGGCAGCGGCAACGCCAACGACATCCACCGCTTCACCACGTCCGGCACGCCCGTAAGCATCTTCCACAACTCGGCGGCGATCAGCTTCGTGCACCAGATCGCGCCGGCAGCGGATGGCAACGTCTGGTGCGCGGCCTTCACGGCCGGCGGCATCAGCAAGATCGACGCCGCGACCGGCGCCGTCCTGCTGTCGTTCCCGGCGGCCGGCGCGCGCGGCGTGTACGAACTCGGCAACGGCAACGTGATGTGGACCAACGGCACGGGGGCGTGGGTGCACGACCTCGCGACCGCGACCTCGACGCAGGTCGTCACCGGCAGCTGCTTCCACCTCAACGTCTTCGGCGCCGCCCCCGCGGCGGCAGTGCCGTACGGCGCGGGCTGCCAGGGCCTCGCGCTCGCCAGCGGCGGCCTGCCGCGCGTCGGCCGCGTCGGCTTCAACCTGCGGCTCGACAACGTCGCGGCCACCTCGCCGCTCGGCCTGTTCGCCTTCGGCAGCTCGGCCTTGAACCCGGGCATCGACCTGACGCTGCTCGGCATGGCGGGCTGCACCGGCTACGTCAGCCTCGACATCGGCGTGTTCGCAGGCGGCCTGACCGCCGCCGGCACGAGCCTGTTCGCCCTGCCGATCCCCAACAACGGCGCGCTCGCCGGCGTCACGCTCGCGACCCAGGGCATCGCCTTCACCCCGGCGACTTCGCTCGGCCTCGCGGCGAGCAACGGGCTCAGCCTGACGATCGGGTACTGACCCCCGCCGGCCGAATCCGTGCCGCCGCGCGCGACTCCACGTCGGCCAGGAAGGCATGCCCGCCGTCGTCGTCGCGGATCGACACATGGCGATCCTCGCACGACCAGCAGCGCGTGTACGACTTGCCGTCGTACCTGCCCTTCGACTCGCCGACGGCGTCCACGCTGCGCTGGCCGCTACCGCCGCCGCACCCGGATCGGCCCCTTCGCCGTCGACGGATCGACGACGACGCCGCGCTGGGTGATCACCGCAGTGCCCGCCGCGACCAGCCGGCGCGCCGCCATGCGGGCGCGTTCCATCAGCGGTTCCCAGTCGTCGGCGACAGCGCGCGCTGCCTCGGACGGACAGATCGTAGCGCTCGCAGCGCGCTGGCCGAGCAGTGCCAGCATGGCGGCTTCGAGCGCGCGGTCGGTGGCGTCGAGGCCGCGGCGGCACCGGGCGCTGCAGTAGCGCACCGCGTCCCAATTCTTGGCCCAGTTGGCCCGCCAGACCATCGTGCGGCCGCAGGTGGCGCAGGGTTTCTCCGGCAGTTTGGCGGCGGGCATGTGGCGGGGTTCGCCCAAAGCGCCCGGGCCGGATGCGCAGCGCCGCCACCGCACCCGGGTCGGGCGATTGCGTGCGTCCGGCATCCCGCATCCGGCGAACAGACCACCCCATGGACGGCCTCGACGACTGGTTCGAATACGCGCTCGACCTGCCGCCCGCCGAGCGGGCCGCGGCCATCGCCACCTTGCGCGCCCAGGACCCGGCGCGCGCCGACCAGCTCGAAGCGATGCTGGCCGAGTGCGTCAGCAACCCGGACTTCGCCTGCCACGCCGCCGCCCCGGCGCGGGCGAACGAACCGCCGCGCGTGCTCGGCGTCACGCTGACGGTGCCCGACGTCGCCGCCGCCGCGCGCTGGTACAGCGAGATGCTGCGCTGCCGCGTCGAGCAGGCGACGGCGGACGTCGCGACGCTGCGCCTGCCGCAGCTCGAACTGCGCTTTGTGCGCGGCGAAGCGACGGCGCCGCGCCTGCTGGTGCACCACCCCGACGTCATCCACCTCGGCGCCGCGACGCGCACGCAGGGCACGGCGCGCGAACTCGCGATCGTCGACCCGTGGGGCAACGCGCTGACGCTGCGCAGCGACTGACGGCGGCGCGGGCCCGGCGCGCACGCCCGCGGCCGCTCACCAGCCGGCGAGCAACTGCTCGGCCGCGGCGACGCCGCTGGTCCACGCGCCCTCGACGCGGCCGCCGACGAGGCCGTCGCCGCACCGCGCGAGGCGCAGGCCCGCGTCGACGACGGCAGCGCCACCCGGCTCGCCGTCGGCGGCGAGCGCGTAGCGCCAGCGGTGGCCTTCGACGTGCGCGACGGGCGGCAGCGGCCGGCCAAGGCACCGCGCGAACGCGGCGACGAGCGCCTGCGCGTTCTGCGTCACGTCCTGGTCGAAGCGCTGCAGCGACCAAGCCGAAGCACCGTGCAGCACGTAGGTCGGGCCGCCGCTGCGCCCGGGCTTGCCGCCGTCGTGCGCGGCCCAGGCCAGTTCGTCGTCGGTGACGAACCACGCGCCGTCGGCGTCGGCGAGCGGTTCGGAGAACGCGACCAGCCCGGCGAGGCACGGCTGCAGCGCGTCGGCGCGCGCGGCCGCCGCGGCGGCGACGGGACCCGCGAGACCGCTCGTGCGCAGCAGCGCGTGCGCCTGCGCCGTCGGGATCGCCAGCACGACGGCGTCGAACGGACCGTGCGCGACGGCGGCGTTGGTCGCGACGTCGATGCCGGCGAGCGTCCAGCCGCTGCCCGCGGCCGCGCGCTGCAGGCCGTCGATGCGGGCGCTGACGGCGAGGGTCAGGCCCGCGGCGAGCGCGCGCGGCAGCGCCGACATGCCGGGCACGGCGACCCAGCGCTCGGCCCCTGGCCGCGGGTCACCGCCGACGACGCCGCCGGCGAGCGTGCGGAACGGCCCGTGCCAGCGCTGCACGACGCCCGCGTCCTGCAGCGGCCGCAGGGCTGCCGCGAAGCCGGGCGTACGCACGGTGAAGAACTGCGCGCCGTGGTCGAACTGGTGCGGCTCGCGGCGGCGCGTCGCGGCGCGGCCGCCGGCGCTGCGGCCCTTGTCGAACACGGTGGCGCGCACGCCGGCGTGCTGCAGCGCGCGCGCGGCGGCGAGGCCGGCGATGCCGCCGCCGACGACGGCGACCGAACGGGGCGATGG
>JBKDXM010000006.1:0-18856 GCA_046306335.1 Planctomycetota bacterium
CTTGGTAGACTACGTCTACGCGACGTCCGGGCTGCCGCTGCCGGTCGTGCAACGCCAGTTGACCCTTCGCTTCCGAGATCCCGCCATGAAGAGCAAGTTCGTGTCGACCGCGCAGCAACTCCGCAACGAAGGCCGCGCCGAGGGCAAGGCGGAGGGCAAGGCCGAAGGCAGAGCAGAAGGCAAGGTCGCAACCCTTTTGCGCCTGATCACCCGTCGCTTTGGCGCCCCCGCCGCTGCCGTCGTCTCGCGCCTGCAAGCCGCCACCACCGACGACCTCGACCGCTGGACCGATCGCATCCTCGACGCCACCTCGCTCGCCGACCTGTTCGCCGAGTGAACGTGCGCCACCGCGGCCGCGCACGGCGATCACCCGAGGTCATCTTCCAGCGAGGGCGATCGGCCGCAGCGACACCGCGCGCGGGCTGCGTGCGCCGCCCACCGCCGCCCGCCCCGCGCACTCCCGCCGCAGCGTCGCCACCGCCGCGCGCAGCGCCGCGAGGTCGTCGACGGCGAGCCCCGCGCGCAGTTCCCGCCAGCGCGCCAGCACCGGCTCGGTGCGCGCGCGCAGCGCCACGTCCTCGGGGCGGTCCGGCGCATCGGGCGGCACGGCGTACACGAAACGGCCGGTCGGGCTGGCGAAGGTCGGGATCTGCACGAAGCGGCGCGGCGCGGGCTTGCCGCCTTCTCCCGGCGTGTCGGCGACGGCGACGAAGAAGTCGACGGCGTGCACCGGGTAGCCGAACAACAGGCCATGGCCGCGGTGGCGGTCGAGCTTGGGCATGCGCTCGACCACCGCCATCACCTCGCACGGATGCGCGCTCGGCGCGAGGCCGTACGGCGCGAAGAACGCAGCGTGCCGCGTCAGCGCCGCCGCCAACGCGCGGCGGTCGACGACGAAGGCCTGCGCCGCGCGCTTGCCGTCGTGCACGGCGTCGAACACCGTCACGTCGGCGTACAGGTCGTCGGTGCGCAGCGGCGCCAGCGCGGCGCGCACCGCCTCGACCTCGGCGAGGTCCGGCGCGTCGACCCGCACCCAACCGTGCCAGAAGCCTTCGCTCACCGGCTTGGTGCCG
Source organism: Planctomycetota bacterium (assembly GCA_046306335.1). Lineage (GTDB taxonomy): Bacteria > Planctomycetota > UBA1135 > UBA1135 > UBA2386 > UBA2386. The sequence goes on from JBKDXM010000006.1 coordinate 1,074, forward strand.
TCGGCGAGCGTGTACAGCGCTTCGCCGTCGAGTGCTGCGAGCAGCAGCTTCGCGGCGCGCTCGGCGTCGACCGCCGGGGCTGCGGCGACCGCGGCAATCCGTTCGACCGCAGGCGGCGAAGCGACCGGGGTGCACGCCCAGGGCGCGGTGACGAGCAACCAGGACCACCAGAGCGTGCGCAGGGGAACCACGCCGGCAGTGTGCCGCAAGCGGCCCGCTGGTTCCGCCGGGAACTCGCGCGCAGCGAACGGCACTCCGCTGCGCCATGAATCTGCTTACGTTCCGTTCCGCATTCTTCCTCCTGGCGACCGCCGCCGCTGCCGTCGCCCAGACCGCCGTCGTCGTGCCCAACGGCTACGCCAACCTCGAAGGCACCAGCGCCGCGCGGACCCCGTTCGGCTGGACGTCGGGCCGCGTGCAGTACCTCGTCGACGGCAGCCAGCTGTGCGCGAGCACGGCCGTCGTGACGGAACTGCAAGTCCGGCTCGATGGCGGCAACTTCAACGTCGATGCGCCCGTGGCGAAGACGTTCCAGTGCCGGATCGACGCCTACGAAGTGCCGGCCACGCCGGCGACGATGTCGGCGACGTGGAGCGTGAACATCGGCACCGCGACGGCCCAGACGATCTACGACGGCGCGCTGGTCGTGCCGGCCGCGGCGCGCGTGTTCCCGTACCCCAACCCGTGGACGTTGGCGATCCCGCTGCAGTCGCCGCTCGTCTACCTGCGCGCCAATGGCAACCTGCTGCTCGACATCACCGTCACCGGCGGCACCGGCGACAACTGGCCCGCCGACGGCTTCTTCTTCCACGCCACCGAGGCGCGCGGCGAGGTCACCCGCATCGCCGACGACGCGGCGTGCAACGTCGCCGGCACGTCGTTGGCGATCGACGTGCCGCAGGTCGCCGGCAACGGCGTCGTCGGCGGCAACCTCAACGTGACCCACACCGTCTCCGCCGGCGGTCCGGCGATCGCGTTCGTCTTCCACGCGCTCGGTCTCGACAACCGGCTGACGGGCGGCGTGCCGCTGCCGGTTTCGCTGGCCGCGCTCGGCGCGCCGACGTGCTCGCTGCACGCCGACCCGCTGCTCGGCGCGGTCGTACCGGTCGGTGCTGGCGGGCAGACCTGGACGCTGCCGGCGACGCCGGCGGCCATCGGCGTGCCGCTGTTCACGCAGGCGATCGGTCTCGACGTCGTCGGCGGCGCGTTCGTGCCGTCGCGCAGCGCGTGGCAGGTGCGCATCGGCGCCGCCGCTGCGCCCGCAGGCCCGGCCCACATGGTGCACCGATCCAACTTCACCACGCAGACGACCGGCTCGCTGTCGCCGACCGGCTACTATGGGCTCGTGATGCGCTTCGTCGGCGCCTTCCAGTGAGCGCTTGGCGCGGCCGGCGGACGCCGCGCCGGCGCGGGGCAGATTCGTGACCTCGGCGGGTTCGGGAACTGGCTAGACTCCGGCCTTCCTTTTCCCGTCCCGAGGCCATGACCGTCCCACCCGACCGCGGCTTCAGCCGCCGTTCCTTCCTCAAGGGATCCGCCGCCGCCGGCGTCGCCACGTCCGGGCTCGCCGCTGCGCCGGCCGCCCCCGCCGGCCCGACGACCTTCGGCCCTGGCCTGCACGAGATCGAACTGCGCATCAACGGCAAGGCGCGCAAGGTCGAGGTCGAGACGCGCACGACGCTGCTCGACGCGCTGCGCGACGGCCTCGACCTGACCGGCGCCAAGAAGGTCTGCGACCGCGGCGCCTGCGGCGGCTGCACCGTGCTCGTCGACGGCGTCACCACGACGTCGTGCATGACGCTGGCGATGGACGCGGTCGGCAGCGAGGTCACGACGGTCGAGAGCCTGACCGACGGCGACACGGTGCACCCGCTGGTGCAGAACTTCGTGCAGTGCGACGCAATGCAGTGCGGCTTCTGCACGCCGGGCATGGTGATGAGCTCGCTGAGCTGCCTGCAGCGCCGCGGCCAGCCGACGGTCGCGCAGATGCAGCAGGACCTCAGCGGCAACATCTGCCGCTGCGGCACCTACGGCCGCGTGATGCAGGCGATCCAGCGCACGGCGCAGGGAGGCGGCAAGTGAACGCGCGCACGCCGCAGGAGGACGTGAAGATCACCGTCGGCTACAAGGCGCTGCCGGGCCAGAAGGACGACCGCCTGGAGCAACGCACGGTGCAGCCGGCCGCCGGCGACGCGCCGCCGTGGGACGCGAAGACGCAGTTCGCCTTGGTCGGCACCGACGTCGACCGCGTCGACGGCCTCGCCAAGGCGTCGGGCCGCGCCAAGTACAGCTACGACGTCACGTTCCCCGGCATGCTGCAGGCGATGATCCTGCGCAGCCCGGTGGCGCGCGGCAAGTTGACCGTGCTCGAACTCGACGAGGCCGCGCGCATGCCTGGCATCCAGGCCGTGGTCGCGCTGAAGGAGATCGGCAACAAGGTGCGCTTCGTCGGCGACGCCATCGCCGCGGTCGCCGGCGTCAACCTGCACCTCGTGCGCGACGCCATCGAGCGGATCCGCGCCGAGTACGAGCGCGAGGAGCACAACGTCGACTACCTCGTCGCCAACGACGCCCCGATGGTCGACGACAAGGGCGTGGTCACCGAGGACTGGCCGGCCGACGACGGCATGGCGGCGGCGCTGCTGGAGGCCAAGGTCACCCACGACGCCACCTACCGCGTCGAGGTGCAGACGCACAGCTCGCTGGAGACGCACGGCGGCGTGGCGCGCTGGACCGGCAACGACCTGGAGGTCTGGCTGTCGACGCAGGCGACGTTCGGCTGCCGCGGCGAGCTGGCGCGCGCGCTGCAGGGCAAGAAGGTCGACGTCGGCTCGGTGACGATCCACTCCGAGTTCGTCGGCGGCGGCTTCGGCAGCAAGTTCGGCGCCGGCATCGAGGGCCTCGCGCTGTGCCTGCTGGCGCACGCGGCCAAGGCGCCGGTCAAGCTGATGCTCGACCGCTTCGAGGAGCACACCACCACCGGCAACCGGCCGGGCGCGCTGATGCAGGCGCGCGGCGGCGTCGACGCCGCGGGCCGCATCGTCGCGTGGGACTGGCGCAGCTTCGGCCACGCCGGCTTCAGCGGCAGCGGCGGCAGCGTCGCCGTGCCCAACTACTACACCGCCGACGCCAAGGTCCGCCGCAGCCACAAGGACCTCGCGATCGACGCCGACCCGCCGCGGCCGATGCGCGCGCCCGGCCACCCGCAGGGATGGTTCGGCGCCGAACTGTTCCTCGACGAGCTGGCGGCGAAGGCGGGCGTCGATCCGCTGACGTTCCGCCTGCAGAACGACCGCGAGCAGATCCGCCAGGACCAGTGGCGCTTCGCCGCCGAGCGCTTCGGCTGGGCCGCGGCGCGCGCGCGGACCAACGCGCCGGGCGCGCGCATGCTGCGCGGCGTCGGCCTCAGCTCGGCGCGCTGGGGCAACCTCGGCAACCAGGGTCGGCCGGCGCACGGCATCACCTGCCGCATCCACCAGGACGGCACGGTCGAGACGCGCAGCGGCGCGCAGGAGCCGGGCGTCGGCACCAAGACGATGCTCGCCGTGGTCACCGCCGAGGAGCTCGGCGTCGAGCTCAAGCTGGTCAAGGCGACTGTCGGCCACACCGGCGACCCGTCGGGGCCGGCGAGCGGCGGCAGCACGGTGACGCCGAGCCTCGCGCCGGCGGCGCGCCACGCCGCGTTCCTCGCCAAGCAGCAACTGTGCGAACTGGTCGGCAAGCACCTCGGCGTGCCGGCGAACGAGGTCGTGTGCGCCGGCGGGCTGGTCGGCCTCGGCAAGTCGCAGCTGCGCTGGGCCGAGGCCTGCAAGCTGATCGGACCCAACCCGATCGACGTGCGCGGCCAGCGCTTCGCCAACTACGACAGCAAGCCGTTCCACGCCAGCCAGTGCGGCGTGCAGATGGCCGAGGTCGAGGTCGACAGCTGGACCGGCTTCGTGCGCGTCACGCGCATGTTCGGCATCCAGGACTGCGGCCTCGTGATCACCAGGAAGCTGGCCGAGAGCCAGGTGCTCGGCGCGATGATCCAGGGCGTCAGCTACGCGCTGCACGAGCAGCGCATCCTCGACAAGCGCACCGGCCGCATGCTCAACGGCGACTTCCTGCGCTACAAGGTCACCGGCGCGCGCGACCTGCCGGAGCTCGAGTGCCACATGCACTCGATCGCCAACGGCCACGACAGCGTCGGCGCCGCCGGGCTCGGCGAGCCGCCGTCCGTCGCCTCCGCCGCCGCCATCGCCAACGCCGTGTTCCACGCGCTGGGCACGCCGGTCCGCCACCTCCCCATCACGCCCGACAAGGTCGTGCAGGCCCTCGCCAAGAAGGGATGAACCGATGAAGCCGTTCACCTACGTCGTCCCGAAGGACCTCGCCGAAGCGGCGGCCGCCGCCGCCCAGCCCGACACCGTGCTCAAGGGCGCGGGCGTCGACCTCGTCGACCGCATGAAGGAGCGCCTGCAGACGCCGCAGCAGGTCGTCAACCTGCTGCCGCTCAAGCGCGAGCTCGCGGGCGTCGCGCGCGCCGCCGACGGCGCGCTGCAGATCGGCGCGCTCACCACGCTGACCGAGCTGGAGCAGCACGCCGAGCTCCAGGATCCGGCGCTGCAGGCCCTGCGCCAGTCGGCCGGCATGACGGCGACGCCGCAGGTGCGCAACCGCGCCACCGTGGCGGGCAACATCCTGCAGTTCACGCGCTGCTGGTACGTGCGCAGCGAGGCCTTCCGCTGCCTGCACGGCGGCCGCGGCCCGACCTGCCTCGCGATGACCGGCGAGAACCGCTACCACGCCGTGCTCGGCTGGATGGACTGCGTGCGCGTGCATCCGAGCAACCTGGCGCCGCCGATGCTGGCGCTTGGCGCCGAGTACACGACGACGCTCGATGGCAAGGAGCGCCGCCGCGCGCTCGCCGAGCTGTTCCCCGACGAGCCGCGGGCGCAGAACCCCGAGCACACGCTGCAGGCCGGCGAGATCGTCACGGCACTGCACGTGCCCAAGCAACCGGCCGGCGCGCGCAGCGCCTACTGCGAGTCGCGCGAGAAGCAGTCCTTCGACTGGGCGACGACCGCGTGCGCCGTCCGCGTCGTGCTGCAGGGCGGCAAGATCACGGCCGCCGACCTCGTGCTCGGCGCCGTGGCGCCGAACCCGCTGCCGCGCCCCAAGGCCGCGGCCGTGCTGGTCGGCGAGGCGCCGTCCGCGGCGCTGTTCCAGAAGGCGGCCGAGCTCGCCTTCGCGGGCGCCAATCCGCTGGCGCACAACGACTACAAGCTGACGATCGGCAAGGCGATCGTGCGGCAGGCCCTCGACGAAGCGACGCGGTGACGCCATGACCGAGAAGACCAAGACGCACGAAGACCTGCTGCCGAAGGACCTCTGCCCGTCGATGCTGATGAAGCACCTGCTGACGCACTCGCTCGGCGAGCGCGTCTACGACGACCGCAAGTGGCCGGGCGACGGCTACTACTGGTGCGCGCGCACGTGCACCTGCGTCGGCCCCGACGACGACATCGTGCACCCGCGCGACTGCCGGCCGGGCCGGAAGTGCTACGAAGGCCCGCTGCCGCAGGCGTGACCGCCGCGGCCGCCGGAAGCGGCCGGCGCTGCGAGTCGGCGGCACGGAACGCTAAGCCGCCCGACCCGCACCGCAGCCATCGGTCGTTCTGGGGCCCCTCCGTTTGCTCTGCTCTGCTCTGTGCTCTCTGTGTCCTCTGTGGTTGTTCTGCTTCTGCAGCACCAGCAGCAAGGAACCACAGAGAGCACAGAGAACACAGAGACCAGACACAAAGAGCGCCGCAGCAAGCAGCGCCTTGGCGTCGCGCTGCCGCAGCCGCACAACGCCGCGCGCCGCCCGCTTCGCCGCGTCGGCCGGCGGCCTTGCCGGCTACTTCGCCGGCTGCAGCAGCTGCGCCAGCCGCCGCCACTGGAACTCGTGGCTGTGCGCGTTGACGCGCGGGTCGAGCCCGTGCCGCGAGCGCGGGTAGACCATCAGCTCGACGTCCTGCTTGCCGGCGGTCTGCAGCTCCCACAGCAGCTGCATGGTGTTCTGCAGGTGCACGTTGTCGTCGAGCTCGCCGTGCAGCAGCACGAGCTTGCCCTTCAGGTTGCGCGCCGCCTTGACCACCGAGGTCGCGGCGTAGCCCTGCGGGTTCTGCTGCGGCGTGCGCATGTAGCGCTCGGTGTAGATCGTGTCGTAGAGCTGCCAGTCGTAGACGCCAGCGCCGGCGAGCCCGAGCGCGAACGTGTCGCTGTGCGTCAGCGCGTAGGCCGCCATGAAGCCGCCGTAGCTCCAGCCGCTGATGGCGACGCGCTTGGGGTCGCCGCCGAACTCGGCGACGACGTGGGCGACGGCGTCCTGCAGGTCCTTGAGCTCCTGCACGCCGAGCTGCTGGTAGCAGGTCCCGGTGTGGACCTGGCCGCGGCCGCTCGCCGAGCGCACGTTGGCCTGCAGCACGAGGAAGCCCTGCTGGCCGAGGAACTGGTGGTAGCTGCTGTGCGCCCACGCGTCGCGCACCGTCGGCGCGTCCGGGCCCGAGTACGTCGGCAGGAACACCGGCCAACTGCCGTCCTTGCGCCAGCCGGTCGGCAGGATCACGCAGGCGTCGAGCTCGTAGCCGTCGCGCGCGCGGATCGTGCGCCGCTGCCGCGGCAGCAGGCCGAACTTCGCCGCCGCCGCGCCCGTGTCGGCCTGCCCGACGTCGCGCAGCACAGCGACGTCGCTGCCCGACAGCACGCGCACGCGCGTCGGCTGGTCCATCGCCGACCAGCGGTCGAGCACGAACGCGCCGCCTTCGCCGAGCTCGTATTGGTGCGTGCCGATGCCGGGCGTCAGGCAGACGAGGCCCGTGCCATCGAGCGCGACGCGGTAGAGATGCCGCCCGGTGGCGCCGTCCTTCGTGCCTTCGAACCACAGCAGCCCGCGCGCCTCGTCGAGGCGCTCGATCGCGCGCACCTGCCACTCGCCGCTGGTCACGGTGCCGACCAGCGCGCCGCCCGGCTTGTGGCGGTAGACGTGCTGGTAGCCGGTGCGCTCCGACAGCCACAAGAACGTGCCGTCGGCGAGCCAGCGCGGCGGCTCCGGCCGGTTGACCCACGTCGGCGACTCCTCGCGCAGCCACTTCGTCGCCTTCCCGGTCGCCGGATCGATCGCCAGCAGCTCGGCCCACGTCTGGATGCGGTCGCTGACCGTCGCCAGCAGCGTCGTGCCGTCCGGCGTCCAATCGACGCGCACGACCAGCAGGTCCTTCGGCCACGCCGCGAGGTCGACCGGCACGATGCGGCGGTCCTTGCTGTGCGCGACGAACAGGCTGGCGAACGGATTGGGGTCGCCGGCCTTCGGGTAGTTGCTGACCTCGGGGCGCACGCTGCGCTCGGTCTCGAGGAAGCCGTCGGGCACGTGGTCGACGAGCGTGAACTCGCGCACCGGGGCCTCGTCGAGCGACAGCCACGCGCAGCACGAGCCGTCGCGGTTCCACCAATGGCCCTGGAAGTCGCCGCGGCCGTACAGCTCTTCCTGGTAGACCCAGTCGAGCAGGCCGTGGAAACGCTCGGGGCCGCCGTCGCTGGTCACGCGCCAGACGTCCTTGCTGGCGACGTCGACGACGAAGAGGTCGTTGCCGCGCACGAACGACGCCTTGCTGCCGTCGGGCGAGAGGTGCGCTTCCTCCTTCTTGCCGGCGGCGGCGCCGTCGCTGGTCAGGCGCACGGCCTTGTCGTCGGCGCCGGCTCCGCCCGCCGCGCCCGCGCCGCTGCGCGCGCCGCCGCGGCGGCGGCCGCCGCCCGCGCCTGGCGCGACCTCGTCGAGCCACAGGTCGCCGTCGCGCCCCCCGCCGACCTTGCGCGGGGCAGCGGGCGGCGGCGGCGCGGCGTCTGCCGGCTTGTCGGCGATCGCGCCGGTTGCCGGATCGAACCACACCGCCTTGCCGTCGACGCGCAGTTCGACCTTGCGGCCGCCATCGACGAGCTGCGCGGGCGGCGGCGGCCCTTGCCACTGCAGCGGCTTCGTCGTGTCGGCGAAGGTGAGGCGTTCGCCGCCTTGCGCGGCCGCGGCGGCGGCGAGGACGCAGAACGCGAGCGCGAAGGACGACGACCGGACGACGTGGGACGACATGGCGCGGTTGGGCATGAGGCGAGCCGGCGATGCTACGGCCGACCCGCCCGCCCACGAGCGCGAGGCGATCCCCGGTGCGAGCATGCGACACCGCGGGGACACCGCCGCCGGTCCGCCCGTTGGGCCACGCGATGGCGCGGCGATCGCCGGTGCGCATGCGACGGACCGACCGCGCCCCGCGCGCCGCGGGTTGTCGGCCCGGCCGCGCCGGCGCGGCAACGTTGCGCCGCGGTCGCCGCGGCTACACGATGCGGCGATGCTCCGCATCGTCGCCGTCTCCGATCCCAGCAAGGCCGTCGCCCCGAGCGGCGGCTACGACGCCGTGGTCCTCGTCGCCCACACCCCCGCCGGGCTCGGCGGCTACGTCGCCGCGCTGAAGGCGCCGCTCACCGCGCTGGCCAAGGCCGACGCGCGCATGGCGAGCGCGGTCAACCTGATCGCCGCCGACGGCGTCGCCGGCCACCGCCTCGTCGTCGCGCCGACGGGCCCGCTGCAGCGCGACCACGACGACGTGCGCCGCTACGCCGAGGCCGCGAAGGCCGGCGTGCGCCGCGCGCGCGACGCCGGCGCCACGGCGGTGCTGCTGCTGCTGCAGGGCCCGCCGAAGCACCCCGCCTACGCGCACTTCGCCACCGTCGCAGCGCTCGGCGCCGCCGGCGGCTTGTGGGAACCGCTCGAAGCGCGCGAGGCGCTCGGCGCTGCGGCCACCGAGCCGGTCAAGACGCTCGGCGTCGGCGTGCTCGGCGGCGCGTTCCCGGCCGAGGCGGCGGCGTGGGTCGAGGCGACCGAGGCCGGCCTGCGCCTCGCGCGCGACCTGTGCGGCACCGAGCCCGAGCGCATGGCGCCGCCGCGCTTCGCCGCGTTCGTGCAGGATGCGTTCCGCGGTAGCAAGGTGAAGGTGAGCGTCCAGAAGGACGTCAAGAAGCTGCAGCAGGAGTACCCGCTGCTGATGGCGGTCGCGCGCGCGTCGCTCGCCGTGCCGCGCCACCGGCCGTGCGTCGTGCGGCTGGAGTACACGCCCAAGGGCAAGATCGAGCGCACGCTGCTGCTCGCCGGCAAGGGCCTGACCTACGACACCGGCGGCGCCGACCTGAAGACCGGCGGCTTCATGGCCGGCATGAGCCGCGACAAGGGCGGCGCTGCCGCCGTCGCCGGCCTCGTGCTCGCCGCGGCGAAGCTCGGGCTGAAGGGCGTGCGCCTCGTCGCCGAGCTCGGCGTGGTGCGCAACAGCATCGGCAGCGACGCGTTCGTCAGCGACGAGATCATCACCAGCCACGCCGGCTGCCGCGTGCGCATCGGCAACACCGACGCCGAGGGCCGCCTCGTGCTCGCCGATCTGCTGAGCCACCTGCGCCTGGAGGCCGCGCGCGCCGAACAGCCGCACCTGCTGACCGTCGCGACGCTGACCGGCCACGCCGGCCGCGCCGTCGGCCCCTACAACATCGCGCTCGACAACGGCCCGGCACGCGCCGCCGCCGCCGCCGAGACGCTGATGCAGGTCGGCGACGCCGTCGGCGACCCGTTCGAGGTCTCGCGCCTGCGCCGCGAGGACTTCGACTTCGTCGCGCCGAAGAGCAAGGCCGACGACACGCTGTCCTGCAACAACCTGCCGAGCAGCGGCACCGCGCGCGGCCACCAGTTCCCGATGGCCTTCCTGTGCCTCGCCTCGGGCCTCGCCAAGCACGGCGGCGACAGCGCCGTACCGATGCCGTTCACGCACGTCGACATCGGCGGCAGCGGCTGCGAGGGCGGCGACTGGCAGCACGGCCGCCCGAGCGGCCGGCCGCTGGTGGCGATGGTCTCCGCGCTGTGCGGCGCGATGCCGCCGGCGTGATGACGGCGCGCGCGCAGCCTGCGGCGGCGCGAGCCGGCGCGCGCGGTTGGCGCGGCGCGCGGGCAGGTGCGGCCGTCGCGCTGCTCGCCGGACTGGCTGCGGCGCAGACGCCGCCGCCGCAGGCGACGCACCCGGACTGGCGCTTCCTGCGCTGGAACGAGGACTGGTCCCAGCCGCGCGCCGGCGCCGCCGGCCCGCTCGACGCCATCAAGCACGTCCACCTGTCGGCTGACGGCCGCACCTGGGCGTCGTTCGGCGGCCGCATCGACGACCGCCTGGAGAGTTGGGACGGCTTCGGCTTCGGTGCAACCGCGACCGGCGACACCGACCGCTTCAACCTCTTCCGCATGCACCTGCACGCCGACGTGCATTTCGGCGAGATGGTGCGCGTGTACGTCGAACCGCGCACGGCGCAGTCGAGCGACCGCGACCTTCCGGGCGGCCGGCGCACGACCGACGTCGACACACTCGACCTGTACCAGGGCTTCGTCGACCTCGTGGCGCCCGGCGGCGGCACGCCGGTGCGGCTGCGCATCGGCCGCCAGTCGTTCCAGTTCGGCGCGCAGCGCGTGATCAGTCCGGGGCCGTGGAACAACGTGCTCAACAGCTGGGACGGCGTGTCGCTGCAGGGCACCGTCGCCAGCTTCCGCGTCGAAGGGTTGGCGACGTGGTTCGTGCCCAACGACCCGACCGGGCTCAACACGCTCGACGTCAACCGGGCGCTGTACGGCGTCTACGCGTCGAAGGCCGCGACGCCGAAGGCGCGCGGCCTCGACCTGTACCTGCTCGGCACGCGGCGGCCGAACGTCGCAGTCAACGACACGATCGGCGACGAGTTCCGCCACACGCTCGGCGTGCGCAGCTTCGGCGCGCTCGGCGGCGACTACGACGGCGAGGTCGAAGCCGCGCTGCAGGCCGGCGAAGTCGGCGAGGAACGCGCCAACGGCTGGTTCGCCGCCGCGGTGCTCGGCCGCGTCTGGCGCGACGCCTGGGCGAAGCCGCGCGTCTTCGGCGGCGGCGACGTCGCCAGCGGCGGCGCGCGGCCCGGCGGCCACGTCGGCACGTACTTCCAGGGGTATCCGCTCGGCCACGCCTACCTCGGCTACCTCGACGCGATCGGCCGGCAGAACGTCATGGCCGCGCACCTCGGCGCGTCGTGGCACCTCGCCGAGACGACGACGCTGACCGTCGCCGGGCACGCGCTGTGGCTCTACGACGACGCCGACCAGCTCTACACCGTCGGCGGCGGCAGCACGTCGCCCGGCGTCGACCCGACGGGCCGCGAGGTCGGCCAGGAGGTCGACGTGCTGCTGACCCACCGCTTCGGCCGCCACCTCGACGCGTACGTCGGCTGGTCGCACTTCTTCACCGGCAGCGGCGTGCAGGGGCCGGGAGTGACCGGCAGCGACGTCGACTTCGTCTACGTCGGCACGTCGTTCGTGTTCTGAGCGCGCGCATGGCGCGCGCCGCGGCCTCGACGGCGATCACCCCAGCAGCAGTTCGAGGTCCGCGCGCGTCAGGTCCTGCAGCAGGGAGCGCTCGTTGCCGAGGATCGCCTCGCAGAGCGCCTTCTTCCGGGACTGCAACTCCAGCACGCGCTCCTCGACGGTGTCGCGGCAGACGAGCCGGTAGGCGTTGACGACGCGCTTCTGGCCGATGCGGTGGGCGCGGTCGATCGCCTGCAGTTCGACCGCCGGATTCCACCAGGGGTCGAGCAGGAACACGTAGCTCGCGGCCGTCAGGTTCAGCCCGACGCCGCCGGCCTTGAGGCTGATCAAGAAGACGCGGCAGTCCGGGTCCTCCTGGAAGCGCCGCACGCGCTCGGCGCGGCGCTTCACGCTGCCGTCGATGCGTTCGAACGCGATGCCGCGCGCACGCAACTCCGGCTCCAACAGGTCGAGCAGGCTGGTGAACGGCGAGAACACCAGCGCCTTGTGGCCTTCGACGGCGAGTTCCTCCAGGCGCGGCAGCAGTTCGTCGAACTTGGCGCTGCCGGGCGCCGCGGCGCGCGGGTCGAGCAGCGCCTCGTGGCAGGCGGCCTGCCGCAGACGCAGCAGCGCCTCCAGCACCACGAACCGCTGGCGGTCGTCGAGTTCGTCGCCGTCGCCGAGTTCGCCGAGCAGCTTGGCCCGGAAGTGGCGGACGAGCTGGTCGTAGCGTTTGCGCTGCGCCGGTCCGAGCACGCACCACAGCGTCTGCTCGACCTTGTCGGGCAGGTCGGTCAGCACCTGCGCCTTGGTGCGCCGCAGCAGCACCGGCCGCAGCGCGCGCTGCACCAGCTGGCGATGCGCCGCGAGCGCTTCGTCGTCGGCCTCGGCGCCGAACAGGGCGCGGAACGCCGGCAGCCGGCCGAGCATGCCGGGATTGAGGAACTCGAACAGCGACCACAGGTCGCCGAGGTGGTTCTCGACCGGCGTGCCGGTCAGCACGAGGCGGTGGGCCGCCTGCAGCAGCCGCACGGCCTTGGCGCCCTGGCTGTCGGGGTTCTTGATCGCCTGCGCTTCGTCGAGGATCGCGTAGTGGAAGCGCTGGCCGCGTTCGGCGAAGCGGACCACGTCGCTGCGCACCAGCGCGTAGGTGGTCAGCACGAGGTCCGCCTGCGCCAGCCGCGCCACGTTGGCGTCGCTCCAGCGATCGTGGCCGCTGAAGTCGACCACCCGCAGGCCGGGTGCGAAGCGCTGGGCTTCGGCGTGCCAGTTGCCGATCACGCTGCGCGGGGCCACCAACAGGCTCGGCGCCATCGGTGCTGCGCCCGGGGCGCGCGCGGCCGAGCGGGCCCCGGACGCGGCGGCGGCGAGCGCCGCCGTCCCGGCCCGGCCGCGCTGGCGCCGCGGCCCGGCCGGCTGGACGGCCGATGGCACGGCGGCGGCGCTGGTCGCGGCGGCGTGTTCGTGCGCCAACAGGGCGAGCACCTGCACGGTCTTGCCCAGCCCCATGTCGTCGGCGAGGCAGCCGCCGAGCCCGAAGTCGCGCAGGAAGTGCAGCCAGCCCAGCCCCTCGCACTGGTAGGGCCGCAGGCTGCCCACGAACGCCGCGGGGGCCGCCCGGCTCTGCACCTGCTCGAACGCGCCGAGCCGGGCGCGCAAGGCCGCGAACGCCGCGTCGACCTCGACCGCGTCGTCACTCCGGGCAGCGAGCAGCGCGTCCAGCACGAGGCCGCGCGACCGCGGCACCCGCAGCACGTCGCCGTCGACTTCTGCGTCGAGCAGCCGCAGCGCCTCGATGCGCCGCAGCCACTGCTCCGGCAACAGGCCGAACGTGCCGTCGTCCAGCTCGACCATGCCCGCCTGGAGCACCCGTCGCCGCAGCAGTTCCGGCAACCCCGCGGTCCGCCCGTCGAACGCGACCTGCCCGCTCAGCTCGAACCAGTCGATGCCGCTGCCCACCCGCGCGCTGGCGGCGGCGAACGGGCGCACCGTGCGGCCGTCGACCAGCACGCGGCAGCCGGCGGCGACGCAGGCCGCAGTGAACGCCGCCAGCCGCGCGCGCGGCAACTCCACCAGCGGACCGGCGAACGCCGGCTCGATCGCCACCAGCGCCTGACGGGCCGCCGCCTCGGCGGCGAAGTCGCGGCGCACGATGCCGGCGCCGACGGCGAGGACCGGCCGCGCATCGTCGGCCGCCAGCAACTCGCCGTCGTAGTCGAACCGCATACCGGCGTGCAGCGCCGCCCCCGGGAGTTTCGGGATCCTGACGGCGACGACGGGGATCGGCGCGACCACGGCGAACCGGTCGAGCAGGTTGGCGAGGAACCGCGGCGCGCCGGCCAACAGCGCCAGCCGCCCGAGCAGCGCCGGCAGTTCCGCCGCCGGCAGTTCGAGCGGGCCACCGCGCGCCAGTTCCTGCGCCAGCTCCGCCGCGTCCGCGCATTCCAATCGCACCAGCCGGTCGCGCGCCACGAACGCAACTCCCATCGCGATCGCCGCGACGTCGGGCAAGGCGAACACCTCGTCGCCGCGACGGAACCGGCCGGTCACGACGGCGACGCCGGGCTTGTCGTCGGCGACGACCAGCTCGAACTCGAACGGCGCCGTGGCGTCGACCCGCAGCGGCCGCGCCCCCTTCGCATCCGCCACGAACACGCGATCCATCGACGACAACAACTCCAGGGTCTCCGGCAGCAGCTGCGCGCTGACGGGCCACATCAGCGCGAGGTCCCGCGCGAGCTCGCCTATCCGGCTCGGCAGCAAGTCGAACCGGGCGACGAAGTCCCTGGCACGCAACGCGAGCAGGCTCCGATCGACGGCCGGTAGCTGCGCTCGCTGCTCGTCACTCAGCCGCAGCTGCCGCGGCTCCCCGTAGGCACCGTGTTTCCTGGGCAGGCGGACGAAGGTCTGGATGGACAACGCCGCGGCGTCGTGGCGGCCGAAATGGAGTCGGTACTCGACCAGCGGCGGCAGGGTGGCCGTCGACGGTGCGGTCGGCGCAGCCGGCAGCAGCCGGGCGACGCGCGACAGCCACTTCGGCGGTGCCGGTGGCGGCGGCGGCGGTGGCGGCGGTGGCGACGGTGGCGACGGGAGCAGCGTCGGCGGCTGGGCAGCAGCCGACGCCGCGTTCGCCTCGGCCTCGCCGACCTGCAGCGGCCCCTGGAGGCGACGCGGCGCGTCGATCGTGCCGCGTTCGACGGCGTCGATCGCGAGCACGGTCGCCCACAGGTGCGCGCACGGATAGGCACGCGCCCCGAACGGACAGGTGCAGTGCATCTTGCAGCGTGGTGCGTCGCGGTAGTCGACGATCCGCACCACGTACAGGCTGCTGCCGCGCACGTGCGCCGACGCGACGCGCTCGGCGACGTCGATGCGTTCGACCCGGCCAAGGTGGAAGTACTGCAGCCCGCGCTTGCGCAGCGACTCGCCGAATGCGGCAGCCAGCGCGATCACGAACGGCGACGTCACGTGCCGCCGATCCGGTTGGCGATCCCACCGCAGATCGTCGCCGCGATCGCCCGGGCGAGGTCCGACGCATCGGCGCGCGACGCGCGGTTCCCGGGCGCCCGAAGAACTGCGCTGGTGCGCGGCGCCACACGGCGCGCTGCGCCCCGCGCGAACCGCAGCCGGCGTTCGCCGCTGCGCTCGCTCCGGCGTTCGCGGTGGACGATGGTGAGTCTGGCCATGACGAAGAACATCTCCCAGTCGGTCGAAGTTGCCGGCGAGCCAGGTTCCACGGCTGGCGCGGCGGCAGGAGCGCACGGGTCGGCAGGGAAAGCCGCGGTACCGGACCACCCGGGGCGCGCGGTCGGCAACCTGCCCCCTGCGCGCGATCCCGTCAACCGGGTCGCAGCCACCCTCACCCCGGGACGACTGCCGTAGGCTCTACGTCGTCCGGGCCGCGATGTTCCGTCACACCGGCGGCGTGATCGCCGCACCCGTCGTCATGGACCCGAGCGAACTCGACCGCCACTTCCGCACCTTCCAGCGCCAACGCGACCCCGCCGCGCTGGCCGCCGTGTTCGACGCGGCGGCGCCGCGCCTGCTGCTGGTCGCGATGCACCTCGGGCGCGATGCCGCCACCGCCGAGGATCCGGTGCAGACGGTGTTCTTGCCGGTGCTGCGCGACGCCGAACGCTGCGCGCCCGGACGGCCGGTGCTGCCCTGGCTGCTCGGCATGGTCGAACACCGGGCCATCGACGCGCGACGACTCGCCTACCGGCGACGCGAACGCGCGGGCCCCGAAGTGGTCGGCTCGGCCCATGGCGTCGCCGATGCGGCCGGGACGCCGCCGGACCTCGCCGCCGATGCCGAAGGCGGGTAGGCCGCCCACTGCAATCACGACTCCCCGGTGGGGCGGCCCGACCGCCCCGCTGGGTTCCCTGCGCGAGCAAGCGCCCGCCGCTGCGGCGGCGTGGCCTCCCGTGACGCAGACTCCTAGTCGGCGAGGCCGGCGCTGCGCGTCTCGTAGCGCTTGATCTGCAGCATCTGGAACTGCTCGATCGGCACGACGACCGACATGGCCACCCGTTCGAACTCGCCGGACAAGCCGGGCAGCGGCTTGTTGCGGGCGACGACCATCGGCACGGGCTTCGCCGCGGCCATCGCCGCCGCGTACGCCGTCGCGAAGTCTGCCGCCGTGCGCAGGTTCCTGCCGGCCACGCTGACGAGCAGGTCGTCGTCCTGCACGACGTCGGCGGCGGTCGGGTTCGCGACGCCCAGCACCACCCATTGCCAGCGGTCCGGCTGCGGCAATTCGAGTACGTAAGGCTTCCACCGGCTCGCGAGCGCCGCGAGTTCTTCCTTGTAGATCGAGCGGAAGACCACCTCGAACGGCTTGGCGCCCGAGCCGTTCAACGCCTTGAGCAGCGCGCCGAAGCGGGCGCCGAGCCGCCCCGCGTCGACGTGCAGCAGGAAGTGCAGGTAGCTCCAGCCGAGCGCGTAGTGGAAGCCGTTGTAGTCGGCTTGGCCCAAGCGCATGAACAGCTGCTCCGGGTCGGCCTCGGCGACGCGCGCGAGCTGGTGCTTGGCGAGTTCGAGCCGGTCGGGCGGCGCGGCGAGTTCGCGGATCGTCTGCGTGGCACGCGACCAAGTGAACGCCTCGAAGTGCGTCGCCAGCGCCTCGTTCATCCAGTGCGGCAGCGTCGCGCCCGGCATCAGGCCGGCGACGAACTGATGCGCGCCCTCGTGGAACATCGTCTGGTAGAAGCCGCCGAGGTTCGCGTCCTCGTAGAGCACATGCAGTTCGGCGCCACCGACGATGTAGCCGGGATTGGATCGCGGCCGCTGCGTCTGCGCGAAGTACGTTGCGTAGCCGGCGTAGACGTTGACCGTCTTCATGTTCGCGCCCTTGCCTTCGAGGCCGAAGCGTTCGCGGAACGTCACCGTGAAGTGGGCGTAGAGCGCATCGAGGAACGGCCGCAGCTCGAGCTCGGCGACGAAGCGCGGCACGTTGGTGCGCAGCTGATAGTGCCGGGTCTTCAGCGTGTACGACCGGGTCCACGCGAGGCCCTTCGCGTCCTCCTTCTCCCACTGCCGCAGCTTCGGCTCGATCGACTTGGGCAGCCAGCGGTCGCGGTACTCGAACCAGCCGGCGGCCTCGGCTTCGGCCGGCTTGCCCCAGCGGCCATCGAACCAGACCTCGCCGGGGTGGTCGAAGTTCTGCGCCCCGATTGCGGGCGCGAGCGCGAGCGCGGCGACGATGGCGGATACGAAAGCTGACGAAAAGCTGGCTGAGGTCGAGCGCATTTGCGGCTTGGATTCCCCTTGGCGACGCGATGAGTATGTCGGCGCGCCACTGCGAAGGAAGCGCCAGTTGCGGCGCTGCAGGCTCCACGGCTGCCATAATGGAAGGTGCCGTGCGGCAACGGCCGAACCGACCGCGCCACAGCGCATCCCACCTTCGGGCAGAAGCGGATGCGGGGGCCGAGGAGCCTGCGTCCTGCAAGGCCACGCCACCCGGCACGCGCGCTCGCGTCCGGGAGGTCGCCACCGATGCGCGACGGGGCCATCGATCCGATCGCGGTCTGCGGCTTCGCCCCAAGCGCGCGTCCACGCACCGGATGAGCGGACGGACCGCGATGCAATGCAGCGCAAAGTCCCAGCGCGAGTCCGCGCCTCGACGAACCTCTGCCGGCCGCCGGCTGCGTGCCGACCCACCGCTCCGACCGCTCAGCCCTTCAGCGCGTCGCGCAGCCGCGGCAGCATGCGCTCGATGTCGGCGAGCGAGCAGGCGCCGACGGAGATGCGGCACCAGCCGGTCTCGTCGGGCAGACCAAAGGCCTGGAACGGCACCACCGCCATGCCGGCGCGCTCCAGCAGGAAGCGCCGCAGTTCCTCGTTGTTGGCGAAGCGCGTGCCGACGCAGTCGAAGCGCACCGACAGGTAGATCGCGCCCTGCGGCTCGATGACGTCGATC
>JBKDXM010000007.1:0-31563 GCA_046306335.1 Planctomycetota bacterium
CTTGCCCTGCGGCTTGTCGATCAGCTGCAGCCGCTGCAGGCGCTTGAGCCGGCCCTTGGCCTGCGCGCTCATGCGCCCGGCCATGTTGCGGCGGATGTACTCCATCTCCTTCTCGACGAACTCGCGCTGGCTCTTGAACGCCCGCGCCTGCGTCAGCAGCGCGAGGTCGCGCTGCTTGCTGTAGTGGCTGAAGTTGCCCTTCCAGCGGTTGGCGACGCCGTCGGCGACCTCGACGATGGCGTTGGCGATGGCGTCGAGGAAGCGGCGGTCGTGGCTGACGACGACGCACGCGCCGGGGTAGCGCACGACGAAGTCCTCGACGAACTCGATGCCCTGCAGGTCGAGGTGGTTGGTCGGCTCGTCGAGGATCAGCAGGTCCGCCGGCGTCGTCATCAGGATCGCCAGCTGCACGCGCGACTTCTCGCCGCCGCTCAGCACCGACACGTCCTTGGCGAGGTCGGCGAGCGGGAAGCCGATGCCGGCGAGCACCTTCTCGACGCGGTGCTTGCGGTCGTAGCCGCCGCCGGCCTCGAACGCCGCCTGCAGCACGCCGTACGCGCGCAGCGCCGCCTCGTCGCCGCCGGCCATCCTCGCCTCCAGCTCGCGCATGCGGCGCTCGAGCGCGTCGTGCTCGCCGGTGCCGCGCAGCACGAGGTCGAGCACCGTCGTGCCCTTGGGCATCGCCGGCATCTGCGCGCCGTAGGCGATGCGCAGGTCCTTGCGGGCGTTGCGCGTGCCGGTGTCGGGCTCGTCGACGCCGGCCAGGATGCGCACCATCGTCGTCTTGCCAGCGCCGTTGTCGCCGACCACGCCGATGCGGTCGCCTTCGTCGACGCGCAGCGCGAGCCCGTCGAGGATCGCGAAGTCGCCGAAGCGGCGGACGATCTTGTCGAGGGCGATCAGCGTCATCGGGGGCGGGGAGGATACCGCCGCCCCCGCGACGCGGAAGCGGCGGCGGTCAGTGCCCGCCGCCGGCGGGCGCTTCCTCGACCTGCCCGTCCTTGCCGATGCGCAGCACGCGGTAGCCGCCCTTGCCGCGGAACCACAGCGCCAGCAGCAGGAAGATCACGGCCATCGTCGCCGGGATGTAGGCGTCGACGCGCAGGGTGCGGCGGTCGGCCTCGATGCTGGCCAGCACGACCTTGCGATCCTCGTCCGAAAGCTTCGCGAGCGCCGCCTTCGCGTCGGTGACGCCCGCCTTGGCGAGTTCCTTGCGCGTGTCGTCGAGGCGCTTCTCCACGTCCGCGCGCTTCTTGCCGTCGAGGCCCTTCGCCTCGGGGAACACCAGCCACTTGCTCGGCTGCTCGGCGACGAACTTCGCGTGCACGGCCGCGTCGGCCTTCAGCAGTTCCTCGCCGGCGAAGCGGTCCTTGGCGTAGCCGAGGCCCGGGCCGCCGACGATGCCGGCCGACAGCATGCCGATGCCGCCCATCAGGCTGATGGCGACGGCGCCGGTGCGCGGGAAGCGGTCGCTGGCGACGGCGAGCATCGTCGGCCAGAAGAACGTCTTGCCGACCGCGTAGACGGTCAGCGCCAGCAGCGCCATGCCGAACGACTCGATGCCAGCCGTCAGGTTCAGGCCGACGAACGCCATCGCCGCGCTGACGAACAGGATGCCGACCGGCGACAGGCCCATGCGCTCGATCGCGCCGGCGCAGAAGCGCAGGCCGAACATCACCGCCGACGTGAAGACGAACAGGATGTGGCCCTGGTCCGGCGTCAGCAGGTTGCCGGTGATGCCGCCGATCCACGAATCGGTGCCGAGTTCGACGGCGCCGATCAGCAGGTGCAGCACGAACAGCGTGAACAGCAGCCACGAGCCGGGGGAGAACTTCGTGGCGACGCCGACGCCGACCAGCAGCGCGCCGGCGATGCCGTAGGAGACCGTCTCCGGCAGCTTGAGGCTACCGGCGAAGAACTGGCTCAGCAGCAGGCAGATGACCAGCGCGCCGGCGATGCCGACGTCCTTGAACATCGCGCCGAAGCCCAGCCCGCTGCGCGTCGCCTCCGAACGCGGCATCGCCTGCCCGAAGAAAAGCGCGCCGTAGAACAGCGTCGGCACCAGGAACAGCGCGAGCTGCAGCCGCCAGCCGACGCCGTCGCCGAGTGCCAGCACGATGAGGGTGCCGATCACGAGGCCGGCGGGCCAGCTGGAGTGCAGGATGTTGAGGTAGTGCGTGCGGCGCTGCGGGAACAGCGTCGCGACCAGCGGGTTGGCGACGGCTTCAAGCGTGCCGTTGGCGAGGCCGAAGACGAACGTGCTCCACCACAGCATGCCGAGCGCGTTGTCCTTGCCGACCGCGAACGTCATCACCGCGGAGACGACGTGCATCGCGAAGGCGGCGAGGATCAGCAGGCGGTAGCCGAGCCGATCGCAGACGAGGCCGCCGGCGATGATGCCGAAGCAGAAGCCCGGGAAGCCGGCCGACGTGATGCCGCCGAGGTCGGTGTCGCTGAAGCCGAATTCGCCGCGCCACGTGCGGACGAGGCCGGCGCGGATGCTGAAGCCGATGCCGGCGGCGAGGATGGCGAAGAAGCCGGCCCAGAGCAGCCGGCCGGCGTTCGGCGTGATGCCGTCGCGTTGCATGTCCATGCGGGAGACGAGGGTTGGGGACGAGGAGGGGCGAACGAGGGCGGTGCGGCCGCCGCGCAGGGAGATGGGCGCTGCGACCGTGCGGTCAGGAGACGGCGACCGCCGGAGGGTTCGCACTCTGCGCCGACGCCCGGACGGCCGCCAGCGGCAACCTGGAGCGGCGTGCCAGGATTTCGTCGCGGGCGCTCAGCGCGCGCCCATCAGGTGCTCGACGGCGAGCTGCTGCAGGCGCACGTAGCCCGATCCGCGCGCGCCGGCCGCGTCGGCGTCGAACTGCTCGAACGCCGACTTGTCGGCGAGCAGTTGCGCGATCGTCTCGCCCTTGCCGAGCGTCGGCTGCGCCAGCTCGGGGATGCGCGCCTGCTTCTTCGCCGCCTGCACCTCGCGGTCGGCGCGGAAGGCGGCGGCGCGGTCGCGCAGCAGCCGGTAGGTGCGCATGTTGGCGGCGGCGGACTGCCACACGCCCTGCAGGTCCTCGGTGCGCGAGGGCTTGTAGTCGAAGTGGCGCGGGCCCTCGTAGCCGCCGCTCTCCAGCAGGTCGACGAGGAAGAACGCGTTGAGCAGGTCGCCGTGGCCGAAGACGAGGTCCTGGTCGTACTTGATGCCGCGCTGGCCGTTGAGGTCGATGTGGAACAGCTTGCCGTGCCACAGCGCCTGCGCGATGCCGTGCACGAAGTTGAGCCCCGCCATCTGCTCGTGGCCGACCTCGGGGTTGAGGCCGACCATCTCCTTGTGCTCCAGCGTCTCGATGAACGCGAGCGCATGGCCGATCGTCGGCAGCAGGATGTCGCCGCGCGGCTCGTTGGGCTTGGGCTCGAGCGCGAAGCGGATCGCGATGCCGCGCTCCTTGCAGTAGCTCGTCAGCGTGTTCATCGCCTCGCGGAAGCGGTCGAGCGCGACGCGGACGTCCTTGGCGCCGTCGTACTCGGCGCCCTCGCGGCCGCCCCAGAACACGTACGTCTCCGCGCCGAGTTCGGCGGCGAGGTCGAGGTTGCGCATGACCTTGCGCAGCGCGAAGCGGCGCACGTCGCGGTCGTTGCTGGTGAAGGCGCCGTCCTTGAACACCGGGTGGGTGAACAGGTTGGTCGTCGCCATCGGCACCTTCATGCCGGTCGCGGCGAGCGCCTTCTTGAAGCGGTCGACGTGCTTGCGGCGCGCCTTGTCGTCGCTGCCGAACGGGATCAGGTCGTCGTCGTGGAAGGTGACGCCGTAGGCGCCGAGCTTAGCGAGGTTCTCGACGATCTCGACCGGGTCGAGCGCGCGCCGCGTGGCGTCGCCGAACGGGTCGCGCGCCTGCCAACCCACGGTCCAGAGGCCGAAGGTGAACTTGTCGACGGGCTGCTTCTGCTTGGCTGCGGGCATGGGGGCGGGGTCCTGTTCAGGTCGTGGCGTCAGGGGTGCGGGCGTTGCGCCGCCGCCAGGCGCTCGCCGAGAGCCCCTGTTGGCGGCGGAAGTGCCGCGCGAAGTCGCTGTGATCGTAGAAGCCGGACTGCAGCGCGACCTCGGTGATCGGGAGATCCGTGCGCTGCAGCAGCGAGCACGCGTGCAGGATGCGCATGCGCATCAGGTACTCGCGCGGCGTGCTCTGGAAGGTGCTGCGGAACTTGCGGCTGAACTGCCGCACCGACAGGCCGGCGGTGCGCGCGAGCCGCGCGACGTCGAGCGGCTGCTTGAAGTCGCGCTTGATGCGCTCGGCCGCGTCCGCCAGCTCCAGGTACGGCGCGATCGCCGAGCGTTGCTCCTCGTAGCTGCGCACCGTGCCGATCACGCCGCAGCACCCGCCCGCGCGGTCGAACAGCGGCAGCTTGTCGGTGACGAACCACTCGGGGAGGCCTTCGGCGTTGGGGAAGAGTTCGATGATGCCGAGCAACGGCTTGCGCGTCTGCACGACGAGGCGGTCGTCGCGGCGGTACTTCTCGGCCAGACGCGGCGGGAAGATCGCGTCGTCGGCGAGGCCGAGCAGTTGCTCCTCGCGCTCGAAGCCGCAGCGGCGGACGAACGCCGGGTTGCCCATCATCAAGCGGCCGTCGCGGTCCTTGGCGAAGAACAGGGTGCCCGGCAGGTGGTCGAACAGGTGCCGGAACGGCACCGGGGACAGGCCGGCGAGCCAGTCCTGTCGGGGGTTCGCGGTCACCATGGCCGAAAGCTACACCCTGTCCATGGCGTTCCCAGTGGTGCGCCGTCGGGGGGGCGAGCTCAGCCGCGTTTGCGGCGCTTCGTGGGTCGGCGCAGCGTGCGGCCGCTGACGCGGCGCTGGCTGTGGTCGCGCAGCCACGCGGCGAAGCCCTCTTCGTCCAGCGAGCCGTCGGCCAAGGCGAGCACGAACACGGCGGCGTGCGCCGGCGACGCCGTGAGTTCGAGGCCGTTGCGCTCGAGGAAGACCGCCGTGGCCAGGAACGCCGTGCGCTTGTTGCCATCCACGAACGGATGGTTCTTGGCGATGCCGTGGCCGTAGGCGGCGGCGAGTCGGCAGAGGTCGGGCTTGCCGTAGGCACGGAGGTGCTGCGGGCGCGCCAGTGCCGAGGCAAGCAATCCAGCGTCCCGGACGCCGTCGGAGCCACCGAACGCGCGTATGCACTCGGCGTGGACCGCGAGCACGGCCGCCGGCATCAGCCAGACCGGCGGCTTCACTTCGCGAGTTCCCGCAGCGTCTGGCGGTAGCGGGCGATCAGCGAGCGCGCGATCGTCATCTGGTCGTCGAACTCGGCGTCCTCGGCCGTCAGTTGGAAGCCCTTCTCGTTGGGCAGCAGGGTCAGCGTGCCGCCTTCCCGGACCTGGAGGGCCTTCAGCACCTCGCCCGGGAGGATCACGCCGTACGAATTGCCGATCTTGCGCAGCTTGAGCTCCATGTTGCAACCAACGTTATAACGCACTGGCGCGATCGGCAACCCCGGCGGCCCGGCGCGGTCCCGGCGTCGCGTGGCCCAAGCTCGGGGCGGCCGAAACGTACACATTGCTTGCGCAATCGTACAGGCGGCCGCGGCGGCGGCGCGGACGATGCCGCGCATGGTCCGCTCGCTCCCGCGTTCGCGCGCCGTCCTCGCTCCGTCCGTCGCGCGGCACGGCACCCGCCGCGGCGCCCTGTTGGGCGCGCTGCTCGCCGTCAGCGCCGCCGCCGCCGCGGCGCAGCAGTCCGCCGCGGCCGCCGCGTCCGCCGCGCCCGACGCCGGCCGCCGCCTGCAAGTGCTCTTCGTCGGCGCGCCGACGCAAAACGGCCCGCACCACGATCCGATCACGCGCTACCGCGCGCTCAAGCGCGCCGTCGGGGTCGACGGCATCGACCTGACGTACAGCGAGGCACCGGCGACGGCGTTCACCGCCGACGGCCTGCGGCCGTTCGACGCCGTGCTGCTGTACGGCAACTGGGACCAGATGGGCGTGATGCCCAAGGCCCAGCTCGACGCGCTCGTCGGCTACGTCGAAGGCGGCGGCGGCTTCGTGCCGGTGCACTGCGCGTCGGCGTGCTGGGGCCGTTCCCCCGGCTTCGTGAAGCTCGTCGGCGGCCGCTTCCTGCGCCACGGCGGCGAGGAGTTCGCGGTCGAGGACGCGCTGCCGTCGCATCCAGCACTCGCCGGGCCGCGGTCGTTCCGCGCCTGGGACGAGACCTACGAGCACGACGAGCAGGCCGGCGACCGCACGATCCTGCAGACGCGCGCCGGCGAGCCGTGGACGTGGGTGCGCACGCAGGGCAAAGGCCGCGTCTTCTACACCGCGTCGGGCCACGACCACCGCGTCTGGGACCGCGCCGAGTTCCACGCGCTGCTGACGAACGGCATCCGCTGGGCGGTCGGCGACGAGGCGCGCGCGCGCCTGCAGCGGCTGCAGCTGCCGAAGCTCGAACAGGAGACGGTCTCGCTGCCCGGCTACAAGCAGCGTCGGGAGATCACCACGGCGCAGAAGCCGCTGCCGCCGGCCGAGTCGCAGAAGCTCGCGCAGGTGCCGCCGGGCATGCAGCTGCAGCTGTTCGCCAGCGAGCCCGACATCGTCAACCCGATCTGCGTCGGCTGGGACCACCGCGGCCGCGCGTACGTGGTCGAGACCGTCGACTACCCGAACAACCTGCAGAAGGGCGACCTCGGCCACGACCGCATCACCGTGTGCGAAGACACCGACGGCGACGGCCGCGCCGACCGCTTCACGCGCTTCGCCGAGCAGCTGTCGATCCCGACGACGCTGTGCTTCGCCGACAGCGGCGTGGTGTGCAGCAACGGCAGCGACATTCTGTTCCTGCGCGACGTCGACGGCGACCTGCGCGCCGACGAGCGGCGCGTGCTGTTCGCCGGCTTCCACATGGGCGACACGCACGCCGGCGTCAGCAACATGCGGTCGGCGCCGGACGGCTGGGTCTACGCGACGGTCGGCTACTCGGGCTTCGGCGGCGAGGTCGGCGGCGTGCGCCACGACTTCAGCCAGGGCCTGTTCCGCTTCCGCGCCGACGGCAGCGAGCTGGAGTTCCTGCAGCACACGACGAACAACACGTGGGGGCTGGGCTTCACGTCGGCGTTCGACGTCGTCGGCTCGACGGCCAACGGCAACCCGAGCTGGTACTTCACCTTCGCCGACGCCGCCTACCGCGCGGTCGGCATGTCGACGCACGGGACGCCGCGCGCCGACGACAACCCGTTCTACGCGCCGACGTCGAGCGACATCCGGCAGGTCGACTTCTTCGATCGCTACACGTCGGCCGCCGGCCACGCGGTCTACACCGCGACGCGCTTTCCGCCGGCGTGGCGCGAGCGCATCGCGTTCGTCTGCGAGCCGACCGGCAAGCTCGTCGGCCAGTTCGAGCTCGTGCGCAAGGGGGCAGGCTTCCAGGCCGTGCAGCTGCCGAACAACCTGTTCGCCTCGGCCGACGCGTGGTCGAGCCCGGTGTGCGCCGAGGTCGGCCCCGACGGCGCCGTGTGGATCTGCGATTGGTACAACCTGATCATCCAGCACAACCCGACGCCGTCGAAGGGCTCGGCCGGCGTCGACGCCAAGACCGGCGTCGGCAACGCCTACGAGACGCCGCTGCGCGATGCGCGGCACGGCCGCGTGTGGCGCGTGTTCCCGGCCGGCACGCCGGACGACGACGCGCCGAAGCTCGCCGCCGCCGACCCCGTGGCCTGCATCGCGGCGCTGTCGCACGGCAACATGCTGTGGCGTCTGCACGCGCAGCGCCTGCTCGTCGAGAAAGACGACGCCGCCGTCGGCCCGGCCCTCGCGCAGCTCGTCCGCGACGACGCCGAACCGGCCGGCATGCACGCGCTGCACGCGCTCGAACAGCTGCGCCTGCTCGACGACGCGCTGGCGCGCACGGCGCTCGGCAGCGCGCACGAGAGCACGCGCCGCGCCGGCATCGCGCTCGCCAGCGTGGCGGTGCTGAAGGACGCGTTCGTCGGCGACGGGCCGCTGCCGCTGCAGGGCCGCGCGCTCGCCGAGCTGCTGGTGCGGCTGTCGCAGTGCGCCGCCGACCCGGCGATCGGCGCGGCGATCCTGCGCACCGGCGTCGCACAGGAAGACGCGATCTTCGGCGACGTCGCGCTGGGCGACGCGTGGCGCATCGCCGCGCGCCGGCACGCTGCGACCGTCGTCGCCGCGGCCGACGCCGCCGGCATGAAGCCCGCAGCCGTCCAGGCGCCGGTCAACGTGCTGCCCAACCCTGGCCTCGAAGCCGCCGCGGCCGACGCGCCGCAGAGCGTCGACGGCTGGCGCGACCTGCGCACCTACGGCGGCTCGCGCGACGTCGTCGCGCGCCGCGCCGAGGGCGCTGGCCGCAACGGCACCGCCTGCCTGCAGGTCGCGTCCGAGCGCCACACCGACTCCGGCGTCGCCGCGACGGTGCGCGTGCAGGCCGGCAAGCGCTACCGCCTGAGCGGCTGGATCAAGACCGACGGCGTCGAGGCCGCGCGCGGCGATGGCGTGATGCTCAACGTGCACGGCGGCGTGCGCACCGCCGGCGTGAAGGGCACCACCGACTGGACCGAGGTGTCGGCCGAGTTCGACGCCGGCGGCGAGGGCGAGATCGTCGTGCACTGCCTGTTCGGCGGCTACGGCGCGGCGCGCGGCACGGCGTGGTTCGACGACGTGCAGCTCGTCGCGATCGGCGGCGGCAACACGCTGGCGAGCGCGCTGGAGGCGCTGCGCGCGAACGCCGCCGGCGTCGTCGACGACGCGCAGCCGGCGAAGCCGCGCACGCACGCGATCGACGTCGCCGTGCACGCGCGCGGCGCCGCGGTCTACGCCCGCACCTGCATCGCCTGCCACGGCCTCGACGGCCGCGGCCTGCCGCCGGTGTTCCCTCCGCTCGACGGCTCGGACTGGCTCGCCGGCCCCGCCGAACGCGTCGTCGACGTCGTGCTGCACGGCCTGATGGGCCCGATCGCCGTCAACGGCCGCCGCTTCGACAGCGCGATGGCGCCGCTCGGCGGCCAGCTCGACGACCAGGAGATCGCCGACGTCGTCACCTACGTCCGTCAGCGCTGGAGCAACGACGCGCCGGCGGTGAGCAAGGAGCAGGTCGCCGCGCGCCGCGAGAAGCACAAGGACCGCGCGACGCCGTGGACCGCGGCCGAGCTCGACGCCGGGCGCTGACGGTGCGTTCCGGCCGCATTCCCCCTCGCATTCCCCCCGACTTCCCCGCTACGTCCCCATCGCCATGAAGAAGTTCCGCGCCGCCATCGTCGGCCTCGGCTTCGGCGCCGAGTTCCTTCCGATCTACCAGAACCACCCGCTGGCCGAGATGCACGCCATCTGCCAGCGCGACCGCAAGCGCCTCGACGCCGTCGGCAAGACGTTCGGCATCGACAAGCGCTACACCAGCTACGCCGACTTGCTGCGCGACAAGGACGTCGACTTCGTCCACATCAACACGCCGATCCCGGACCACGCGCGCATGACGCTGCAGGCGCTGGAGGCCGGCAAACACGTCGCGTGCACGGTGCCGATGGCGACGAGCGTCGAGGACTGCCGCCGCATCGTCGAGGCCTGCGAGCGCACCGGCCGCAAGTACATGATGATGGAGACGGTCGTGTACTCGCGCGAGTTCCTGTTCCTGCAGGAGCTGCTGAAGAAGGGCGAGCTCGGCAAGCTGCAGTTCCTGCAGGCGAGCCACCAGCAGGACATGGACG
This sequence comes from Planctomycetota bacterium, assembly GCA_046306335.1. Taxonomy (GTDB): domain Bacteria; phylum Planctomycetota; class UBA1135; order UBA1135; family UBA2386; genus UBA2386. The sequence goes on from JBKDXM010000007.1 coordinate 9,703, forward strand.
GCTGGCCGGGCTACTGGCCGGGCCTGCCGCCGATGTACTACGCGACGCACTGCGTCGGCCCGGTGCTCGGCCTGCCGCGCAAGGACGCCGAGTACGTCTCGTGCTTCGGCAGCGGCACCATCCGCAACGAGATGGCCGGCATCTACGGCTCGCCGTTCGCCGTCGAGACCGCGCACGTCAAGCTGCGCCACAGCGACCTGTCCGCGCGCATCATCCGCTCGCTGTTCGACGTCGCGCGCCAGTACCGCGAGAGCATCGACGTGTACGGCGACAAGAAGGCGTTCGAGTGGCCGCTGGTCGAGGGCGAGAAGGCGGTGATCCACGTCGCCAAGCGTCCCGAGCACGAGATCCCCGAGCGCGTCGAGGTGCCGGACTTCGCGCACCTGTTGCCCGAGGGCATCCGCACGTTCACGACCAAGGGCGTCTACGACCTCGCCGGCAACGAGCACCTGTCGTTCACGCAGGGCGGCGGCCACGGCGGCAGCCACCCGCACCTCGCGCACGAGTGGCTGATGGCGCTCGCCGAGGACCGCGACGCGTGGCCCAACGCGCGCCAGAGCGCCAACTGGACGTGCGTCGGCATCCTCGCGCACGAGTCGGCGATGCAGGGCGGCGTGCGCAAGGACCTGCCGACCTGGTCGTTCTCCGGGTGACCGCGATGGACCTCGGCGCCCCCAAGCTCGGCTTCAGCTTCCTGTACTTCGGTCCGCGGCTCGATCCGGCGGGGTTCCGCTGGTTCGACCGGCTGGCGTTCCACGGCTACGGCGCCGCGGAGCTGCCGATCGTCGGCGCCGACCGCGCGCAGGTCGACGCCGCGCGCAAGGCGCTGGCCGCTGCCGGCCTGAAGGCCCTCGCGGTCGGCTTCGCGGTTCCCGGCGCCAATCCGGTCGCCGCCGACGCGGCCGAGCGGCGCGCGGCGGTCGAGCACCTCGGCAGGCTCGCCGAGACCGCGGCCGCGCTCGGCAGCCCGATGGTCGCGGGCCCGATGCACTCGGCCTACGGCGTGTGGACCGAGCAGCCGCCGACCGCCGACGAACGCGCGCGCTGCGTCGACGTGCTGCGGCAGGCCGGCGACCACGCGGCGAAGTGCGGCGTCACGCTCGCGCTGGAGCCGCTCAACCGCTTCGAGAGCTACTTCCTCAACACCGCCGCCGACTGCGCGTCGCTGGTGCGCGACATCGGCCACCCGGCCGTCGTCGGCGCGCTCGACACGCACCACGCGCACATCGAGGAAGCGGACGTCGGCGCGGCGATCGCGGCGATGGGCGGCACGCTCGGCCACGTGCAGCTGAGCGAGAACCACCGCGGCACGCCGGGCGCGGGCCAGGTCGACTTCGGCAAGGTCGCCGCCGCGCTGCGCGGCATCGACTACCGCGGCTGGCTCGTCGTCGAGGCGTTCTCGCGCATCGACCCGGGCTTCGGCAGCGCGCTGCGCATCTGGCGCGCGTTGGATCGCGGTCCCGAGGACGTGCTGGCGGCGGGCGCGCGGTTGCTGCGGCACTGGCTGTAAGCGAGCGCGCCGCGTCACCAACCTGCGACGAACGGTGGCTTGTCCGTCGTGCCGTCGCCGCTACGAAGACGGCATGCGCTTCGTCCGTCGCTCGTCCGCCTTCGCCGTCGCCGCCTCGATCGTCGCCGCGCTCGCGCCGCTCGCCGCGCAGCAGCCGACCGCGCAGCAGCCGGCCGCACAGCAGCCGATCGCGAAGCAACCCGCCGGCGCGCGCTGGCTCGACCTCGACGGCGACACCGCGCGGCAGGTGACCGTGCGCAAGGATCCGGCCAAGTACCTCGGCCATCCGACGACGGTGCTGCTGCCCGACGGCGCGACGATGCTGTGCGTGCACCCCGAAGGCCACGGCAAGGGCCCGATCGTGCTGCAGCGCAGCCTGGACGCCGGCCGGACGTGGAGCGCGCCGCTGGCGGTGCCGGAGAACTGGGCGACCAGCCAGGAGACGCCGACGATCCATCGCCTCGTCGACAAGCAGGGCAACGCACGGCTCGTGCTGTTCTCCGGCCTGCATCCGATCCGCCGCGCGCTCTCGACCGACGACGGCGCGACCTGGACGCCGCTGGAACCGATCGGCGACTTCGGCGGCATCGTCGCGATGGCGAGCGTGCTGCCGCTGCGCGACGGCAGCCATGCGGCGTGGTTCCACGACGACGGCCGCTTCTTCCGCAAGGACGGCAAGCGCGCGCCGTTCACCGTCTACCAGACGATCTCGCAGGACGGCGGCGTGACCTGGGCGTCGCCGACCGTGGTGTGGACCGGCAAGGACAAGGACCTGTGCGAGCCCGGCGTGATCCGTTCGCCCGACGGCGTGCGCCTCGCGATGCTGCTGCGCGAGAACCAGCGCAAGCAGAACAGCCACCTCAGCCTGTCCGACGACGAAGGCCGCACGTGGTCGGAACCGTTGCCGCTGCCGCTGTCGCTGACCGGCGATCGCCACGTCGGCGTGTACGCGCCGGACGGCCGCCTGTTCGTGTCGTTCCGCGACATGGCGAAGGACAGCCCGACGCGCGGCGACTGGGTCGCGTGGGTCGGCACGTTCGACGACGTCGTGCAGCGGCGCGACGGCCAGTACCGCGTGCGCCTGTCGCGCAACTGGAAGGGCACCGACTGCGCCTACCCCGGCGTCGAGGTCCTCGCCGACGGCACGATCGTGGCGACGACGTACGGCCACTGGGATCCGAGCCAGCAGCCGTACATCCGCTCGGTGCGGCTGACGCTCGCCGAACTCGACGCGCGCGCCGAGGGCCCGGCGCCGACGTTCGCGCGGCCGAGCGACGCAGTCACGCCCGCGCCGCGGCTGACGGAGGGCTGGCAGAAGCGCATGGCCGAGGATCTCGCGAAGGCGCAGAAGGGCGGCTACGAGGTCGTCTTCGTCGGCGATTCGATCACGCAGGGCTGGAACGGCGCTGGCAAGGAGCAGTGGTCCTCGCACTGGGAGCCGCGCAAGACGCTGAATCTCGGCGTCGGCGGCGACCGCACGCAGCACGTGCTGTGGCGCCTCGACCAGGGCGCGCTGGCAGCGCTCGCCGGCCCGCAGAACGCGGTCAAGGTCTGCGTCGTGATGATCGGCACCAACAACAGCAACGGCAGCGACAACACCGCCGAGGAGATCGGCGCCGGCATCGCCGCGGTCGTGCAGCGCCTGCGCGCGGGCCTGCCGCAGGCCAAGGTGCTGCTGCTCGACGTCTTCCCGCGCGGCGAGAAGCCCAACCCGCAGCGGCAGAAGAACGCGGCGGCCAGCGACCTCGCCGCCACCGCCTTCGCCGGCGACGCGATGGTGCGCCGCCTCGACCTCGCGCCGCGTTTCCTGCAGGCGGACGGCACGCTCAGCAAGGAGACGATGCCGGACCTGCTGCACCTTTCGCCGGCGGCGTACCGCACGTGGGCCGAGGCGATGGCGCCGGTGGTGGACGAGCTGCGGCGCTGACGGGGCGAGGCGAACGCGCGGCACGGGCGTGCGGTTGCCGTGCGCGCACGCCGCCTGCGGCGCGGCCGGTCGCGCTCCGGCATCGCCACGACCGTGGGCGAGCCGGGAGGTTGTCCGTAACCGGCGCGCGGCGCACGATTGCCCCGTCCGCCGATGCCCAGGAACTCCATGCCGACGACTTCAAGCCTGTTCGCGACGCTGGCGCTGTGCGCCCTCGCCGCGGCGCAGGATCCCGCGCCCAAGCCCGATCCCAAGCCTGCTCCGAAGGCCGACACCCCGAAGGCCGAGACCCCGAAGGTCCTCGCCATCGGGGACCAACTGCCCAAGGGCATGTCGCTGCGCGGCCTCGACGGCAAGATCCAGCGGTTCGACGACCTCAAGGGCAAGGTCGTCGTGCTGCACTTCTGGTCGTCGACGTGTCCGTGGGAAGTGCTGGCCGAGCCGAAGCTCAACGCGCTCGCCGACGCGTTCGCCGGCAAGGACGTCGTCGTGCTCGGCATCGCCGCCAACGCCAACGAGATCGGCGAGCCGCCGACGCCGGAGGCGTTCGACGACAAGGACGCCGACAAGCGGCCGTACCCGAAGCTGCGCGCGAAGGCCGCGGAGAGCAAGGCGAACCACCCGATCCTCGTCGACCACGACGCGGTGTTCGGCAAGCTGGTCGACGCCAAGACGACGCCGCACTGCTTCGTCTTCGACAAGGACCTCGTGCTGCAGTACCAGGGCGCGCTCGACGACGACGGCCAGGGCAAGAAGCCTTCACCGACGCGCTACGTGCACGACGCCGTGACCGCGCTCCTCGCCGGCGACGCGCCGCCGGTGCAGACGACCAAACCCTACGGTTGACGCACCAAGTTCGCCGCCCGGTCGGGCGGCGCTCGCGGCAAGTGATGCAGGGCGGGCAGCTGCGGCTGCCCGCGGTCGTTCTCCAGGGCGGCGGCGCGCACCCTCCGGTCGGCCTGGCTACGGCCTCGCCGGAGGCGGGCGGCCGCGTCGCTTCGACGCCATCGGCGATTCAGCCCCGCCGGCCGGAGCGTCGATAGCCGACGGCGACCATGGTGCGCGTCAATCGACTCTCGCCGGCGCTGCTGGCAGCGGGCCTGCTGGCGCTGCCGTCGTGCTACCAGATCAAGGTGTCGGCGCACGCCGGCCCGGCGCTGCTGTCGATGTCGGGCGACGTCGGCTACTTCGAAGCGAACTCGGTCGGCGGCTCGTCGACCTTCCCGCCGGTCATCCAGGACATCGACAGCGCCTTCGGCGTCGGCAACCGCGAGTTCGCGCCGTACGCGAGCGTCTCGGTCGACGTCGGCGTGCCCGTGCTGACCGTGTCAGCCTTCCGCTTCGCGACCTCGGGCGAAGGCGAACTCCGCGAGGGCTTCGGCGGGCTGCCCAACGGCACGCCGGTCCGCAGCGACTTCGAGGTGCTCGACGTCAAGACGACGTACACGTTCGGCATCCCGGTCGGACCGGTCTCCATCGCGCCGGGCGTCGGACTCGATCTGCTCGACATGAAGCTGCGCGTCGTCAATCAGCTCAATCCCGCCGAGGTGCAGACGGCGGACCTCACCGCGCCGGTGCCGTTCGCGGTCGTGCGCGGCGAGTACCTGCACGAGAAACGGCTGCGTCTCGTCGCCGAGCTCGGCTACATGTCGGCCGACGTCGGCGACGTCGAGGCGCGGCTCGTCGAATTCGAGGCGCTGGCGTCGTACCAGGTCGGTTCGCGTTGGCACGTGTTCCTCGGCTATCGCTACCTCGTGCTCGACGCGAAGGCCGAACTCGACGGCGACTACATCGACGCCAAGGTCGCTCTGCAGGGGCCGATGCTCGGCGGCGGCTTGCGCTTCTAGGAGTCTGCGTCACGGAACGCGCGCCGATCCAGTGCGCGAATTCGCGGTCGGGGCGAAGCCGACGACCGCAGGCGAATCGGTAGATTCGCCGAGGATCGGCGGCGAGCTCCCGGACGCGAAGACGCGTACTGGGCGGCGCAGCCTTTCGTGACGCAGACTCCTAGGAGTCTGCGACACGGAACGCGCGCCGCCGGCCGGAAGGCGCGTGGCACGGCGGCCGGAATGGCCGACCGCGGGCGCCGTTACCCACGCCGGCGCAACCGCTTGCCGGCGTTCGCCCAAGGTCGGTTTCGGCCTCCGCGCGCGCGCGCGCGCCGGCCAGGCTGCCGCCGGGGGCGATGCAGACGGGTGTCGGGGGCCTCAACTGCCGGTCCATGTCCCGCCGGAGCGAACGTGCTCCGGCCGTTCCTCGTCCGTCAAGAAGGTGACGTCATGATGATCCGGTTCGCGCTCGCTTCGTTCGCGCTCGCCGCTGCCGCGGTGGCGCAGTCCTCCCTCCAGATCAACCCCGGCACGGGCGCATTGCAGTACCTGTGGGTGCCGGCGCCTGCCGCCAATCCGGTCGGCTTCTTCATGGACATGACCGTGACCAACGCCCTCACGATCCAGGGGCTCAGCTTTCCGAGCTACACCCCGGTCGGGCAGTCGATCACCGTCGAGCTCTACACCACGAACCCGGGCATCAGCACCTACGTCGGCAACGAGACGCTGCAATCGAACTGGACCCTGCGCGCCTCGGGCTCGGCCGTCATCCCGACCAACGCCTCGACGCCCAACGTGTGCTTCGGCGCCGGCGTCCAGCTCGCTCCGGGGACGTTCGGCGTCGCGATCCTCGTGCGCAACGCCAACAACCTGTTCAGCAACCTCGGCCCGCAGACGATCGCCAACGCCGACCTCAGCGTCACCGTCGGCTCGGTGAGCGCGCAGGCCTTCGTGAATCCGCCCTCGGCGTACGGCACGGACACGTTCCACTTCAACGGCACGTTGTTCTACGCGCCGGGGCTGGTGACCGGTTCGTGCGCGACCCGCGCATCGGTCGGTCGCGGCTGCAACAACGTCGGCGGCAGCTTCTATCAGCGCTGGACCGACAACGTCTCGATGGCGAACTCGCTCAACGGCCGCAGCCTGCTGCTGATCAACACCGGCGCCGGCTATGTTCTCTCGCCCGGCCCGGCGACCTTCATCGCCCCGACCGCGGCGGCCACGAGCCTGCCGCCGATCAACAACGGCGAGGCGCTCGTGCCGCTGCCGAGCCCCCTCGCCTATCCCGGCGGCACGACCTCGCAGTTGATCGTCAACACCGACGGCCACATCTCGCCCGCCTCCAACCTGCCGTTCCCCGGCATCAACTACGCCTTCATGCCGTACGTCGACGGCATGCTGAACTCGCTCAACGCCATCTGGGCGGTGTGCTGGCACAACTTCAACACGACCGAGCTGGGCAGCGGCCTCATCAAGTGGGAAGCCGTCGGCAACCTGTTCGTCGTCACGTGGGACAACGTCGAAAGCCTGCCGGGCAACGCAACGGCCCAGAACGCCAATCCGTGCCGCTTCCAGGCGCAGTTCGACCTGACCACGGGCAACGTCAGCTACGTCTACCAGTCGATGACGACGATCGGCGGCAGCCAGTCGTACGACGACACGATCGTGGGTTGGTCCCCCGGCGGCCCGTCGCCCGACCTCGGTCCGATCAACGTCGCGACGCTGACGACCCTGGTGCTGCCCGGGTCGGAGACCGTCGGCCTGCGGGTCGCCGCCTCCGCGCCGCCGCTGCTCGGCACGTCGATCGACTTCGTCACCAGCAACGTGACCAACACCGGCTTCGGGGTCAACTTCCTCAGCCTCGTGCCGCTGCCCGCGCCCGGCTTCGATCTCGCGATCCTCGGCGCGCCGACCTGCTTCGCGCACGTCGATCTCAATGCGGCCGTCGGCAACCTGATCTCGAACGTGCCGGGGCTGCCGCCGCTCAACGTCACGCTGTCGCTGCCGAGCACCCCGGCGCTGGCGGGCGTCGCGCTCGGCAACCAGTCGGTCTGGCTCGACACGGCGGTGAACGCGCTCGGTCTGCTGACGTCGAACGGCGTCACCGTCACCGTGGGCGCGTTCGGCCTCTGACCGCGCGGGACGCGGCGACGGGATCGCGGAGCAATCGCCCCGGCCCGGCGTCGGGCGCGACTTCCCGCGGTCGCCATGCGGCGGCCGCGCGTACGATCCGCGCCCCGATGCACGCCCGCCCTTCCTGGCTGCCGTTCCTTTCCGTCCTGCTGGCGCTGGCCTCGTCGCTGTGCGCGCAGGACGGCACGCTCACGCTGACCGCGGCCATCGAGCCGGCGACCGCCAAGCCCGGCGACGCGGTCACCCTCGTGCTCAAGGCCACCGTCACCGCCGGCTGGCACGCCTACGGCGCGTTGGAGCAGACCAACATCCCGGTCGCGCTCGCGGCCGACAAGCTGCAGCTCGGCGGCCTGGAGCGCGCGGGCGAGCCGGAGATCCCCCCCGGCAACCTGGAGCTCAAGGGCGACCTGCGGCAGTTCCCGCTGCCCAACGTCTTCACCGTCAAGCAGCCGCTGAAGGTGCCCGCCGGCATGGCGGGCGGCACGGTCGAGGTCGCGGGCGCCTTCGACTTCCAGCTCTGTGACGAGTCGATGTGCTTGCCGCTGGACGAGGCGAAGTTCAGCGCGCGGCTGGTCGTCGACGCGCCGGTTGCGCCGAAGGCGGCTCCCGCCGGCGGCGCGCAGGACCCCAAGGCCGCGCCGTCGTTCCGCTCGGATGACGGCAAGATCGAAGTCCTGCCGCGCTTCGAGCCCGCCACGGCGCGCGCCGGCGAGACGGCGACGCTGGTGCTCAAGGTCGCGGTGCTCGACCCCGAGTACCACGCGTACGGCGCGCTGGAGACCGAGCAGCTCCCGGTCGGGCTGAGCAAGACCAGCGACTGGGGCAGCCTCGCGCCCGAGGGCGCGCCGCAGATCCCGCCCGGCGAGAAGAAGGAGCGCGCCGGCTTCGTCAACCATCCGCTGCCGCAGGGCTTCGAGGTCAAGCAGATCGTGCGCGTGCCCGCCGACGCCAAGCCCGGCGAGCTCGGCGTCGACGCCGGCTTCACCTACCAGATCTGCAACGAGACCGGGTGCCTGGACCCCGCCGAGGTCGGCTTCGAGGCCAAGCTCGTCGTCGAGGCCGGCGCGGCGCGGCCCGAGCGCAGCGGCGTGGCGGCGGCGGCGCCGACGACGACCGGACCGGCGGCGGGCGGCGACGCGCCGAAGGCGGCGCCGGCCGACGACGACAACCCGTTCGGCAGTTCGTGGTGGGCGCTGATCCTCGCCTGCATCGGCGGCGGCCTGTTCGCCCTCGCGATGCCGTGCACGTACCCGATGATCCCGATCACGTTCAGCTTCTTCACCAAGCAGGCGGAGAAGCGGGGCGGCAAGGTGCTGCCGCTCGCGCTGGTCTACGGGTTCGGCATCGTGCTGATGTTCACGCTGGTCGGCGCGCTGCTGTCGACGGTCATCATCAACGTCGTCAACCACTGGCTGACCAACGCCGTCATCGGCGCGATGTTCCTGTTCTTCGCCTGCGTGCTGTTCGGCTGGATCAACCTGGAGCCGCCGCAGGCGCTGCAGCAGGCCGCCGGCAAGGCCACCGCGACCGGCGGCTACCTCGGCGTGTTCTTCATGGGCGCGACGCTGGTGATCACGTCGTTCACCTGCACGGCGCCGATCGTCGGCTCGCTGCTCGCCAACGTCGCGCAGTTCGGCACGGGCCGCGTCGCCATCGGCATGGCGATCTTCGGCGCGACGATGGCGCTGCCGTTCGTGCTGTTGTCGCTGGTGCCGACCAAGGTGAAGGCGATGCCGCGGTCGGGCGAGTGGATGGAGACGCTCAAGGTCTCGCTCGGCTTCGTCGAGCTGGCCGCGGCGCTCAAGTTCGTGTCGATGGTCGACTTCGCCTTCGGCTGGCAGGCGCTGCCGCGCGAGCTGTTCCTGCTGCTGTGGACGGCGATCTTCGGCCTGTGGGCGCTGTACCTGTTCGGCGTCCTGCGCAAGGCCGGCAGCGGCCCCAACGAGGGCGTCGGCGGCGGCCGCATGGCGGCGGGCATGTTCGTCACGCTGCTGGCGACGTACTTCCTGTTCGGCGCGCTCGGCAACAAGCTCGATTCGGTGATGACCGGCTTCATCCCCGGCTACAGCAACTCGCTGGTGTCGAAGGCCGACGGCAAGGGCGGCAAGAAGCAGCTCGGCGACCACGTGATCGTGTACGACGACATGGCGCGCGCGATCGAGGTCGCCAAGGCCGACGACAAGCTGCTGCTCTACAACTTCACCGGCTTCAATTGAGCGACGTGCCGCATCATGGAAGACAAGGTCTTCCCGAGCCCGGCGGTCGCCGGACTCATGCAGAAGTTCGTCGTGGAGAGCAGGCAGCACACCGACACGAAGAACACGTTGACCGACGCGCAGTTCGCGACGAACCGCAAGGCGCAGGCGGAGATCGCCGGCAGCAAGGCCAACCCGTACTTCGTGGTCGTCGATCCGCGCACCGGCGAGAAGATCGACACGTTCCGGCTGACCGGCAGCTTCACCGAGTGGGAGGGGCTGTGGCGGCGCTGGCTCGAAGGCGTGCTGGCGAAGGCCGGCCGCGGCAAGTGAGCGGCGCACGCCGGCCGGCAGGCGGACCGCGGCGCCGCTGGACGGGGCGGCGCGCCGCGGGCAGGATCGCGGCACAGGCGCCCGGATGGTCCGGCCCCGCCTCCGCCGCTGTGACTTGATGCGCCGGATCGGTGTGTGCGCCGCCGGCCATTCGTGTGCGGGCGCGCTGCGTCCGCAGACAGAGGATTCGAACGATGACGCCGAGGAATGATGGTCTTCTCGCCCCCGGTTGGTCGGTTGCGGCGACGCTGTTCTGCCTGATCGCGACCGCGCCCGACGCCGCGGCCCAGGCGCGCCCGGAGCGCAACCCGTTCCTCTCGGCCGACGTCTATGGCGTCACCCACGTCAATCCGGCCAAGCAGAACAGCATCCCCTACAAGATCGACCTGCGCGAACGGAGGGTCGACCTCGACGCGCTGACGCCGGTCTGGGGCGGGCCGGTCAACAACTCGACCTACGCCTCGGCGCGCCCGGGCTTCTTCTGGTCCGTGGCCACCGACCGCGTGGCGCTGATCGACGCGCGCGGCGACGGGTGGCGGATGGTGGCGGACATCGACCTGCCCGGCGCGTCACGGCGCTCGCGGGACGACCTGGAGCGGCTGGTGAAGTTCGAGTACGCCGACCTGGCCGCCGCCGAGGCGCACCTGAAGGGCATCCTCGGCCCAGCGCCCGGCGCCGTGCTGCCGGCCGGCATCTACGCCCTGGTCAGCCGCGAGGACCACGTCTACGCCAACGCCGGGACGATCGTCTCGGCGATCGGACTCGTCGACCGCGACGATCCGGCGAAGGGGCTGGAGGTGAAGGCGCGGTTCGACACCGCGACCATCGTGCCGCCGACCAGCGTGTTCGGCGAGGCGCCCAGGGTCGGGCTCGTGGGCATGAACATGACCTACGACGGCCACATCGTCATCGGCGCGCTCAACGGCGTCGCCGTGGTCGACGCCGCGCTGCAGAAGGGCCAGTTCCGCAAGTTCGACGACGACAACCAGATGTCGACCAACTCGCTGGCGATCGACGCGGCCGGCGGCATCTACGTCGCGACCGGGTCGAAGAAGCCGCGGCTGCCGGGCGTGATGCACAAGCTCGTCTGGAAGGACGGCCGCCTGTCGAACGATCCGAAGGACGGCGCCTGGACGGCGCAGTACGACGGCGGCGACTGGCCGCCCGCCATCAAGGCCGGCACCGGCACCGGCTCGACGCCGACGCTGATGGGCTTCGGCGACGGCGAGGACCAGCTGGTCCTGATCACCGACGGCTCGAACCGCATGAAGCTCGTCGCCTTCTGGCGCGGCGAGATCCCGGCCGACGCCCGCAAGGTTCCCGGCGCGCTGTCGCCGCGCATCGCCGACCAGAAGCCGGTGTCGGCGGGCATCTCCGAGCAGCGCCCGTGGCTGCAGTCCGAGCAGACGATCATCGCGTCCGGCTACGGCGCGTTCGTCGTCAACAACCTCATCGAGGAAGGCCACCCCGACCGCATCGTCGACGTCATGACGGTCGGCCCGGTGCACAGCGCGCCGCGCGGCGTCGAGAAGATCGTCTGGAACGCGGCGGAGAACCGCTTCTTCTCCGCCTGGGCCCGCGGCGACGTGGTGTCCGTCAGCATGGTCCCGCTGATGAGTTCCGGCGCCAACGCCGTGTTCGTCGGCGGCTACAGCAAGGCCGATGGCTGGGAGGTGACGGGCCTGGACTGGGACACCGGGCGCACCGTCTCGCGCACGATCTTCGGGCAGAACAACAAGGGCAACGGCGCGTACGCGATCCTGCAGTTCCTCGAGAACGGCGACATGCTGTTCAACTCCGTCATCGGGCCGTACCGCATTCCGATGCGCTGAGCGTGCGCCCGGCGGACCGTCGGATCGCGTGTCGCGCGGTCCTCGCGGCCACGCCGAGGGCCGCGCGACGCCGCGCCCGCCGGCGACCCGCGCCCGCCGTCAGGCCGCCGCCGCCGGCGGCCGCTCCGGCGTGACCGCGCGCAGCACGATCTCGTTGCCGCGCAGCAGCCGCAGCCGCTGCGGTTGGCCGATCGCCGCGCGCGGCAGCGACGTGATCAGGTCGCCAGCGCCCCGGATCGGCCGGTCCTCCATCGCCAGCAGCAGGTCGCCGGCCTGCACGCCGGCGCGCTCGGCCGGCGAGCCCTTCGTCACCTCGAACACGCCGAGCGCGCGCGTCGCCGGCAGCCCGAGCCGCCGCGCCACCGCCGGCGCGAGTTCGACGACCTGCACGGCGACGCCGAGCCACCCGCGCACCACGCGACCGAAGCGCTCAAGCTCGGGCGCGATGGCGCTCGCCGTCGACGACGGCACCGCGAAGCACAGGCCCTGCGCCATCGGCAGGATCGCCGTGGCGATGCCGATGACGCGGCCGTCGACGTCGAGCAGCGGCCCGCCGGAGTTGCCCGGGTTGAGCGGCGCGTCGGTCTGGATGACGTCCTCGATGGTCTGGCCGCCGGGGACCGGCAGCGCGCGGCCGAGCCCGCTGAGGATGCCCGCGGTCACCGAGTGCGCGAGGCCGTGCGGGCAGCCGACCGCCAGCGCGAAGTCGCCGACGCGCAGCGCGTTGGAGTCGGCGAGCGGGAGCGGGTCGACGCCGGCGTCCGGCACGCGCAGCACGGCGAGGTCGGTCGCCGGGTCGACGCCGAGCACCCGTGCTTGCGCGGTGCGGCCGTCGTGGAAGGTCGCTTCGACGCTGTGCGCGCCGTCGACGACGTGGCAGTTGGTCAGCGCCAGCCCGTCGGCGCCGCAGACGAAGCCCGAGCCCGTGCCGCTGCGACCGCGGCCGTGCGTGCGCAGGTGCAGCACCGCCGGCCGCACGCGCGCCACGACGGCGGCGATCTCGTCGGAGAACGAACGCAGCAGGCCCATGCGACGGCTGTAGGCCGCGCGCGCGCGCGGGCAAGCGCGGCGATCGGCGGCGTGCCGGCTGGTCGGCCACGGTGCGTTCGCGGAAGATGCGCCGATGCGTCTCCTCGCCCTGGCGTCGCTGTTCGCGGGTCTGCTGGCCGTCGCCGTGCCCGCGCAAGCGCGCAAGCCGCTGGTCGGCACGGTGGTCGACGGCGACGGCAAGCCGATCGACGGCGCTTCGGTCGAGTGCGTGCTCGCGCCCGACGGCCCGGACCTGCCGCCGGTCGACGTGCTGACGGCGACGACCGACGCGCGCGGGCGCTTCCGCGTCGAGGCGCTGCCGGGCGCGCTCTACCAGTGCTGGGCCGCGGGACCGAAGGACGACGGCGGAGCGCAGCGCGTCAGCGACGTCGTGCCGGCCGCCGTCGGGCAGCTGGTGGCGCTCGTCGCCAAGAGCAAGGGCGGCACCGGTGCGGTGACCCTGCGCGGGCTCGACGCGTGGCAGGACCGCGCGCCGTTCACGTTGCGCTGCGTCGTCGCCGGCCGCGCGGTGGACTGCAAGGTCGAAGCCGTCGACGGCGCCTTCGTCGCGCAGGTGCCGACGCGGCCGGTCGGCGGCGTCACGGCGGCAGTGCGCGACTGCGACGGCTTCCACGTCTGCGTCCTCACGCTGTCGCCGCGGACGACGCGGCTGTCGGTGCCGTCGCCGCAGCCGGTCCGCTGCCGCGTCGTCGACGAGAAGGGCCAGCCGATCGCCGGCGCGCGCATCGTCCGGCCGCGCGCGGCGGGCGCGGACCCTTTCCCGCTGATCGAGCGGCGCATCGGGATCGCCGAGTCGCCGTTGCCGCAGGAAGGCCTGTTGGGCGTCACCGGCGACGACGGCGTCGTGGTCGTTCGCGTCGCCTCGCAGCACGACTTGTTCGCCGACAAGCAGCAGGGCACCCATGAACTCGTCGGCTTCCGCGCCGACGCGCCCGGGCGCCGAGCGAGCCGCGCCGGGCGATCGTGGCAAGGCCTGTTCGAGGACGGCAAGCCTGCGGCCGAGAAGGCCGGTCGCGACGGCTTCACCTTCACCCTGCAACCGGCGCGCCCGCAGCGGTTCCGCTTCGTCGACGGCGGCAAGCCCCTGGCCGGCGTCGCAGTCACGGCGGTGCATGCGGTGTCGGTTCGGGTCGGCGATGGCTTCGGCCAATCGTGGTCGGAGGCCGCGCGCGCGACGACCGACGACGAAGGCCGCATCGCGATCGACGTCGGGCTCGACGACGGCGCCCAGCTGCAGCTCCTGCTCGCGACCGGCGGGTCGTCCGCTGCCGCCGCCGGCGGCGCCGCGTTCGCGGTGCGTCCCATCCTGCTGCACCCACAGGACCAGCGCGCCGACGCCGGCGAGCGGCGCATCGACCTCGCCGCGTTGGCCACCGTCGTCGTCACCGTCCGGGACGCGCAAGGCGGACCGGGCCGAGGCTCGCAGGTCGCCCTGGCCAGCGCCGCGTCCAGCCGCCAAAGCTATGACTTCGCGGACCTCCGCTTCCTCGCGCCGGACGCCGCCGGCCGCGTGGCCGTGCGCCTCGCGCCCGGCGAGTGGTGCGCGGTCGCGTGCGCCCAGGACGGCTTCGTCGTCAAGGAGTTCGACGCGGTGACCACGCCGGCCCTGGAACTGGCGATCGCGCCGTTCCCGACGATGCGCGCAAAGGTCGTCGACGACGCCGGCAAGCCGGTCGTCGGCGCGAGCTTCGCGAGCAACGGCACGCAGACGACCATGATGGACTCCAAGACCGCCGACTGGTTGACGAGCCGGCTCGCCTGGAGCTGGAGCGACGAACTGCTCCGCCGCGCCCGCAGCGACGCCGACGGCGTCCTCCGCGTGCCGTTCGTGCCGGCTGCCGGCTGGACGCAGCAGGGCGTGATCCAGCTGCGCGGCAAGCGCTCGGCGCAGCTCGACCTCGTCGCCGAGGACGTCGGCGAGGTCGTGGTGAAGTGATCGCACCGACGCCGTAGATTGGCGCGCGATGCCGCTCCTCGTCGTCGCACTGCTGGTCGCGGCCGTGCACTTGCCGATCGCGTGGGGCGCGTGGACAGGCGTCGGCTTCCTCGCCGACGACCACGAGATGGTCGGCGTCGCGGTCTACCAGCACCGCGGCGTCATCTCGCTGTGGGACTCGTTCCGGCCGGTCCTGCCGCCCGATGCGCCGGTCGCGCTGTATCGGCCGATCCTCGGCCTGCTGTTCTGGCTGGAGCAGCCGTGGTTCGGCGGCGCGCCGACCGGTTACCACGTCGTCAACTCGCTGCTGCACTGCGCCACGGCGATCGTCTGGTCGCTGCTGATGCGGCGGTGGACCGGCTCGACCGTCGCCGGCCTCGCGACGGCGCTGCTGTTCACCGCGTGGCCCGGCCACGGCGAGGCGCTGCACTGGGTCGCCGCGCGCGTCAACCTGTTGTCGACGTGCCTGTTCAGTTGCGCGCTGTTGGCGCACGACGCCGGCTGCGCGCGCGCGGGCTCCGCGCGCTGGTGGCGGTTCGCGATCGCCGCCCTGCTCGCGGCGATCGCCGCCGGCGCCAAGGAATCCGCCGTGCTGGTCGGCCCGGCCGCCTTCGCGGTCGCGTGGGGCCGCGCCGCCGGCGCCCCGATCGGCACGCGCCTGCGACGAGCCATCGGGTGGTCGGCGCCGATGGCGGCGGCGTTGGCGCTGTTCCTCGCCTGGCGTGCGCACGTGCTCGGCACCTGGGGCTCCGGCACGGAGTACGGCTGGCGCGCGGCGCGGGTGGGTTGGCAGACGTTCGGCGACTGGCTCGGCGCGCTGGTCGCGCCGGCGCACGCGGACTGCGCGCCGGACTGGCTCGCGGTGGCGGTCGGCGGCGTCACCGTCGTGCTGCTAGCGCACGCGCTCGCCGCGCTGCGCGCCGCGCCGGCGCGCGCGGCGGCCGGCCCGGCGGCGCTGCTGCTCGCGCTCGGCGTGGCGGCGGGCGTCGGCCTCGCGCCGATCGTGCCGACCACCCTGCAGAACGCGCGGTATCTCTACGAGCCCGCGCTCGGCCTCTGCGCGCTGCTCGGGCTCGGCGTCGCGGCGATGCCGGCGCGCGTGCGCGGACCTTCGCTGGCCGTCGCGCTGGTCGTCTTCCACCTCGGCCTCGCCGAGAACCGCGCGCCGTGGCTGCGCGTCGGCGCGGCGATCCAGCACGCGCGCCAGCAGGCGGAGGGACTGGCGGCGGCGACCGGCCAGCCGCTGGCGCTCGTCGACGCGCCGGCGATCCTCGACGGCGCCTACGGCGTGCTGAACGGCCAGACCCAGTTCGCGTTCTGGCAGGCGATGGCGCCGGCGGGAGTCGCCCTGCGCGGCAGCCTGCGCAGCGACCAGCAGTGGCGCGAGACGCTGGCCGACTTCGCGGCGGCCGCGACGGCGGGATCGCTGGCGACGCCGACGTGGTCGGTGCGCTGGCACGACGGCGAACTCGTGCCGGTCGCGCTCGCGCCGCAGTGGCCGGCGCGCGTCGCCGACGGCGTCGAGATCGGCTACGCGCGCCTCGGCCGCTGCGAAGCATACGTCGGCGACGCGGTGCCGGCGCACGTGCTGCTGCGCACGGATCGGCCCGTGACGCTGCAGGCGCTCGCCACCGTCGGCGACTTCACGTGGGCTGGCGCCGTGGTGGCCGTCGCGGCGGGCGCTGCGCCGCAGCCGATCAGCGTGAGCGTGCCGCCGCCCGCGACCGCGCTCGCCGGCCGCAGCATCGCGGTCGAACTGCTCGTCGTCTTCGCCGACGGCAGCGGGCGCTTCGCGCTCGGCACGACGCGCGCCGTTGCCCGCTGAAAGCCCGCGAAGAGCCTCTTCAGGCTCTCAGGTCGCCCCTGTTGGCCGCCGGCGCGACCACGCCGGTCTGCGCACGGCGGAGGCACCGAAACGCCTGTCGCCCAGGCTGTGGGCGCGCGCTCCGTCGACCGTGCGGTCCGACCGCTCACTTCAGCAAGGTTCCGGCGCGCGCCTTGGCGCGCCACTCCGCTTCGAGCCGCCGCACGTCGGCGGCCGTCAGCGGCGTCGCGCGCGCGGTCACCACCGGCCGACCGTCGCCGAGGACGACGTTCGGGCGGAACGACGCGACGTAGTCCGGCGGCGCGTGGCGTTCGTGGGCCATCGAGCGCGCGTGCAGCAGCAGTTCGGGGATGCGCGCCGCCTCGTCGAGCGTCAACGCGTCGAGCCGCTGGCGGCCGACCACGGACATCAGCACGGCGACGAAGTAGTCGGCCGGCTGGCTCGCCTTCGCCGCGTCGCCCGCGCCCGACAGCGCGCCGAGCGCTGCGCGCATCTCGTCTTCGTCGAGCCAGCCGTCCTTCCTGGTGTCCGCCGCGGCGATCACCGGCGCCAGGAAGTCGTTGTCGAGCCGCGGGCCGCCGCCGTGCACCGGCGTGCGCGCGACGACCCAGTCGTTGAGGCCGAACTCGTCGATCATCGCGACGTCGGGCAGGCCCCAGCCGAGCACGCCGGCGGCTTTCACCGGCATCACCGGCAGGTCGTCGGCCGGCGCGTCGATGCGCGCGATGCGCCGGCCGGGGAACGGCTGCCAGAACTCGCGTTCGAGCAGCGCGCCGTGGTGCGCGGCGCGCACGCCGACGTTCTGGAAGAGCAGCCAGCCTTGCTGCCGGTCGAACCAGCGCGCCAGCGGCTGCAGCGCCGCCGGGACCTGCGGCGCCATGCGCGCGAAGCCGTGCGGCGGCAGCGGCTGCGACAGCCACAGGTGCGTCCAGCCGACGCCCGACGCGAGCACCAGCAGCAGCAGCGCGAGCGCCGCGGTCCGCGCGGTCGCCAGCCGCAGCGCCATCGCCGCCGTCGCGAATGCGAGCAGCGGCGCCTGCTGGCTCAGCACGCGGTACTCGAAGTGGTCGCCGCCGACGCGCAGCACGTAGTAGCCGGCGTGGAACAGGCACGCGCCGACGGCGGCCAGCGCGGCCGGGCGTTCGCGCAGCGCGCGCAGCAGGAAGGACCGGTCGCGCAGGTGTTCGACCGCGAGCCAGCACGGCGCGAGCAGCGCGGGGAGCCACGCGCCGTGTTCGACGGCGAAGCACGCGAGGTAGCGCGCGCCGGCCTCCGGCCACGGCGTCGTGATCTTGGCGAAGTAGGTGTTGGGCAGCCATTCGCCGTAGCAGGCGCGGCGCCATGCGACCTGGGCGACGACCAGCGCCAGCGGCGCCATCCCGGCGACGATGGCCCGCCACGGCAGCGTGCGCCGCAGGCCGGCGAGGCCGGCGACGGCGGCGGTCGCCGCCGCCAGCAGCAGCCCGTCGGGCCGGGTCAGCGCGGCGACGGTCGCGGCGGTCGACCACAGCGCCAGCGTGCGGCGGTCGGACGCGCGCGCGAAGCCGAGCAGGGCCCAGGCGACGAAGGCGAGGTTGAACAGCGCCGTCTCCAGGCCGCCGGTGAACCACTGCAGGAACGTGCGGTTGCCGACGATCGCCGTCAGCGTCAGCAGCGCGACGGCGTCGCCCGCGCGGCTGCCGTCGCGACGGCGCAGGCGCAGCGCCGCGGCGGCGAGCACGGCGAACTCCAGCATGCCGAAGCCGATCGACAGCACGTTCGCCGCGTCGGGCGGTTCGACGCCGAACAGACGCCAGCAGCCCCAGAGCAGCAACGCCCACAGGAAGCCGGTGTAACCCTCGACCGGCAGGAACGGCGCGCGGTTCCACACCAGCCCGTGGCCTTCATGGGCGTTGCGCACGTAGCGGAACGTGATGAAGGCGTCGTCACAGAGGAACGACAGCTGCAGCGCGCCGAACCACGCGATGGCGGCGAGCAGCAGCAGCGCCGGCCAGCGCCAGCGCCAAGCAGGGGACGAGCCGAGGGGCGGCACGGCGCAAGGGTACCTCCCGCGCGTCGGCTTGCGATGCGTCGCCGATGCCACCGCGACCACCGCCCGCACGGGCGCCGCCACCGCCGTTGCCGCCGACGGCTCGCTCGTCCACGATGCGCGCATGGCCGGACCGCTCGTGCAACTGCGCTGGATCGCCCTGATCGAGGCGGTCTCCTACGTGCTGCTGCTCGGCGTCGCCATGCCGCTCAAGTACTGGGCCGGCGATCCGCGCGCGGTGAAGGTGCTGGGCATGGGCCACGGCGTGCTGTTCCTGCTGCTGGTCTGGCTGCTGGCGCGCGCCGTGTTCGAGGCGCGCTGGCCGGTCGGCCGCGCGCTGCTGCTGTTCGTCGCCTCGCTGGTGCCGATCTGGCCGTTCCTGCTCGACCGCCGCGTCAAGGCGTGGATCGCGGCGTCGGCGGCGTCGTCGTCGGCTGCGGCCGCGGCGGCGAAGTAGCGCGCCGCTACGGCCGCACGGTCGCCGTGCCGGCGAAGTAGGCGCGGTACTTGGGCCACGACCACGTCGCCAGCTCGCGGCCGATCTGCAGCCCGACGTCGTTGTCGAGCGGGATGTGGTAGCCGCCGAGCGCGCGCGAGCGCGCCGCCATCTCGGCCGTCGCCGAGAACGTCGGCAGGTCGAGCGTCGCCGTCGGCCCCGGGTCCTCCTCGGTCAGGATGCAGCAGCGCCGCACCTCCTTGGCGCCGTACACGTCGCTGCCGGTGAACAGTTCGAGCGCCTTGGCGCAGGCGCCGCTGACGGTCGCGTGCCCGCTGGTGTAGCCGGGGAACGGCGGCGTGATGAACACGTACGGTGAGTACGGGTGCCACTGCTCGGCCGGCACGTCGACGAAGCCGCCCTTCGGCCCGGCCCAGCCCTTCACGGTCTTGCCGGCGTGGTAGTGGCGCACGAGCGTCCACGGCCGCGACGTGTCGTAGAAGCGTTTGGTCTCCCAGCAGGCGAGGAAGGCGTCGAAGGCGACGCACGCGACGACGAAGTACAGCTGCACGTCCTCGTCGACGCCGTGGCCGTCGCGGCGCGAGACGTCCTGCGCGAAGCGCAGCCAGTGGCCGCTCTGGCCGGTCGAGCGCGGGCCGTCGCGCATGAACTCGACGATCGCCTTCTCCTGGTCCGTCAGCCCGGCGCCCATCGACAGCACTTCGTCGGTCTGCGCGCGCAGCAGCGCGTCGTTCGTCCGGGTCGTCGGCGGCGGCGCGGCGCGGAACTGCGCCGTCGACTCCAGCGCGAACGGCTTCACGCGGTACCAGTGCGGTGTCAGGAAGCCCGGCGTGAACTTCGTGCCGTCGGGGCGGGTGAACTCGATCGGCTGCCAGCGGTCCGGGTCGACGATGCGATCGACGGTGTTGACGGGCTGGTAGCCGGTGTAGTCGGCGTACGGCCTGGCTTCGCCGCCCGGTTCCATGCCGTAGGCGTTGCTGCCGTCGAGCGCGCGGTAGCTGATGACCGCGGTGGCGGCGAGCCTGCCGATCGCGACCGGACCGAGTGGAGCGCCCAGCGGCGCGTCGGGGTCGAAGCCGAGGCGCTGCATCTCCGCGCGCAGGAAGTCCGTCTGGTCGGGGAAGGCGTGGCAGAGGATCGTGTAGCTGGCGTGGCTGATCGCGATCTCCTTGTTGCCCTGCGTGCGCTCGGCCGGCGGTCGCCGCAGCCCGCCGCCCAGGCGCGTGCCGACCGCGGTGGCGTCGTACGCCGACCACGCGTCGTACATCGCCACCGCCCACAGCATCATCTGGCGGCTGAGCACCGTCGGCCGCGCGCCGTGCAGGTCGACGTCGCGCGCCGCCGCCTCCTGCATCACGTCGAGCCAGCGGTAGGCGATGTTCTGCCGCTCGTACGGCAGCAGTTCCTGGCTCGTGCGCGCGTACTCGGGCGGCGCGCTGGTGCGCGGGCCGGTTGGGGTGGGCGCGGCGCACGCGGCGACCAGCGACAGGCACACGACGGCGCAGCGACGCAGCGGACGCAGGAGCGGCATGGCGGGCATTCGACCGCGGACCGGGCTGCGGTGGAACAGGGTGCCGGGTGGCGCTACCCGGACGCCGCGCCGGCCGCACCGGCCGTGTCGCGCGCGTCGGTCGCCGGCCGCAGCGCGCGCCCCGTCTCCTGCGCCAGTTCGCGCAGGCCGCGCGCGGCCCACGGCTGCAGGTCCTTGCGCGCGTAGTACGCGTCGGCCTCGGTCCAGGCGTGGCGGCCGCGGTGCGTCGGGTGCCACAGGTGCACGACGATGCACGTGTGCCAGATGCAGCGCGCGGGACCGCGGCCGAGCCGCAGGCGGTTGCGCAGGTCGGAGTCCTGGCGGGCGTTGTTCTCGTAGCGCAGGTCGAAGCCGTTGACCGCCTCGAACGCGGCGCGGTCGATCGAGAAGTTGAGGCCCTGGATCTTCGGCCGGCGGCGGTCGCCGACGGCGATGTACCACAGGTTCTTCAGGTGCCAGAGCCACATCGACGCGCGCACGCCCGGCGTCACGAAGCGAGCGAAGCGTCCCGACGTCACCTCGTCCGGCGTCACCGTCGCGCTCTGCGCCTCGGTCAGCCGCACGCAGCCGCCGACGACCAGCCGCCGCGGTCCGGCGGCGGCGACGTGCCGCGACACGAAGTCCGCGGGCGGCACGCAGTCGCCGTCGGTGAAGACCAGCAGGTCGGCGCGCGCGTGCAGCGCGCCCCAGTTCATCACGCGCGCCTGCCGGAAGCCGATGTCGTCCTGCCACGCGTGCACCAGCGGCACCGGAAACGTCGGCCGCATGCGGTCGAGCAGCGCCTTGGTGTCGGGGCGCGAGCCGTCGTCGGCGACGACCACTTCGAAGTCGCGACGGTCCTGGCGCGCGTACCCGAGCAGCACGAGCTCGAGGTAGCGCGGGTTGTTGTACGTCGTGACGACGACGGAAGCGGCGGGCGCGCTGGACATGCGGGAAGGTCTCGCGCCGGACCGTAGCGGCGCGGCCGTGCGACGGGTAGCCGATGGCCGCGAGCGGTGACGGCCGGGCGACGTGGCCGGCGGTAGCGCAGGCGCTTGCAGTCGGCGTCACGGGCCGCGCGCCGATCCGGTGCGGGGATTCGGGGCGGGGGCTAAGCCGCCGACCGCCGGCGAATGGGTGGTTGCGCGGAGGATCGGCGGCGAGCTCCCGGACGCGAAGACGCGTGCCGGGCGGCGTGGCCGGCCGTGACGCAGACGCCTAGCGCCGTCGCCATCGCCGGCACGGCGCCGGCGCGCGACGCAGCGCCCACCGCGCCGCCGCGCGCGAGGTCGGGT
>JBKDXM010000008.1:0-11734 GCA_046306335.1 Planctomycetota bacterium
CTGCCCCTGGCGGCCCCACAGCCGGTTGAGTCCGCGCGCCAGCCGCACGAGCAGGCCCTTCATGCCGCGCGTGAAGGCGAGCCGGTCCTTGGCCTCGACGACGAAGTGCAGGTGGTCGTTGAGGATCGCGAAGTGCAGCAGCCGGAAGCCGAAGCGGTCCTTGCCGCGCGCGAAGTGGGCGAGCAGGGCCGCGCGTTCCTTCTGCTGGCGCAGTCGCGGCAGGCGCGCGCGCAGCTTCACCGTGACCAGCGCCGGGTGGTACGACGCATGCGACGGCCGCGGCGTGCGCGGCATCATCGCCACCGGGCCCTTGGGCTTGCGCCCCGCGCCCGCGCGCGCCCCGCCCCACGACCGCAGCGGCAACAGGCCCTGCACGGGCTTGCCTGCCGCCTTTCCCGCCGCCTCTCTCGCCACCTCTCTCGCCAACGGGGCCTGCCTGCCCTTCGCTCGTCCCGTCCGCGTCATCGCTTCGCCTGCCTCGCCCCGATCCACGAGCGCACCGGCCCGTAGCGCACCGGCCCGTAGCGCCCATCAACACGGCGATCACCACGACGCACACCGCGCGCGCCGCCTGCGACCGCCACTTGATTACGCGGACATACATCACGCGAGCCCCAGACGCAAGCACGAAGTCCACGCTTCATTCGGTCCGCGCGCGCAGTCGTCGCGGCAGGCGCGCGCGGCGTGCGGTGCCGTGGTGCCGTGGCTGGCCGCCCGTCGCGTTGGCGTCGGACCTCCTTCTTCCCAGGCCGTTCGAAGCGGCTGGGTTGCGGTTGGCGGCTGCAAGGCGCCGGTAGCGTTTCTGGGGGAGTCAGGCGGTCAGCCGGTCAGACGTTCAGCCGGTCAGACTCGCTGGGAGCGGCTTCGCGGCGAAGGGCGTTCCAAGTTGGAGCGGTAGGGGCACGGGCCAGAGACGAAGCCGGCGTCACGGCGCACCCAACCGCGGCGGCATTGGCTGCGAAGGCCTGGGACGGTGAAGGAGCGGCTTCGCGGCGAAGGGCGTTCCAAGTCGGAGCGGTAGGGACACGGGATCGTCAGCGCGTGGAATCGCCACGGCACGCCGCGCGACCGTGCCCGCAGTTGCGGCGACTGCTTCGTCCGGGCGCCACTCGTTCCATGCGATCCTGCCACTTGCTCCTGGTTCTCGCGCTCGCCGTCGTCGCCTGCAGCAAGCGCGCTCCCTTTTCGCCGTTGCTCGTTCCTGCGGCCGGGGCGAGCGGGACGCTCGCCAGCCGCTGCGCGGCCACGGACAACCCCAGCGTCCTCCGCATCACCTGCCGCGTCGAGGAATCGCTGCGTTAGGAGCCTGCGTCACGGCACGCCACACCGCCCGGCGCGCGGTCCGTGCCGCCGTGGTGCCGTGCCGCCGTGCCGCCGTGGTGCCGTGGCTGGCCGCCCATCGCGTTGGCGTCGGACCTCCTTCTTCCCAGGCTGTTCGAAGCGGCTGGGTTGCGGTTGGCGGCTGCAAGGCGCCGGTAGCGTTTCTGGGAGAGTCAGCCGGTCAGTCGTTCAGCCGGTCCGACTCGCTGGGAGCGGCTTCGCGGCGAAGGGCGCTCCAAATTGGAGCGGTATGGACCCGCGCTACTTCCCGCCGGCCATCCAGCGCGCCATCTGCTCCGCGCCGCCGGTCTTGAAGCCGGGCGCCAGCCGTTCCTTCAGGAACATGCCGTACAGGCCCTGCACGATCTCGTGCAGCGCCAGCCAGTTGGCCGAGCGGTCGGCGTTGCGGTCGACGTCGCTCTCGCACTCCTCGGCGTCCTCGGGCAGCTTGACGCCGGTCAGCGTCAGGCTCGGCGCGTCCATCGTGGCGTTCCACTGGCGCGAGCCCTCGGCGACGAGCAGCCGCGCCTTGCGCAACCTGTTGCCCTGGCGCAGCGCCGTCCGCGCCTCGGCGGTGCGGGTCGGCAGGCCGCGGCGCAGCGTCTGTTCGGTCTCGTCGTCGCTCGGCGCGGCGAACGACAGGAAGTCGTCGAGCGCCACGCCGACCACGCGACCGCCCGGCAGCGTGAACTCGCCGCCGTCGGTCTCCCAGCGCCACCAGATCCAGGTGAGGAACTCTTCGCCGAGGAAGCCGTGCGTCTCGACGGCCTGGTCCTGCTGTTGCTGCTTCATGCTTCGCCCTCGCCCGCGCCGTCGCCATCGTCGCCCGCCATCGCCTTCGCCGGCCGCTGCGGCGCGCGTGCCAGCGCGCCGGCCTTCTCGGCCCGCGGCCAACGGATCGGCTCCAGGCGGTCGAGCTGCGCCCGCAGTTCCGGCCCGATCGCCGCGCGCAGGCCGCTCTGCAGCGGGTTGGCGCGCTCGAGCGGCTCGCCGAACGTGTCGAAGAACAGCTTGCCGAAGGTCTCGCGCGCGGTCTTGCTGGTCGCGAACAGCTGCACCGTCTTCCTGTCGTGGTACAGCAGCGCGTCGACCAGCGTGATCGTCGGCAGCACGCGCGGCAGCAGCTGCTCCATCAGGTCGTCCTTGAGCTCGCGCCGCTCGCGCGCCGACAGCTTCTTGCCGCGCGACTTCTCGGCCGCGTCGCGGTGGATCTGCAGCCACTTCATCGGCATCTTCTTCTTGTCGATGCGGAAGCGCAGCCACGTGCCCGCGCCGCCGTCGAGGTCCTCGGCGTCGAAGGAGTCGCCGGTCGGATCGCCCGCCGTCACCCAGCCGGCCGAGACTTCCTCGCTGGCGGCGTTCTCGATGGTGCGGAAGCGGCGGTTCTTGAGCGCGTCGGCGAAGGCCGGATCGCGGGGGTCGGTGAGCTTGCCGTCCCAATGGAAGACGACGAAGCTGCCGCTCTTCTTGAGCGCAGGCATGGGGCAGGGGTCCCGGGTGCGGAGTCTGTGGGGCGGACGCGGCGGACGATCTGGGCGGGGCGGCGGGCGCGCCGGCCGCGAACGGCTGGCGCGCGCCGTCTCACTGCTTCTTCTTCACGGGCGGCACGACGGGCGCTTCCTTGATCACGTCGCCGACGTCGACCGGCTTCTCGACCGTCGCCGAGCCGCGGCTCAGCTGCGACTTCAGCTCCGCGTAGGCGCTCTCCGCCGCGCGCAGCTTCGCCTTCGAGTCGTCGTCGGTCTTGCCCTGGAGCTGCGCGATGACCGCCGACAGCTCCGTCAGCTGCTTCTCGACCGCAACCACGTCGACCACCGCCTGCGACACCACCGGCGCGGCCTGCGGCAGGAACATCGCCGGCAGGCGCTCGCGCAGCGCCTCGTCGCGGACCAGCACGTCGACCTGGCCGGTGTTGACCGCCATCTGGGCCTTGCCGAGCGCGTCCGGGTCCTGCGTGTAGGGCGCCTGGATGACCGTGCAGACGGCGCGGTCGAGTTCCGGCTGGTCGCCCTTCTTGAGCTCCTGCAGCACGACCACGGCGATGCCGTCGGCGGTGCGCACCGGTCGCGTGGGCTTGCCCGGCTCGGCGCCGAACGCCGCGCGCTCCAGCAGCGGCCCGAACATCGAGTTGCGCGTGATCTCGACGCGGCCTTCGGCGTCGGCGCCGCGCACGCTGCCGACGGCCTTGACCAGCGCGGCGGCGGACTTGCCGCCGGCGAGATCGCCGAGGACCTGGCCGATGCGGTCCTCGGTCTCGGCCTGCGCCTCGTCGAACGACGCCGCGACGGCCTCCAGTCGGATCAGCTCGAACAGGGCGCGCTGCTGCTGCATCGCCGCGTCGCCGCTGCCGGGCGTGCTCGCGAGGTAGGCGACCAGCTCGTCGATGGCGCGTTGGGCGACCGGCCGGCCGTTGACCAGCAGCGCCGTGCCCTCCGGCTGGTTGGCGAACTCCTCCTTCGTCGCCACGCGCGCCAGCCGCGGCGGCTGCACCGCCGGCATCACCGGGGCCGGCGGCACGTTGGCGCCCGCGTCGATCGAGCGGTACGCCGGCTTGGCGCGGCCCAACTTGTCCTTGAGCATCTGCTGCTTCTGCGCGGCGCGCTCGCGCGCGAAGCCGATCTCCTTCTGCAGCCGCTCCTTCTCGCGCTGCAGTTCCTCCAGCTGCGCCTGCGGCGAGCTCTGCGGCTTGTCCGGGTCCTGTGCCTGGGCGGCGAGCGGGGTACCGAGCAGGAGGAAGGCGGCGGCGACGGAGCGGAGTTGCATGATGGGCGCGAGGTATCGGTCAGTGACGGGGGAGCATCAAACCGGCCTGCCGCGGACCCCGCAAGGGCGGTCGGGCGGCGGCCGCCAAGCGCCGGCCCCACGGCCGGTGCGCGCGTCCCCGGGTGGCGCACTGCCGGACGCTTGCCGCCGCGTTTGCGGCCGCGCCATGATCGGCCGCCCATGCTCGACCGCATCGCCCCGGCCGCCGGCGTCCTGCTGGCCGCGCTAGTTGCCGTCGCCCCGGCGCAATCCCCCGGACCGGCGCCCGCGCGCCCGCGCGTCGGCCTCGTGCTCAGCGGCGGCGGCGCCCGCGGCATCGCCCACGTCGGCGTGCTGCAGGTGCTGGAGGAACTGCGCGTACCCGTCGACTTCGTCGCCGGCACCAGCATGGGCGCGATCGTCGGCGGCCTCTACGCCTACGGCCTGTCGCCCGCCGACCTGCGGGCCGCGACGGTGCGCGACGGCGTGCCGCGCGACTGGGCCTTCCTGCTGCGCGACGGCGGCGAGCGCGCCGACCGGCCCGTGCGGCGCAAGCAGGAGGACCGCGCCTTCCTGACCAAGCTCCGCCTGGGCGTGCGCAGCGGCGAACTGACGACGGCGAAGGGCCTGCTCGCCGGCCAGAACCTGGAGGTCGAGCTGGCGTGGCTGGTGCGCGAGGCGCACGCGCTGCCGTCGTTCGACGTGCTGCCGATCCCGTTCCGCTGCACGGCCGTGGACGTCGCCGACGGCGAACTGGTCGTGCTCGACCGCGGCAACCTCGCCGCGGCGAGGCGCGCGAGCATGTCGCTGCCGGTCGTCTTCGCGCCGGCGCGCATCGGCGACCGCGAGTACCTCGACGGCGGCCTCGCCGACAACGTGCCCGTCGACCTCGCCCGCACGATGGGCGCGCAGGCGCTCATCGTGGTCGACATCGGCACGCCGGTCACCAAGGGCGCGACCGTCGACGGCATGTTCGCCGTCTCCCGCCGCATGGTCGACATCTTCGGCCAGCAGAACGTCGACGCGAGCCTCGCGACGCTCGGCGCCGACGACGTGCTGATCCGTCCCGACCTCGGCGACATCACCTCGGCCGACTTCGAGCGCGGCGCCGAGGCGATCGGCATCGGCGCCGCCGCGGCGCGCGCCCTCGCCGAGCGCCTGCGCGCGTTCGCCGTCGACGAGCCGACCTACGCCGCGTGGCAGGCGCGCCAGCGCCGGGCGCCCGCGCCGCCGCCCCGCCTCGCCGCGGTGACGGCGACCGACCTGTCGGGCGCGACGACCGCGCAGGTCGCGGCGCGCGTGACGCACCGGCCGGGCGACCCGCTCGACGAAGCGCGCCTGCGCGCCGACCTGCAGCGCATCTTCGACGACGACGCCTACGAGCGCGTCGGCTTCACGCTGCGGCCGGACGCCGCCGCCCCCGGCGCCGCGGACCTCGAGGTCGCCGCCCAGCCGAAGTCGCAGGGCAGCGACTACGTGCGCTTCGCGCTCGTGCTGGAGACGAACTTCGCCGACCGCTCCGACTTCGGCCTCGGCGCGCAGCACACGGCGCGCAACCTGAACAGCCTCGCGGCCGAGCTGCGCACCGCCGTGCTGGTCGGCTCGGTCAACATCGCCTCGACCGAGTGGTACCAGCCGATCGACGCCGACGGCCGCTGGTTCGTGGCCCCGCGTGCGGCGGCGGGCCAGTCGAACCCCGACCTCGTGCTCGCCGGGGTGACGTTCGCCGAGAGCGTGCAGGAACTCGGCGCCGGCGTCGACGTCGGCCGCGCGCTCGGCAGCTGGGGCGAGCTGCGCCTGGGTTACGACCGCTCCTGGGCCGAGATCGACTTCCGCCTCGGCGGCGTGCCGCTGGCCGACGACTCCTTCACCGACGGCGCCTTCCGCGCGCGCTTCGAGGTCGACACGGTCGACAGCCCGGCGCTGCCGTCGCGCGGCACCTACGTGCTGGCCGAGACGCGCCACGCCGGCGGCGCGAGCGCGGGCGACTTCGACTACGACCGCACCGACCTGCTGCTGCAGCACTCGGTGCCGCTCGGCCGCTTCGTCGTGGCGCCGCTGGTGCGCTGCACGGCGACGTGGTCGGGCGAACTGCCGCCGGTGCGGCAGCCGAGCCTCGGCGGCTTCCTCAACCTGAGCGGCCTGCGGCGCAACACCGACCCGGCGGCGAATCGCGCCGTCGGCGCGCTCGCCGCGCGCTACCGGCTGAACACCTCCTCGATGCTGCTCGACGTGCCGCTGTGGCTCGGCGGCTCGTACGAGGTCGGCGCCACCGCCGACCGCCGCACGGAGCTGTTCGACCGGCTGCGCCAGGGCGGCAGCCTGTTCCTCGCCGCCGACACGCCGGTCGGCGCGGTCCTGGTCGGCGCCGGCATGGCGTCGGGCGAGGGCGTCGGGCTGTTCCTGTTCGTCGGCCGCGGCCCGTAAGGCGCCTCGCCGCGGCCGGCCGCGCCGTCCGGCGCGCGCCGCCCGCCGCCGACGGCGTGGCAGCCGCGGCGATTCGGCGCGCTGCGGTGGAATCTTGTCGCCGCTGCGGCGCATCATGCGCGTCCGGCGGCAGGCCGCGCACGACCTCCTCGTGGCGGCGGCAGGACCGGCGTGCGAGCGGCCACGTGCCGCCTTCGTGCTCTTCCCGCCGCCGCGACCGTTCCCCTCCTCGGCATGAATCGATCGACCCTCGTCCTGCTCCTCGCCGCCGCCGGCATCGGCGGCTTCGTCGCCTGGCAGAGCATGCAACCCGCGCCGCCGACCCGCGTCGTGACGGCGGTCGTCGAGCGCCTGCCCAAGCTGCGCGCCGTCGTCTCGGCCACCGGCGAGATCCGCGCCAAGGAGTTCGTCGACATCCAGGCCGAGGTGCCCGGCGTCATCACCGAACTGCGGGTGCGCGAGGGCGACGCGGTCAAGCAAGGTGACGTGCTGCTGCGGCTCGACGACCTGCAGCTCAAGGCGGACGAGGACAGCATGCGGGCGCAGGCCGGCGCCGCCGAGGCCGACGCGCGCAACGGCGACGTCGGCGTCGCCACCGCCGAGGCCAACCTCGCCGCCGAACGCACCGCGCTGGTCAACGCCAAGCTGGAGACGGAGCAGTCGACGACCTCGCGCGACCGCGCCAAGGCGTCCTACGAACGCAAGAAGCTGCTGCACGAGCAGGGCCTCATCGGCAGCGAGGAGTTCGAGGTCGCCGCCGCCGAGGCGCGCCTCGCCGAGCAGCGGCTGACGCTGGCGCACGCCCGCGTCGACCAGCTCGGCGCCAACGTCGCGGCGTCGCAGACCCGCGTCGAGGCGGCCAAGGCGATGCGCGACGCCGCCTGCCGCCGCCAGGACGCCGCCAAGGCCGGCCTCGCCCGCGCCGCCGACATGCTCGGCAAGACGGTGCTGAAGGCGCCGCTCACCGGCCTGATCACCAAGCTCAACGTCGAGAAGGGCGAGCGCGCGGTGCCGGGCATCCAGAGCAACCCGATCGCGACGTTGATGACGATCGCCGACATGTCGGGCATCGAGGCCGAGATCCGCGTCGCCGAGGCCGACATCGTCGACGTCAAGCTCGGCGCGGTCGCGGAGGTCGAGGTCGACGCCATCCGCGACGTCAAGTTCGCCGGCCTCGTCACCGAGATCGGCCAGAGCCCGATCCAGGCCAGCAATGGTTCCGGCGGCGGCGGAGGTGGTGGCGGCGGCCAGAGCCAGGAAGGCAAGGAGTTCAAGGTCGTGGTGCGGCTGTCCGCGCCGTCGCCGGACCTGCGGCCGGGCTTCACGGCCACCGCCGAGATCACCACGGCGACGCGCGAGAACGTGCTGGTCGTGCCGTTCCAGGCGCAGACGGCGCGCGAGGTCGAGGTCGACGCCAAGGGCGAGTACGTGCCGCCGCCGCAGCCGGTCGAGGGCGCGGTCGCGCCGACGCTGACCGCCGCCGAGCGGCAGCGGCGCAAGGAACGCAAGGGCGTGTTCGTGCGCCGCGACGGCCGTGCGCGCTTCGTGCCGTGCGACTTCGGCGTCATCGGCGAGTCGATGGACGTCGAGGTCCTCGCCGGCCTGAAGGAGGGTGACGAGGTCGTCAGCGGGCCGTTCCAGGCCCTGCGTACGCTGCAGGAGTGGGACCGCGTCGAACTCGACGAGTCGCGCGGCAAGAAGGCCCAGTGAGCGCCGAGCCGACGCCGATGGCCGCTACCGCCGACGACGTGATCCGCACCGAGGGCCTGACGCGCTCGTTCGCGATGGGCCACGCCACCGTGCACGCGCTGCGCGGCGTCGACCTCGTGATCGGCCGCGGCGAGTACGTCGCGATCATGGGGCCGTCGGGCTCGGGCAAGTCGACGCTGATGAACCTGATCGGCTGCCTCGACACGCCGACCAGCGGCACGTACCGGCTCAACGGCCAGCTGGTCTCGCAGATGGGGCAGGACGACCTCGCCCGCATCCGCAACAAGGAGATCGGCTTCGTCTTCCAGACGTTCAACCTGCTGGCGCGCGCCACCGCGGTGCGCAACGTCGAGCTGCCGCTGGTGTACGGCGGCGTGCCGCCCGCCGAGCGCCGCGCCCGCGCCGAGCAGGCGCTGCGCGAGGTCGACCTCGGCGACCGCATGGACCACCGGCCCAACCAGCTGTCCGGCGGCCAGCGCCAGCGCGTCAGCATCGCGCGCGCGCTGGTGACGCGGCCGGCGCTGCTGCTGGCCGACGAGCCGACCGGCAACCTCGACAGCAAGACGTCGCACGAGATCATGGCGCTGTTCGACGAGCTGCACCGCAAGGGCAACACCATCGTCGTCGTCACGCACGAGCGCGACATCGCCGACCACGCGCACCGCGTCGTCACCATCAAGGACGGCGTCATCGCCGGCGACGAGCGGCGGCCGCGCCGCGCGCCGGCGGCGGCCGGGGGCCCGGGCGCGTGAACGTCGGCGAGGCGACGCGGCTGGCGCTGGAGTCGATCTGGGCGAACCGCCTGCGGTCGTTCCTGACGCTGCTCGGCGTCATCATCGGCATCGCCGCCATCGTCGCCACCGCGGCGGTGATCCAGGGCCTCAACGCGTACGTGAGCGAGAAGCTGTCGAACCTCGGCCAGGGCGTGTTCACCGTGCAGCGCCTCGGGATCATCACCAACCGCCAGGACTTCCTCGACGCGGTGCGCAAGAACCGGCGGCTGCTGCCGGCCGACGCGCGCGCCATCGTCGAACGCTGCCCGGCGGCGGCCGAGGTCGGCTGGGAGGTGCACGCGACCGTCGACCTCAAGCGCGGCCTCGACGAGATCCGCGGCACGGACGTCGGCGGCATCACGCCGAACATCCTGGCGATCGAGCCGTACGACGTCGCCGACGGCCGCACGATCACGCCGTCGGAGGACGACGGCGCCGCCGCGGTCTGCTTCCTCGGCCACGACGTCGCCGAGCGGCTGTTCCCCGGCGTCGACCCGGTCGGCAAGGAACTGCGCGTGCGCGGGCTCGGGCTGACGGTGATCGGCGTCGCCGCCAAGAAGGGCAGCTTCCTCGGCTTCTCGCAGGACAACTACCTCAAGGTGCCGTACCGCCTGCACCGCAAGCTGTTCGGCGGCAACCGCTCGATCAACATCAGCGTGCGGGCCGCCGACCCCGCCGACATGGAGACGGCGATCGACGAGGTGCGCGCGGTGCTGCGGGCGCGGCACCACCTCGAACCCGGCGACGTCGACGACTTCAGCGTGGTGACCGCCGAGGGCATCAACTCGCTGTGGCGCAACCTGACGGCGACGATCTTCAGCGTCGCGCTGTTCGTCGTCGGCATCTCGCTGGTCGTCGGCGGCATCGTCATCATGAACATCATGCTGGTCAGCGTCGTCGAGCGGACGCGCGAGATCGGCGTGCGCAAGGCGGTCGGGGCGCGGCAGCGCGACATCGTCATGCAGTTCCTGATCGAGTCGACGCTGCTGTCGTGCCTGGGCGGCGCGGTCGGCATCGCGATCGCGTACGGCGCGTCGGCCGCGCTCGCCGCCAACACGCCGCTGCCGGCGCGCTTCCCGCCGTGGGCGCCGGCGGTCGCCTTCGTCCTCTGCAGCGCGATCGGCGTGTTCTTCGGCATCCACCCGGCGCGTCGCGCCGCCCGCCTCGACCCGATCGAGGCCCTGCGCACGGAGTGACCATGAAGGCCCGCCTCGTCGCCGCGCTGGAGAACGTGCGCCTCGCCTTCGAGACGCTGCAGCAGAACCGCTTCCGCTCGTTCCTGACCGTGCTCGGCATCTTCATCGGCGTGCTGCTGGTGGTCGCCGTCGCCTCGGTGCTCAACGGCTTCCGCCAGACGGTCGTCGACCAGGTCGAGCAGTTCGGCACCAACAACGTCTACATCTACCGGCTGCCGTTCGTGCAGCTGGGGCCGATGTCGCGCGACATGCGCAACCGCAAGCCGCTGCGGCTGGCCGACGCCGAGGCGATATCCAGGCACTGCCCGTCGGTCGAGCTGTGCTCGCCCGGCATCCAGGTGCCGACGTTCCTCAAGCGCGCGATCCACGGCCGCGACGAGGTCGACTCGCCGCGGCTGCGCGGCGTCTTCCCCGACAACGTCGAGGTCGCCAACCGCGTGCTCGAGCAGGGACGCTTCTTCACCGAGCAGGAGAACGAGCACCGCGTACCGGTCGTCGTGCTCGGTCACGCCGTCGGCAAGGCGCTGTTCCCGAACGGCGGCGCCGTCGGCAAACAGGTGCTGGTCGACGGCCGCGGCTACACCGTGGTCGGCACGCTCGAGAAGCGCAAGGACTCGCCACTCGGCGGGCAGAACGAGGAGGACGCGCTGATCCTCGGGCCCTACTACACGATGCGCCGCTTCTACCCGAGCGAGGACGACCACTTCCTCGCGGTGCGCGCGAGGAGCGGCAAGCTGCAGGAGGCGATCGAGGAGATCAGCACCGTGCTGCGCAAGCAGCGGCGCGTGCGCTGGAACCAGGACGACAACTTCGAGATCAACACGGCCGACACGCTGGTGTCCGCGTTCGACGACATCGTGTTCGCCGTGCTGGCGGTGATGTTCCTGCTGTCGACGGTCGGCTTCCTGGTCGGCGGCGTCGGTGTCATGAACATCATGCTCGTGTCGGTGCGCGAACGGACGCGCGAGATCGGCCTGCGCAAGGCGGTCGGCGCGCGCCGTGCCGACATCCTGTTCCAGTTCCTGGTCGAGGCGATGGTGCTGTGCACGATCGGCGGCGTGCTCGGGCTGCTGGTCGCCGAAGGCCTGCTGGCGCTGGTCGGTGCCGTGGTGCCGCAGCTCGGCGCGGTGACGCCGATGTGGGCGCGCGTGTTCGCGTTCGCGGGGTCTGCGAGCGTCGGCCTGTTCTTCGGCCTCTGGCCGGCGTGGAAGGCCGCGAGCCTCGATCCGGTCGAGGCGCTGCGCTTCGAGTGAGGGCGCGGCGGTGGGGGGGCAGCTTGCCATCGAGGAACTCGAGCTGGCCGTGCAGCGCCTCCTGCACGCCGAGCACCGCGGGCGCTTCGGCGGCGATCGCCGCCGCCAGCATCTCGCGCCGATGCGGCCACGCGTCGTCGCCGTCGCGCGCGCTGCCGTAGCGCACGTTCCACGACAGCACGACGAACGGTTCGGCGGGTCCTGGCCTCGGCGCAGGGGGGGGGCAGGCGGCGGGCAGCCACGGCGCGGCGAACAGGGGGCGCATGGGTCAGCGGGGCGGCGGAGCCATGGCCAGTTCGGCAGACCGCGGGCG
>JBKDXM010000009.1:0-12178 GCA_046306335.1 Planctomycetota bacterium
CGGCGGCGGCGCGCTGCGGGTGGCCACCGGCGCGCGGCGGGGTCGGTGCCGGCAGGCCCAGACGCTGCGCAAGCTGTTCGTTGGCGGCGCGGTGGGCCGCCGGCGGCGCGATGGCGCGCAGCGCGCCGCGCGCCGCCTGCCGCTCCGCCTCCGTCATGCCGACCGCGACGTCCGGCACGATGCCGCCGACCGCGCTCGCCTTCGCCTCGTCGCCGCCGGCGTCGTCGCGGCCCATGCGCCGTTCGATGTCGCGGCCAGCGGGCGTGCGGTAGCGGCCCGTCGTGAGCTTGAGCTGGAACGGCCGGTCCTGCCACGTGTAGACCGTGTTGACGCACCCCTTGCCGTGGGTGCGCTCGCCGACGATCGCCGCCCGTCCGTGGTCCTGCAGCGCGCCGGCCAGCACTTCGGACGCGCTGGCGGAGCCCTCGTCGACCAGCAGCGTCAGCGCCAGCGACGGGAACCGGCAGGCGTCGGCCTTGGCCTCGAAGCGTTCGACGATCTCGGTGTCGCGCCGCGTCTGCGTGACGTTCAGCCCGTCCGGCACGAAGGCGCGGGCCAGCGCCACGCAGGCGGCGAGGCTGCCGCCGCCGTTGCCGCGGAGATCGAGCGCGAGCCCGCGCAGCGGACCGTCCTGCTGCAGCGCATCGATCGCGGCGAGCACCTCGTCGGCGGCGTCGGGCTGGAAGTCGCCCAGGCACACGTAGCCGAGCCCGTCCTCGCCGGGCAGGCGGTGCGCCCAGGCGACGCACGGCCGGTGGACCTCGCCGCGCGCCAGCGCGACCGCGAGTTCGGCTTCGCCGCGGCGCAGCCGCAGGCGCACCGTCGTGCCGCTCGCGCCGCGCACGCGCGCGGCGATGCGCGCGCGCAGCTCGGGCGTCGTCAGCGCCACGTCGTCGACGGCGAGCAGCACGTCGCCCGGTTGCAGGCCCGCGCGCTCGGCCGCGCCGCCGGCGAGCGGGAACATCAGCACGACCTCGTCGCCGAACGTGCGGAAGTCGGCGCCGATGCCGACGTACGTGCCGCTGTTCCGCTCCGCGTACTGCGCGGCCTCGCGCGGCGGCACGTAGCGGCTGTACGGATCGAGCGAGCGCACCATGCCGTCGATCGCCCGCTGCAGCAGCTCCGCCGGATCCTGCGGGTCGACGTGCGAGGCGACGATCTGCCGGTGCACGATGGCCAGCGCCTCCAGTTCGGCGCGCGGCAGCGCCGCGACGACGCCGGCCGGCGAGGCCAGCCGCTCGCCGAGCTTGACGCCGAGCCACAGCGCGGCGGCCACGAGGACCCAGTTGGCGACGAAGAACCACCAGGGCAGGGGCGCGTGGCGTTCCATCCCGGCATACTAGGTCCGTACGCCATGGCACGCATCCTGGTCGTCGACGACACCGTGGAGTACCTCGCGCTCGTCGCGGCCTACCTGCGCGGGTCGGAGTTCGAGGTGACGACGGCGGACGGCGGGTTGGCGGCGCTCGAACGCTGCCGCGAGCAGGCCTTCGAACTGATCCTGCTCGACGTCACCATGCCCGACCTCGACGGCTACGAGGTGTGCCGGCGGCTGAAGCACGACCCGCGCACCGCCTTCGTGCCGGTCATCTTCCTGACGGCGCGTCCCGCCGACGAGTCGGAGAAGCTGGCGGCGTATCGGCTCGGCGCGGTCGACTACATGCAGAAGCCGATCCACCGCGACGATCTGCTCGCGCGCGTGCGCGTGATGCTGCGGCTGGAGGCGCAGCGCACCCGCCTCGAACACGAGAACGCGTCGCTGCGCCGCGAACTCGACGACGCGCGCGAGCGCCTCGCGGCCGCCGCGGCGGCGGTGCGCGACCTGCAGCGCCTGCGCGCCGAGTGGGCGATCGGACCCGACGAGGCCTGCGTGCTGTGGGCGGGCGACGGCCGCGTGACGCACGCCGACGAACGTGCCTGCGCCTGGCTGCCCGGCCTGCGCCTCGGGCCGCCGGCCGGCGACACGCCGGCGCTGGCGCGCCTGCATCGACTCGCCGGCGCCGACGTCCGCGTCGCCGAACTGGACGTCGCGAGCGACGGCGACGGCGCGCCCCGCACGCTGCGCGTGCAGTTTCGGCGCCTGCCGGACGGCCAACGGCTCGCCGTGCTGCAGGACGTCACCGGCGTGCGCGCCGCCGAGCAGCGGCTCGCCGAGCGCGAGCCGGCGACCAGCGTCGTCGTCGCGCCCGCCGCGCTCGGCGACTACCGCATCTCCGACCTCGTGGGCGCGTCGCCCGCGATCGTCGACCTCACGACGCGCGTCGCCAGGCTGCGGCAGACGCGTTCGACCGTCCTGATCCAGGGCGAGAGCGGCGCCGGCAAGGAGCTCGTGGCGCGCGCGCTGCACTTCGACGGGCCCTGGCGCAGCACGCCGTTCATCCCGCTGCACTGCGGCGCGATCGCGCCGGAGCTGGTCGAGAGCGAGCTGTTCGGCCATGAGAAGGGCGCGTTCACCGGCGCCGTGCAGGCGCGCCCCGGCCTGTTCCAGGCGGCCGACGGCGGCACGATCTTCCTCGACGAGATCGCGGAGACGTCGATGGCCGTGCAGATCAAGCTGCTGCGCGTGCTGCAGCGCGGCGAGATCCGCCCGGTCGGCGCCAGCCAGCCCCGCATCGTCGACGTGCGCATCGTGGCGGCGACGCACCGCGACCTCGCGCGCATGGTCCGCGAGGGGACCTTCCGCGAGGACCTGTACTACCGCCTGCACGTGGTCACCCTGCAACTGCCGCCGCTGCGCGAACGGCTGGACGACCTGCCGCTGCTCGTCGAGCGGCTGATCGAGAACGGCAACCGCCGGCACGGCCGCCGCGATCGGCCGGTCCGCGGCTGCTCCCGGGCGGCGCTCGACCGGTTGGCGGCCTACCCATGGCCGGGCAACGTGCGCGAGCTGGAGAACGTCGTCGAGCACGCGTTCGCGCTCGGCGTCGGCGACCTGCTGCAGGTGGAGGACCTGCCGGCGCACGTGCGCGCCGGCGCGCCGGCGGTCGCCGCCGACCGTGCGGCCGAGCCGGTCGCGGCCGCCATCGCCGAGGCCGCCGCCGTCGGCGAGGCATCGCCGAGCGACCCGGGCTGGCGCAGCCGGCGCAGCGCCGCCGAGCGCCGCCTGCTGGCGCAGGCCATCGCCGAGTGCGGCGGCGACAAGGCGGCCGCCGCGCGGCGACTCGGCATGCCGCGCAGCACGTTCTACCGGCGGGTGCGCGACGCCGGGTTGTGACGCCGGTCGCCGCCGGCGCTGCGGCCGTCGACGCCGGCGTTTGCGCTCGGCTGGCGGCTGCGCCGATACTGCGCCGATGACGTCGCCCGCGCGGATCGCCGACGACGCCGCGCGACCGGCGTGGCGCCTGGCCGCCTACGTCGCGATCGCGCTCGGTGCGGCATGGGGCGGCTGGCAGCTCGCCTTCCTCTGCGACGACGCCTACATCCACTTCCGCTACGCCAGCAACCTGTACGAGGGGCGCGGCATCGTCTGGAACGACGCGCCGTTCGCGCCGGTCGAGGGCGCGGGCTTCCTGTGGGTGATCGTGCTGGCGGCGATCTGGGGGCTGACCGGCGTTGCGCCGCCGGACGCCGCCAACCCGTTCTCGCTCGGCTGCGGGCTCGCGCAGTTCGCGCTGCTGGCGTTCGCCGCCGACCGGCTGCGCGATCGCGACGGCCGGCGCCTGCCGGCGGTCGTCGGGCTCGCGGCGCTGCTGGCGGTCGCCGGCAACCGCACCGTGCTGCAGTGGTGGTCGGGCGGCCTCGACACGCCGCTCGCCAACGTCTTCGGCGTGTGGTGGGCCCTGCACGCGTTCCGCGCCGCCGGCGCGGCGACCGCGCGCTGGCGCGCCGGGTGGTCGCTCGCGGCGGCGCTCGGCGCGCTGACGCGCCCCGACGGCCTGCCGGCGGTGGCGGCGACGGCGGCGGTCGGCGGTTGGTGCTGGCTGTGCGGTCGGCTGGCGCTGCGCGCCGTGCTCGCCGGCCTGTCGCCGCTGCTGCTCGTCGTCGCGCTGACCGTCTGGCGGCAGCTCTACTACGGCGACTGGCTGCCGAACACCTACTACGCCAAGGTCGTGTCGTCGTGGCCCGACGCCGGTTGGCGTTACCTCGGCTGCTTCGCGCTGGAGAACGGCGCGTGGCTGTGGCCGCTCGTCGCGCTGCCGTGGCTCGCGGCGGCGCTCCGGCGCGGGCCGGCGCCGGCGCTGCGCGCGCTGCTCGCGCACGCGCCGGCGACGGCGGCCGTCGGCGTCGTGGGGTTCAACGCCGCGTACTACTGCTTCAAGGTCGGCGGCGACCACTTCGAGTACCGCGTGCTCAGCCAGCTGGCGACGCTCGGCACGCTGGCCGTCGTCGCGATGGCCGCGCGGCTCGGTCGCGGCGTGGCGCTGCCGCTGGCGACGGCCGGCGCGCTGCTGCTCGCCGGCGGCGCCGGCTGGTTCCACCTCGCCTGCACGAGCGCGTCGCGCGCGGAGGGCATCGCGGCGGTGACGCCGCGCGCGCCGGCGATCGTGCGCCCGCTGACGCGGTGGTTCGATCGCCAGCAGATCTGGCTGTTCCTGCGCTTCATCGGTCTGCGCTGCAACCACCACGCGGCGCGCCTGCAGTCGATCGCCCCGCGGTTCCCGGCGCGCGTGCGGCACCCGGACGCCGCGACCTCCCTGCCGATCCGCGCCGAGTCGGCGGTGGGCCTGCCGGGCTGGATGCTGCCCGACGTGGCGTTGATCGACGTCTACGGGCTCAACGACTGGGTCGTCGCGCGCACGCCGGTGCGGCCGCACGCGGACGTCGACCCGGCCGTGGTCGCCAAGGCGGTGCGCGACAGCGACCACGACGGCGACGGGTGGCTGGCGAAGGAGGAGCTCCGCGACGCCCTCGCCATCGTCTTCGGCATGCGGCCGGACGAGCTGTACGGCATGTTCCTGCTCCGGCTGTTCTGGTCGATCTACCGCGACGACGGCAGCGAGCGCGTCACGCTGGCCGAGGCGGCGCAGATCGGCGGCACGATCTCGTTCGCCCGCCGCATGGCGCACGAGCGCATGCCGCCGCCCGGCTACGTCGAGGCCTTCGAGCCCAACGTCGACGTCGGGCCCGACGGCGCCGTGCTCGTGCAGCCGCGCGCCACGCCGATGACCGCGGCGCGCATCCGCGCCATCGAGGCGGAGTGGCGCGACAAGGTCCGCAGCGGTCAACTGCCGCGATGAGCCGACCGGCGATCCCGGCCCTCGCCGCCGCGCTGTCGTTCGTCGCCTGCGCGGCGCCGCCGCCGGCGCCTGCGCGCGGCGACGCGCTCGCGCCGCTGCGCCCCGCGCTCGCCGAGCTGCTGGCGCGCCCCGAACTCGCCGGCGGCCGCATCGGCGTGCTCGTCGTCGACGCCGGCGACGGCGCGCGCTTGTGCGCCAGCGACGACGACCGCGGCTTCGCGACCGCGTCCAACATGAAGGTCCTGTCGGCCGTCGTCGCGCTGGCGACGCTCGGGCCCGACTGGCGCACGACGACGCAGCTGCGCGCGCGCGGCGAGGTCGTCGACGGCGCGCTGCGCGGCGACCTCGTCCTCGTCGGTCGCGGCGATCCGTTGTTCGCCGCCGGGCCCGACGCGGCCGCGACGTGGGATCGCTTCGCCGACGGACTGCGGGCGCTCGGCGTCGCGCGCGTCGAGGGCCGGGTGTTCGGCGACGGCTCGTGGCTCGGCGCCGAGACACTCGGCCGCGGCTGGTCGTGGGACAGTCTCGACGAGGACTACGCCGCGCCGTTCGGCGGCCTGTGCTGCGCGCGCAACGTCGTCGCCGTGCGCGTGGCGCCGGCCGACGGCGAGCCGGTCGCGACGCTCGCACCCGACGCGCTGCCGCCGCCCGAGGTCCGCGCCCGCACGCTCGCGCCTGGCGAGCGCGGCGCGGTGCAGGCGCGGCGGCGGCTCGGCAGCGAGCGCATCGTCGTCTCCGGCGGGTTGGCGCGCGACGCGGCGCCGGCGACGCTCGCCGTGGCCGTGCCCGATCCGGCGGCGTTCGCGGCGCGCGTGCTGCGGCGCGAACTGACGGCCCGCGGCATCGCCGTCGTCGACGGCCCGGGTGCGCGGCCCGCCGCCGTCGAACGCATCGGCGCCGTCGCGGTCTCGGCGTCGCTGCGCGAGTGGCTGACGCCGACCCTGCTGCGCAGCGACAACCTGTGCGCCGAGCAGATCGCGCGCCTCTCGGCGCGCCATGCGCTCGCGGACGGCGCCTCGGCGGCGATGGCGCGCCATGCAGCGGCGGCGCTCGAGCGCCTCGGCGTCGATCCGCGCGGTCTCGTCATGGCGGACGGTTCGGGCCTGTCGCGCCGCAACCTGGCGCAGCCGCGCCAGATCGTCGGCGCGCTGCTGGCGGCGCGCGCCGCGCCGTGGCGCGACGACTTCCTCGCCGCCCTGCCGACCGCGGGCCGCAGCGGCACGCTGGCCGGGCGCTTCCGCGACGGGCCGGCGCACGGCCGCGTCCGCGCCAAGACGGGGGCCATCGACCGCGTCGTCAGCCTCGCCGGCTACGTGCCGCGGCCGGACCCGGCGGCGCCGCCGCTCGTGTTCGCGGTGCTGGTCAACGACCACACCTGCGACGCGTCCGCGGCGCGCGCCGCGGTCGACGCCTTCGTCCAGCGCCTGGCCGCGCACGCCGGCTGGTGAGCCGTCGGGTGCTGGCGCCCGGCGATCAGAGCGACACCGACACGCCGAGGAGCCAGCCGTCGAGCGTCAGGTCGGCGCTGCGGCCGCCGCCCGCCGACGCGTCGATCGTCGCCAACCGCCAGCCGGCGAACAGCGTGACGTCGTAGTACGGCAGCGTCCACGCGGCGCGCAGCTCCAGGTCGTGCAGCAGGCCGTCGACGTCGCCGCCGATCGCGAGGCATGGGCTGAACGCATACTCGGCGTCGAGGGCGAAGTCGCGCCAGCGCGCGCCCAGACGCAGCGCCGCGTAGAGATTCTCGCCGTCGAACGACGATCGTTCGGTGGCGCCATCGGTCGCGCGGCGCGCGGTCAGCGACAGGTCGCGCGAGGCGAACACGCCGCCGGCGCCGGCGCGCAGCACGAGCGGCCGGTCGCGCAGCTGCACCCGCGTCGTCGCGACGGACTCGACGTAGCCGACGCGGAACTCGTCCATGCGCGCCCGCATGGTCGCCACGTCGCCGGCGGCGAACGCGCCGTAGCCGCCGTCGAGCGGACTGCCGCCCTCGCCGTCGAGGCCGAGGCGGTACCAGTCGACGCGCACGCCGGCGAAGCCGTCGCCGACGTCGAAGCGCCAGCTCAGGTCGTCGTCGCGGTCGCCCTGGCCGAAGCGCGACAGCGGCTGTTCCGCGTTGGCGGTCGCCGGGCCGCCGCCGACGCCGGGCGTGGCCGCGCCGGCGTCGCCGCGCAGGCGATGGACCGCGACGTACGGCGACAGCTGGTAGCGGGGCTCGGCGAAGGTCGTCGTGCAGGCGGCCGCGAGCAGGGCCACCGTCGGCAACAGGGCGCGCATGCCGACACGGTAGCGATCGGGCGGCCGGGACGAAGCGCGCGCCTGCGGCCTTGCTTCCGCCGCCGTCGCCCGCGACAAGCTGCCGCCATGACCGAGACGTTCCTCGAACGCGACTTCAAGGCCTACGAGAAGCACCGCCAGGACGACCCCGAGTACAACGCCCTGCGGCTGTCCGTCCGGCGCAAGCTCAAGGCGATGGTCGACGCCACCGCCAAGGAGGCCAAGGGCCTCGGCGTCGAGCTCAGCGCCCAGGCCGGACTGCACCATCCGTACACGTTCAACAGCTACCGCGTGCGCGAGCAGCGCGCGTACCTGTGCCGCAACCCGAAGGAACGCAAGAAGCTCGCGACCTTCTTCGGCGAGGCGCTCGGCAAGGACGCCGAGACGCACTACATCCAGACCGTGCTGGAGGTCTGCGTCGACGACATGATCGTCGAGGCGGCGCTGCGCGTGCACCCGCAGGCGTGGTGGGACGGCGAGCACCTCAAGAAGAAGCTGCTCGGCGACCCGGCGCAGCTCGACGAGTTCTGCAAGCTGCTGCGCGCGCTGCCGCCCGGCTGCAACCTCAAGCTGCACGACTGGAAGAAGGACCACTGGTGCGCGCAGGCCAAGCCCGCCGAGGTCAAGGAGATGTTCGGCCACTACACGCCCGGCAACCACTGGCTGCACGTCCAGCGCCAGCTGCCGAAGGAGGACGCCGTGGCGATGGGGCCGGACGCCGAGGCGTGGGTGCGGACGACGCTGCTGGCGCTGCTGCCGATCTACCGCTTCACGCTCTGGGATCCGAGCTGACGGCCGCGTTCGTCGGGGCGCCAGGGCGCACGGCTCACTGCGCCGGATACGTCGCCTTGACCCACTCGGCCCACTTGCGGTCGAAGTCGAGCACCGACACGCCGTACGCCGCCTGCAGCGCCTCGCGCGTCGCGCCGACGAGGTCGGTCTGGTCGGCGCCCCAGTTCTCGTCGACGCGGCCCTTCACCGCGAACAGGAACTTCTGCCACTTGTCCGGCCCCTGCGCGATCAGCCAGTCGATGCGCGACCAGACGGCGACGTGGTCGTCGAACTTGATGTTGCCGAAGTCGCGCCACGCGACGACCTCGGGGAACGCCGTCAGCTTCGGCGAGCCGAGCAGGTTGCGGCAGTGGACGTTCCACTTGCTCACGACCCGCATGTCGGCGACCGAGCCCTCGTTCGAGTCGAAGCTCGACCAGTCGCCGCTGACCCGGCGCGAGTTCCAGTGGCCGAAGCCCTCGCGGATCCAGACCGGCAGGTCGTAGGCGTAGAAGCGGAAGCCGTCGAGCAGGTTGATGCCGACGTTGAAGTTCAACGCGCAATGCATCGCCGTGTCGTGCTTGAGCGGGAACCTGTCCGACTCGGTGCAGAAGCAGATCAGCAGCGCGCCGACGTCCTTGAAGTGCCAGCGCTGCGGCAGGGCCGAGTCGCGCAGCACGTACGTCTTCATGTACTCCTGGAACGGCCCCGCCTTCTCGACGACGAAGACGAGGTACTTGTCCTTCATGCCGAGGTACGGGCCGTACCCCATGTAGCGCGCGCCCGGCTGGCGGATCACCTTGGACGGGTCGGCTGGGAAGTCCTCGTCCTTGACGCCGAACAGCGCGCTCGTCTCGGCGTACAGCTTCTCCATGCGCAGCGCCGTCAGGTGCAGGCGCAGCCACGGGTCGAGCGTGCGCGTCTTCGGGTTGACGCCCGGCAGGACCTTCTGCAGTTCCTCCAGCTCGCCGCGG
This sequence comes from Planctomycetota bacterium, assembly GCA_046306335.1. Taxonomy (GTDB): domain Bacteria; phylum Planctomycetota; class UBA1135; order UBA1135; family UBA2386; genus UBA2386. Next base: position 9,200 of record JBKDXM010000009.1, read on the forward strand.
ATCTTGCCGCGCGTCTCGGGGTCGAGCGGCACCGTCCACTCCGGCAGGTTGAGGCCGATGCGGAAGTGCCTGGTCTCTGCCCACAGGATCTTGGTGAACTCGAGCCGGTTGTCGATGTCCGTCGACTGCACCTTCTTGTCGGCGAGGTGGCCGAACTCGAACGGGCCGTAGCCGACGTAGCCGGCCTTGGCCATCGCCGCCGGGTCGTTCTTGGTGTACGGGTCGATGCGCCACTTCGGCGTCTTGTCGGGCTTCGGCGTCTGCGCGGGCAGGGCGGCGGCGACGGCGGCCAGCGCGGCCAGGGTGGCCAGCGCGACGGCGGCGAACGGGCGACGGGCGGTGGTCATGGCTGGTGCAGGAACGGGATCAGACCTTGGCGCGCCACTGCTTGGCCATCTCGATGGCCTGGAAGACCGACAGGTTCTCGATCGGCGCCTCGCCGTGCAGGCAGCGCGCCGTGTTGATCGCTTCGCGCTTGACGGTGTGCTCGCCAGCTTCGAGGTAGCGGTGCAGCAGGGCGCCCTGCTCCTTGACCATCAGGTGGCGCAGCAGGCGCAGGCCGGCCATCTGCTCGACCGCGCCCTTGGGCGCGATCGCCTCGAACACGGGAGTCGCCAGCTCCTGGCTGCGCGCCGGCGCGAACGCCTCGGCGACGACCGGCCCCATCGTCGGCCAGTTGGTCTTGCAGTGCTCCAGGATCGCCGGCAGCCAGCCGGTCTTGCCCTGCGCGTAGGCGCCTAGCTGCGCGCAGAAGGCGGTCTCCGGGTCGGCGTCCTTGGCCATCGTCTCGAAGTACGTGGTCAGGTCCTTGTCGCCCATGCGGCAGAGCCGGCGCACGAGGTAGCGGCGCAGTTCGGTGCGCGGCTTCTTGCTCTCGCGCGCCATCAGCGCCGTGTGCGGCCGGCCCAGCGTCTCGTCGAGCACGGCGAACAACTGCGCGTTGATGCCGTCCGCCTTGTCGGCGCACTGCTGCATGACCAGCGGCGCGGCGCCCGCGCCGAGCGCGACCAGCGCCTTGTGCGCCGGCTCGTGCAGCTTCGTCTCCGGCTTGCGGAACTGCTCGACGAGCGCCAGCGCCTTCGTCCTGTCGGCGTCCTTGAGCGCCGGCCACTCCGCCAGCTTGCCGTCGGCTGCCGCGGGCGCTGGCGGCGCGGGTTTGCCCTGCTGGGCCGGCGCGAGGGTGGCGGAGAGCACGGCGAGCGCCGCGGCGAGCAGGGTTCGGAGCGTCATTTGCGCGGTGGCACGCGCAGCCACGACGGCATCGCGTGCTCGTAGTCGGGGTGGACGAAGGTCGCCTTGTCGGCCAGCTGGCGCTGCTGTTCGCGGTACCACGCCATGAACTGCGCCGAAGTGTGCGTCACGAAGCCGACCTGCAGCGCGTCGACGTAGTCGGCCATCACGAGGCCGGGCGACTGCTGCAGGTCGAAGACGCCGACGACGAACCAGCCGTGGGGCAGCTCGATCGGCGGGCTGACGGCGCCGACGCGCGCCGGATCGAACACGTGCATCGCCACCGGCAGCAGCGCCGACGACCGCGTCAGGTTGGAGCGGCGGCGGTCCTTCACCTGTTGCGATTGCTGGTCCAGTTCGTGGGCGTTGGTCGCCACCGAGCAGAGTTCGGCGGCGCTGCGGCGCATGCGTTCGCGCTCCGCCGGGAACGCCCGCCGCGCCAGCAGCAGCGGGATCAGCAAGTCGTCGAGCGCGCGCAGCACCTTGCTCTTGCGACCGCCCTCGGGCAGGAACGAGTCGTAGAACGCGACGTACGGCGCGACGTCGGCGAGCGTGATCTCCAGGCCGTCGAGCGCGAGCAGGCGGTGTTCGACCGCTTCGTTCCGGCCGCAGCCGGCGGACCCCGCGCCCAGCGCGGCGACCGCCGCCAGCGCGAGCGCGAGGCGGGTGGCGGGACGGGGGCGCGTCGTCACGGCGTGTCCAGCGTGGCGAGGAAGGCGCACACGGGGCCGCAGAGGTAGCGGTAGGTGGCGTCGAGCTGTTCGCCCAGCTTGGCGACGTCGGCGACCGAAGTGGGAGTCGGGAAGCTGCCGGTGTTCTCCAGCCAGATCGACCGCTGGTCGAGCGGCCACGACTCGACGCGCACGTGGTAGGTCTCCGTGCCGCCGGGAGCCGGCGGCAGCACGAAGCGCACCCCGAGCGAGTGCAGCGGCCGGTCGAACGCCTGCCACGCCTCGGCGCCGGGCGCGATCAGGCGGCGGCTCAGGAACTCGCGGCCGTCGCGGTAGTGCCGCGGCGCGACCAGCGACCGCACGGTGAACTGCTGCGCCAGCGAGGTGGCGATGCCCAGGGCGCCGTACGCGGCGGTCACCACGTGCGTCAGGCGCGCGGTGAAGTCCTCGGGCGTGGTGCCCCGTAGTTCCTCGCGCAGCACCAGCCGGTCCCATGCGAACGTCGCCGACGACACCTGCCCGGCCGACTGCGGCAGGTTGCTCAGGTGGATGCCGTCGGGGGCGATCTGGAAGTTCTGGTAGCCGACCGCCGGCAGCCGCCACAGCGCGTTGTGCACCGACTGCACGAGTTCGGCGCGCAATTGCTGCGGCGGGTGGAGGATCTCGGCGGTGAAGGCGATCGTGCGCGGGTCGTAGGCCATCGGACGGCAACGTCTCATGCTACGGCCGCGCCGTCGCCGCGACAGGGGCGGCCGCGCGAGGGGGCGCGGCGGCCGTCGCGACGGCGCCGGCTCGTAACGACGCGGCCGTCGGCTACACTGCCGCGCCGTCCATCCCGCCGACCCGCCAATGCACCGCCTCCTCCGCCGTGCCGCCCTCGTGGCGGCGATCACCGCAGCGCCGTTGTTCGCCCAGGACCTGCAGGACCAGCTCAAGGCGCTGCGCCGCGACGTCGGCCGGCTGACCGACGAGCTGACGGACGAGCGCGTCAAGCTGCTGGCCGACCTCAAGGTCAACGGCAAGCCGCTGGATCCGCGCGCGGTGATGCGCGAGGCGGTCTACCTGACCGGCGGCAAGC
>JBKDXM010000010.1:0-18727 GCA_046306335.1 Planctomycetota bacterium
TGAACCCGTCGCGGTTGTAGTCACCGTCGGGCTCGCCGATGTCGAAGTCGTCGACGAACTCATCTCGCGCGGCGGGAACGCAGCGGAATGGGGCCGGGGATCGGTGCGTGCGGGCGGTTGCGGCCGGGTGGACGGGGTCGCGCGCAGGGTGCAAGATCGCGCCGGTGGGTCCCGGGTGGTCCGGGACCGGTGCTTGAACTTCCTACGCGCCACCAGCTCCGGCTGCTCGGCGATCGCCTGCTGCCACAGCGCGCGCAGCGCCGCCGCATCCGGCAGCAGGCCGTTCTCGGTCGCGGCATCGATCGCCTGCAGCGAGGGCAGCGTGACGATGAACGATCCCGCCAGCGAACTGCCGTCGCCCGACTCGGCGCGATCGACGTCGAAGACCACCATCCGGACGTCGGTGCAGCCGCACGCGGGGTCGTGAGCATGGGGGTGGGCGGGGGTTCTCTCGTGGCGATGGGGACGGTCGGGTGGTCATACCCGCCCGCCGTGCCGCTGCGCGGGCATCACCCGCCGGCGACCGGGCGCGGCGCTGGCCTGCCGCCGCCGTGCCGCGACGGCCGTCGGCCGCAGCGCCCGAGCTGGTTCACAGGCTGCCGATCGTCAGCGTCAGCGCGTTGCTGCTGGTCAGCGCCCGCAGATCGCCGGCCGCGTCGAGCTCGATCGGCACGACCTGATGGTGGAACACGCCGCCGGCCAGTGCCGCGGCCGCCGGGATCGCGATCGCCGTGCCGACGCTGCCGTTGCCGACCGCGAACTGCAGCACGACGTCGTCGTCGACCCACAGCGTGCAGCCGGCGGCGCCGAGCGGGTGCAGCGACGACAGCGGCGTCGCGCGCGTGGCGAGGCCGAAGACGCCCACCGCGAGGGACCCGGGCGCGAGCCCGCTGGCGCGCGCTTCGAAGACCCCGCCGAGCCATGGCAGCCGCTGCGTCGCCAGCGCCACCGGCGTCGTCGCGCCGGCGCAAGCGGCCCCGAGCGCCGCCGCGGCAGCCGCGCACGTCGGCGTGCGCCGCGCGACGTGGTTCGCCGCGACGCCGTCGGCGGTCGTGAACATGCCGCCCGCCAGCAGGTCGCCGTCCGCGAGCCCCAGCAGCGCAGTGACGGACTGGTTCATGCCCGCACCCATCCCCGTCCAGGCGCCGGCGCGCCAACGCGCCAGGCAGTTGGCGGCGACGCCGCTCGCGCTGGCGAACTGCCCGCCGACGACGAGGTCGCCGTCGGCCATCGTGGCCACTACCTGGACCTGCGTCGTCAGCCCTGCCAGGTCGATGCCGCCGCCGAACGCCGACCAGTTGGCGCCGTTCCAGCGGGCCACGCGGTTGGCGGGTACGCCGCCGGCGGTGGTGAAGTTGCCGCCGGCGACGAGGTCGCCGTTGGGCAGCACGCACAGCGACTGCACCCAGGTGCCGAAGATGCCGTTGGCCATGCCGCTGCCCATCGCCGACCACGTCGCACCGTTCCAGCGCGCGATGTAGTTGCCCGGTCCGCCGCTCAGGTTGGTGAAGCTGCCGCCGGCGACCAGATCGCCGCCGGGCAGCGTCGCCAGCGTGCGCACCTCGAACGTGGTGACGCCGATGCCGAGCGGATGCCACGAGGCGCCATCCCAGCGCGCGAGATGCTGCGGATTGCTGCCGCCCATGACCCAACTGCCGCCGGCGACGAGGTCGCCGTTGGGCAGCAGCGCCAGCGCCCGCACGATGCCCATTGCGGTCGATCCCATCGTCGACCACGTCGCACCGTTCCAGCGCGCGATCGCGTTGGCCGGCACGCCACCGGCGGTGTTGAAGTTGCCGCCGACGACCAGATCGCCGTTCGGCAACACCAGCATGCACTCCACCGTGGTCACCGTCGGCGGCCCGGAGGACCCGGTGACGCCGGCGCCGAGCGGCCACCACGCCGAGCCGTCCCAGCGCGCGATGCGCGAGGCCGGGTTGCCGCCGGCGATGGTGAAGGCGCCGCCGGCGACGAGGTCGCCGTTGGGCAAGCGCGCGAACGCGCGCACGGCGCTGTCGACGCCAGCGCCCAAGGCGGACCAGGGCGTCGGGCACTGTGCCGGCGCCGCGGCGGCAGCCGCCGCGAACAGGCCGCAGAGCGAGACGAGCGCGACGAATCGGGAGCGGCGCAGGGAGTTCAGCATGGCGGGTGGGCTGCGGGCGTCGCAGCGGACCGGGACCATGGTGGCGGCAGCCTCACGGCGCCGGCGACCGCACTCGGACGCATTCGGCCGGGACGATCGGCGGGTGACGGCGCGGATGCGGGGCCGGTCGGCGCGCTGCACGCGTTGCTGGCCCTTCGCCATGGCGGCGAGGTCATGGCACAGCCGCGCTTCGGCTCGTCGTGGTCGTCAGCCGCCCGCCGCTTCCAGCCGCACCATCAGCTCCACGTGCTCGGTGTGCGGGAAGAGGTCGCACAGCCGCGCCGCGGTCACGCGGTAGCCGTTGGCGCACAGCACGCCGAGGTCGCGCGCCAGCGAGTCGGCGGCGCAGGCGACGTACAGGATGCGGCGCGGCTGGCTGCGCAGCGTGCGCAGCACGCCCTTCTCGCCGAGGCCGGCGCGCGGCGGGTCGACGACGAGCAGGTCCGGCTTCTCGGGCAGCTGCGCCGACGCGTACGGCTGCGGCAGCACGCGCACGGTGGCGAGGCCGTTCTTCTTGGCGTTGTGCTCGGCGTCGCGGCACGCGGCTTCGTTGTCCTCGACGATCGTCACCTCGGCGGCGCCGCGGCGCGCGAGCCGCAGGCCGAAGCCGCCGACGCCGCCGTAGCCGTCGACGATGCGCAGGCCCTTGACGTCGCCGCACAGCGCCATCGCCGGCGCGTACAGCAGCGCCGAGGCCGCGGCGTGCACCTGGTAGAAGCTGCCGGCGCTGACGCGGAAGTCGAGGTCGTCGCGGCGGTCGACGACGTGGTCGCGGCCGCGCAGCGGCATGTGGCGGTCGCCGAGCAGGAACTCGTCGTCGCGGTCGCTGATCGAGTGCACCACGCCGACGAGCTCGCGGGCGAAGCGCCCGTACGGCAGCGTGCGCGCGGCCTTGGTCAGCGCCTCGGCGAACGCCGCGCCCTGCGGGAACGTGCCGGGCCGCGTGACGACGCCGGCGAGCACTTCGCCGGTGCCGCTGGCGAGGCGCGCCCACACCGCCTTGGCGACGCCGCGCTGGCTCGTCGGGCTGTACGGCTGCACGCGCTGCTCGCGCAGGATCGTCTCCATCGCCTTGCCGAGGTCGGTGAGCCAGACGTCCTGCGTCTTGCACTCCTCGATGCGCACGAGCTTGTGGCTCTGGAACTCGTAGATGCCGACGACGGGCAGGCCGTCGCGGTCGGCGCGCACCGGGTACAGCAGGCGCGTGCGGAAGTGCCGCGGCGCGCGGTCCGGCTCGTCGCAGGCGATGCGCTGGCCGGCGAGGAACGGCGCCAGCAGCTTCTCGGCGGCGGCGAGCTTGTCGTGCAGCTGCCAGCGGATCGGCTGGTCGAGCAGCGAGCAGCCGCCGCACGTGCCGAAGTGGCGGCACTTCGGCGTGTCGTCGGGATCGGGCGGCGGCGAGGAACGGCGGGGGCGGGGGCGCACGGGGCGGCGGATGCTACGGCGGCGGGCGCGCCGACGTCAGCGTGTGTTCACAGCAGCAGCTCGCGCACGAGGCCGCGCAGCGCGTCGATGCCCTGCTGGTCGGTGCAGCTGACCCACAGCACGTCGCCCGGCGGCAGTTCGCACTTCGTCGCCACCTCCTGCCGGCGCGCGTGGCGGTGCGATGGCCGCACGCGATCGAGCTTGGTCGCGACGACGGTGGTCGGCAGGCCGTTCTCGCGCAGCCACGCCAGCATGTCGAGGTCCGAGTTGGTCGGGCCGATCTCGCCGTCGACCAGCAGCAGCACCATGCGCAGCGCCTCGCGCTGCTTGAGGTAGTCCTCGATCATCGGCAGCCAGCCGTCGCGCAGCGCCTTCGGCGCCTTGGCGAAGCCGTAACCGGGGCAGTCGACGAGCGTGGCCTTGCTGCCCTCGAAGCCGAAGCAGGCCAGCACCTGCGTGCGCCCTGGCGTGTTGGACACGCGGGCGAGGTCCTTCTGGTTGGCGAGCGCGTTCAGCAGCGACGACTTGCCGACGTTGGACCGGCCGAGGAACACCACCTCGCCCCGCGACGGCGGCAGCTGCTGCGCGTCGACGGTGGCGGCCAGGAAGACGAGCGGCAGGGGGCGGTGCATCGACGCATGCTGGGGCCTGCGGGGCTCCGAGGGAAGGAACCTCCGCCGCGATCGCCGCGGCGTTGGTCTGCCTTCGCGTGCACGGCGTCGGCGGCATCCCGACGCCGACGCCTCCCGCGGCTGCGCCGGGCTGCCGCGTCAGAAGGAGCCGAGCAAGAGCTCGAGTCCGTTCGACGACACCAGCCCGAGCGGCGTCGCGCCGGGCGTCAGCGTCGCCGCCTGCGCCTGCAGCACGACGCCGGACAGCGCCGGATTGGAGGGCAACGCCAGCGGCACCGGCGTCGGGAAGCCGGCCAGCGGCACGGTCTGCACGCTGTCGAGGGACGCGTAGAGGGCGCAGCCCGGCATGCCGATCGGACCGAGATCGATGCCGGGGAGTTGCGACAGGCCGAGCACCAGGAAGCCGAGAACGGCCGCCGGGTCGATGCGGTCGATCTCCATCAGGAACGTGCCGCCGAGCTTGGGCCGCGACCCGGCCTGCGCCTGCAGCGCCAACGGGACGCCGCCGCCAGGCGTCGTGAAGCTGCCGAGGTTGAAGTCCGTCGGCCCGGGGTTGAAACCGCTGGGCCCGGTCGTGAGGCCGACGAGGCAGTCGTGCCCCAGGCAGTTGGCGTTGGCCCACGCCAGCCGGAACGATCCGTTGCTGCGCAGCGTGATCTGGAAGGTGTTGTTGTTGAAGGTGGCGTACTCGGGCACGTCGACCCACGTGATGTGCGCTTCCGTGTTGCCGACGACGTCGAAGAAGATGCCGCCGGTGGTCGGAGCGCCCGAGGGCAGGAGATCCATCCACATGACACAGATGCTGGCAGGGTCGATGATGAACTGCTGCGGGTCGCCGTTGCAGCAGCGGGCGTCGCCGCTACCGGATTGCAGCCAGATGAAGCCGTTGCTGGTGATGTCGATCGCAGTGGTGGCGCCGCCCGGGTACGCGAACTGGAACGGCAGCGCGAAGGGGCCCCGCCACTCGTCGTCGAAGAACGTCGGCTGCTGGCCCGTGTAGCCGGTGTAGAAGCCGACGGTCGGCGTCACGACGTAGCCGCCGGTCGGGGCCGGGGTGAACTCCAGCGCGGTGTTGGCGAGGTCGAACTGGTTGCTGGTGGGGTCGAACAACTCGTACGTCGTCAACGGCTGCGGACAACCGCCGCCGAACGCAGTCGCGGAGGCAAAGCTGCACCCCGACTTCGCCGACAGCGTGTAGCCGCCTTGGCCGTTGGGGACGTGGGTCCAGACGGTCGCGGCGAGGTCGAGGCTGCCCGGGAACGTGAAGTCCTCGTACATCGTCGGATTCGTCAGCGAGTCGATCGGCGCGACTGCGGCCTGCGACATGTCGACGTAGTTGCTGGTCGCGCCGTTGCCCTCGCTGACGCCGCACAGGGCAACATGGCCTTGCGGTTGCGCGACCACCCCGAGGTCGGCGTCGTAGAAGGTCACGAAGGAACCGTCGGCGTACAACTGCAGTTGGAAGGTCAGCGGTTGCGGGAAGCCGTACTCCGGCACCGCGTCCCAGGTGACCACCGCGCTGGCGGGCAAGCCGCCGCCCGCGGGGAAGGTGTTGAACCACACCGCGCCACCGGCGCCGGGATCGAGGTCGAGCCACAGCGGCGCGATGCGCGCCATCTGCGAGGTCAGCTTCGCGACGTCGCCGTTGCAGCAGCCGGAGTCGGCGCGCACACCGAGCCAGACGAAGCCGTTGCTGCTGACGCTGATCGACGGCGTCGTGCCGCCGCCGGGCTTCGGGAAGTTGAAGCCCAGCGGCAGGCCGACGGCGACCGAGTCGTCGGTCAACGCGAGGTTGGCGCCGAAGCTTGGCTGGAAGCACGGGCCGGCGACGGCGCCTTGCGCCGACGCGAGGGCGGCGAGCTGGGCGACGACGAGGACGGGAGCGAAGCCGGATCTACGTTGCTGATTCATGTGCTTGATGGGGGAACTTACGACATTGGGTCAAAGAAGGATGCGGAGCCGTCCGCCGCAAAGAGCGATCAGGATGGCACGCATTTGCGATGGCGCTGGACCAACGGGGCGCTGCACCCCTCCGCAATGCTTGCCACGACGCTGTGCCATGGCCGCGTTGGCGGGGAACGGACGGTGAGGTCCGGCGTCGTGCGCGGCAGACCACGAACCATCCACCCACGCCACGCGACACGGGTCGAATCGGCACGGGGGAGGTGACGCGTGCGCCGCCGCGGCAGGAGCCCGCAGGCCAAGTCGCCGACGGCAGCACCGCGGTCCACGCCGAGGCCCGGCTTGGCCAGCCGTGACGCATGCTCCTAGAGCACCCCGAGCTTCAGGTCGAGACCGTTCGACGACAGCAGGTTGAGCGGCGTCGCGCCGGGCGTCACGGTGGCAGCCTGTGCCTGGACGCTCGACCCGGCCAATGCTGGATTGAGCGGGAGCGGCAATCCGATGGTCACTGCCGGCGCGCCGCCGGGCAACGGCAACGCCTGCAGGCTGTCGAGCGCGGCGTACAGCGTGCAGAACGGCATGCCGACCGCCCCCAAGTCGATGGGCCCGGGCAGCGGCGTCACCCCAACCACCAACACCGCCAGCACGGACCCAGGCGCGATGCGGTTGACGTCCATCTGGAACGTCGTGCCCAGCCGCGGCCGTGCGCCGGCCGCAGCGTGCAACTCGAGCGGCACGCCGCCGCCGCTCGTGACGAGCGGGGGCGCCTGCGTCAGATCGGTCGAGCCTGGATCATTGACGACGTTGCCCTCGGTGAAGCCGGCCAAGCCCTTCAACATGCCGGATCCGATCAGGGCGACAGCGCCCCACGACAGCCGGAACGAGCCGTCGCTGCGCAGCGTGATCTGGAAGGTGTTGAGGCTGGTGGTGCCGGTCTCCGGCACGTTGGTCCAGGTGATGTGCGCCTCGCTGGCGCCGACGACGTCGAAGGCGATCGAGCCGCCCGCCGAAGGATCGAGGTCCATCCAGAGCCCGCAAATGCTCGCCGGCGCGGTGAAGAACGCGACCGGATCGGCGCCGAGGTTGCGCGGGTTCCACTCGGTGGCCTGCAGCCAGATGAAGCCCTCGCTGCTGATGCGGATGTCGTTCGTCGAGCCGCCGGTGTATGGGAACGTGAAGGGCAACTGGAAGGGTCGCGACTCGTTCTCCTGGAATCCCGGCAGGGTCCCCGACGGCGGAAAGAAGCCCGCGCCATTCGTGACGACGTAACCACCGAAGTTGGTGGGCGTGAACTCGAGCGCCCGGTTCGACAGGTCGATCCCCGTGGTGCCGTCGAACAGTTCGTAGATCGTCGGCCCCTTGGGACAGCCGATGCCGAACGTCGACACGGCGGCGAACTGGCAGCCCGCCTTGTTCGACAGCGTGTAGCCGCCGCTGGCATTGGGCACGTAGCTCCACACGCTGCCGCCCAGGTCGAAGCCCACATAGATGTCCGTCTCGTACAGGGACGGGTTGGTCCCCGAGTCGTACGGCGTGCCACCCGCCGACGAGATGTCGATGCTGTTCGACACGGCGCCACCGCCCTGGCTGACACCGCTCAGGGCGCGGTTGCCGATCGGGTAGAACGACGGGTCCGCCGCAAGCGGCTCGTGGCACGTCACGAACGACCCGTCGGCGAACATCTGCAGTTGGAAGGTGACCGGCGTCCCGCCGCCGTACTCGGTCACGGCGTCCCAGGTGACGACGGCGCTGGCCGGGACGTTGCCGCTGGCCGCAAAGGTGTTGAACCAGACGGCGCCGCCCGCAGCCGGGTCCGGCGCGAGGTCGAGCCAGAACGGCGCGATCCGTGCCATCTGCGTGAGCAGCTTGGTTTCGCTACCGGCGCAACAGCCGGAGTCGGCGTTGACACCGAGCCAGACGAAGCCGTTGCTGCTGACGCTGATCGACGGCGTCGTGCCGCCGCCGGGCTTCGGGAAGTTGAAGCCCAGCGGCAGGCCGACGGCGACCGAGTCGTCGGTCAACGCGAGGTTGGCGCCGAAGTTGGTCTGGAAGCAGGGGCCGGCGACGGCGCCTTGCGCACGGGCGAAGTCGGACAGCCCGAAGGCGGTCAGGAAGACGAGGGGCAGGGTCTGGAACATGTCGGATTACGGTGTGGCGACGAGGGAGTGCGGCGGCCACGTGCGCCATTGCCCCTAAGCACGCAATGCGGCCGACGACCGCAAAGATAGATGTATCATTTTCGTCTGCGCGCGGAACGCACAGGCGGCGGTCCCCGACCAACCGAGCGCCACTGCCGCCTGTCTGGCCCCTCAGGCGCCCTGCCGACGGGGAGCGGCCGCAAGTCCGCGCCCCGGCTCCGCGCGCGTCGCGTGGCGCCGACTAGCATGCGTGGCAGCCTTGGACCAGCAACCCAACAACCCGCTGCACGGCGTCACCCTGCAGGCGATCCTCGAGTTCCTGGTCGAACGGATCGGCTGGGAGGCGATGGCGCGCGCGGTCGACATCCGCTGCTTCAACCACGAGCCGAGCCTGACGTCGTCGCTGAAGTTCCTGCGCAAGGTGCCGTGGGCCCGGGCCAAGGTCGAGGCGCTCTACCTGACGACGCAGGCGCGCATGCGCGCGCGGTCGTAGGCCGGGCCGCCGCGCTATCGTCGCGCCGATGGTGCTCGCCGCGCTGCTGTGCCTCTCCGTCGCGTTGCCGCAGTCGCCGGCGCCCGCGCCCGCGCCATCGGTCGCGCCATCGCCGGCCCCGCGCGACCTCGCCGCGATCCTGCGCACGGAGCCGGCGTGTGTCGCCGTGCTCGACCGCGCCAAGGAACACCGCCTGCAGATCGTGCTCGCCGAGTTCGCCGATCCGCTCGCCAAGCAGCCGAAGCTCGTGAAGAGCCGGCTCGGCGACCCGCAGCAGTACTTCTACCCCGCGAGCGCGATCAAGCTGTGCGCCGCCGTCGGCGCGCTGCTGGCGCTGCAGGACGCCGCCGTGCGCGATCCGTCGGTGACGCTCGACGCGCCGGTCGTGATCGGCGCGCGCTTCGCCGGCGACAAGGCGATCGCCGCCGACGCGACCGACGTCGACGGCGGCCCGCTGACCTTCCGCCACCTGCTGCGCAAGCTCGTGCTGGTCAGCGACAACGCCGCGCACAACCACTGCGTCGAGCTGCTCGGCCAGGACGGCCTCAACCGCCGCATGTGGGAAGCCGGCTTCGCGTCGGCGCGGCTGTGGCACCGGCTGTCCGAGGCGCGCACGCCCGACGAGAACCGGCAGACGCGCGAGGTCCGCGTCGGCGAGCTGGTCTTCCCGGCGCGCGAGGCCGGCATCGGCCTCGCCAACGACGGCTGGACCGAGCTCGACGTCGGCAGCGCGTCGATGCAGGGCGGCAAACGCGTCGACGGGCCGATGTCGTTCGCGCAGAAGAACGCGATCGCGCTCGACGACCTGCAGGACGTGCTCGTCGCCGTGATGCGGCCCGACGTCGCGCTCGGCAAGCGCGGCTTCCCCGACCTGTCGCGCGCGCACCGGCGGTTCCTCGTGCAGGCGCTCGGCGAACTGCCGCGCGAGTCCGCCAACCCCAAGTACGACCCGGCGACGACGCCCGACCACGCCTGCAAGTTCGTGCTGCGCGGCGTCCGCGAGGTCGTGCCCGCCGAGGCGCTGCGCGTCTACGACAAGATCGGCCGGGCGTACGGCTTCTCGACCGAGAATGCGTACCTCGTCGACGGCCGCGACGGCCGCGCGTTCTTCCTGGCGATCACGCTGTACACCAACGCCGACGGCGTGCTGAACGACGATCGGTACGGGTACGAGGACGTTGCGGACCCGTTCCTCGACGCCGCCGGCCGCGCCATCGCCCGCGCCGTCTTCGGGCAGCCGCGGTAGAGTCCGCCGCGCATGCTGCTCCGCTGCGCCGCTCCGGTCTGGCTCGCGTCCGTGCTGTACGTCTCGTCGGCGGTCGCCGACGGCGTCGGCGATCCTGCGGCCGTCGCCGACCCGCACCGCAAGGACCTGTTCACGACGTCGGATCAGTGCGCGGTCTGCCACCTGACGGCGGTCGGCGCCACGGCGATGCGCGACGCCGAGGGCGAGGACGTGTCGCCGTACGCCACGTGGCAGGCGACGATGATGGCGAACTCGTTCCGCGATCCGTACTTCCACGCCCAGCTGCAGAAGGAGACGGCGGCGGCGGGCGAGCAGGTGCAGGAACTGTGCCTGCGCTGCCACGCGCCGATGCTGCACCACGAGAACGTGCTCGCCGGCAAGCCAGCGCCCCGGCTCGCCGACGCGGCGGGCGACGTGTTCGCCGACGACGGCGTGTCGTGCACCGTCTGTCATCTGATGGACGGCGCCAACTTCGGCAAGGACGAGTCGTTCTCCGGCCGGCCGACGTTCACCAAGGACCGCCGGATCTTCGGCCCGTTCGCCGACGTCGCGACGCGGCCGATGCAGAACATGGTGCGCTACACGCCGGTCCACGGCCCGCACGTGCAGCAGGCGGCGCTGTGCGCGACGTGCCACACGCTGACGACCGAGCACCAGGGGGCGCCGTTCAAGGAACAGACGCCGTACCTGGAGTGGCGCAACAGCGAGTTCAGCAACGAACGCGATGGCGCCGACCCCGCGAAGGCGCGCACCTGCCAGCAGTGCCACATGCCGCGCAGCGCGCCGACCCGCATCGCGCGCAACCCGATGGGCCGCGACTTCCGCATCCCCGAGCGCGAGGGCTACGCCGTGCACGGCTTCGTCGGCGGCAATGCCTTCATGCTCGGCCTGCTGCGCGACCACCGCGAGGAACTCGACGTGCTCGCCGAGCCGGCGCAGTTCGACCGGACGATCGCGGCGACGAAGCAGCAGCTCGCCGAGGCGACCGCGCGGCTGGAGATCACGCCGCTCGTGCGCGACGGCGGCGCGCTGGCGTTCGGCGTCAAGGTCGAGAACCTGACCGGCCACAAGTTCCCCAGCGGCTATCCGGCGCGGCGCGCGTGGCTGCACGTGCAGGTTCGGCGCGGCGGCGAGGTCGTCTTCGAGAGCGGCGCGCACGACGACAAGGGCCGCATCGTCGGCGTCGGCGACGAGCTCGCGATCGCGCATCCGGCGGTCGTCACCAAGGCGAGCGAGGCCGTCGTCTACGAGATGGTGGCCGCCGGGCCGGACGGCGCGCCGACGACGTACCTCACCAAGATGACCCGCAAGCGCAAGGACACGCGGCTGCTGCCGCGCGGCTGGCGCAAGGACGGCCCGCACGCCGACGTCACCGCGCCGATCGGCGTCGACGGCGACGCCGACTTCGCGGCTGGCGGCGACGTCGCCGCCTTCCGCGTGCCGCTGCCGCCGGGCGACGGTCCGTGCGTAGTGCGCGCGACGCTGCGTTCCCAGCCGGTGCCGCCGGCCTGGGTCGACGCGCTGCGCGGGATCGAGGCCGAACAGGCGCAGCGCTTCGTCGGCTGGTACGACGTCGCCGACAAGACGCCCGAGACCGTCGCGACCGCGCGCCGCGGCGAAGGCTGACGCAGGACGCGCGGCCTGGCGGCTGCGCCCGACGACCACACTCCGACGAACCACGCCGATGAACCGCCCCGCCCCGACCGAGTACGCGCCGCACTTCCAGGGCTACGTCGACCGCGTTCCCGCCGGCGACGTGCTGGCCCATCTCGAACGCCAGGGCGCAGCTACCTGCGCGCTGCTCCGGCGCGTGCCGGCCGACCGCGGCGGCTTCGCCTACGCGCCCGGCAAGTGGACGATCAAGCGGCTCTGGCAGCACGTCTGCGACGGCGAGCGGCTGTTCGCCTACCGCGCCATGTGCATCGCCCGCGGCGAGACGGCGTCGCTGCCGCCGTTCGACGAGGACCTCTACGCCGCCAACGACGGCAGCGACGGCCGCCAGCTCGCCGACGTCGTCGCCGAGTTCGCCGCCGTGCGCGCCGCCACGCTGGCCCTGTTCCGCGGCTTCGACGCCGCCGCCTGGGCCCGGCAGGGGCTGGCGAACGGCAATCCCGCCAGCGTCCGCAGCCTGCCTTGGATCACCTCCGGGCACGAGCTGCATCACCTCGCCGTGCTGCGCGAACGCTACGGAATCGCCTGATTTCCGCCGCCGGCGGACGTTCCGGCCCTCCGCCCGCCGCCGGCTCGATCCCCGCCAAAGGGCGCAAATGGCCGTTTCGAGGCTTGCGGCAGGGGCGCTCGCCGCCATCATCCCGGCACCTGCAGGGCTGGTGCAGCGCGTGTTGCGTGGCCGCCGGTTCCCTGCGCGTCTCTACCGATCGAGAATCCGATGGCAGCCAAGAAGAAGGTCAATCCCGCCCTCATGAAGCCCGTGCAGCCCGACGAGGTGCTCGCCGTGATCGTCGGCAGCGCGCCGCTGCCGCGCGGCCAGATCACCAAGAAGCTCTGGGACTACATCAAGAAGAACGGCCTGCAGGACACGAAGGTCAAGACGAACATCAAGGCCGACGACAAGCTCAAGCCGATCTTCGGCGGCAAGGCCGTCGTGACGATGTTCGAGATGACCAAGCTGGTCAGCAAGCACATCAAGGCCTGAGGCTCGCGCCCGCGCACCCGCGCAGCGCTGCGGCGCTGCGGCGCTGCGCCGAGGCTGCCCTGTGCGCGGCGCAGCGGCCGGGCCGCGCCGTCGTGGTCCGCCGCAGCGGTGGACGCGGCGAAGGGCCTCGACCGCGATGTTGCGGAAGCCCGCATATCGCGAATCTCTGCATGCCAGCGCGCGTTCGCTGCTTGCCGCCACGCCCATCCGCGTTAGCGTCGCGAGGCCAAAAGGAGCCTCGTCCATGCGTTTCCTCGCCGTTTCTCTGCTGGCTGCTTCCGCAGTTTCCCAGGGCGTTCCTGCCGTCGCGTCATTCGACGTGCGGTGGGACAACGCGACCGGCAACGGTTCGTCCGTGTTGCAGACGCGCGTGCACGCGCCTTTGGCGGGTGAGACCGTCGGCACGGCGAGCGCCGCCAACACCATGATCGTCCCGCCGGCGGGCGGTTGGCCGACGATCGTCTTCCTGCACGGCTTCGGCCTGCCGGGCCGCGCCTACGACCACATCTGCAGCGACCTCGCGCGCCAGGGCTTCCTGGTGCTGGCGCCCGACACCGCGCTGTGCGACCCGACGTTGCTGGCGGCGGACGCGCTGGCCAACGTCGCCGCCGCGATCGTCGCCAGCGGCCAGTCGGGCGATCCGCTGTTCGGCGCGATCGACGCGACGCGCGTCGCCATCGCCGGGCACTCGATGGGGGCGGCGTGCATGCCGTTGGCGCTGACCAGCAACACGGTCTTCCGTTGCGCCTACGCCTTCGCGCCGGCGTCGCCGTTCGGCCTCGTGCCCGCGGTGCTCGACGTCCCGGTCGGCATCGCCGTCGGCGCTGGCGACGCGGTCACGACCTTCCAGCAGCAGGCGCTGCCGTACTTCGACCATGCGCAGCCGACGTGGGGCATGAAGATGATCCACTGCTTCGACGCCTCGTCGACGCACATGAGCCTCGTCGGCCTCGCCGGCCAGACGGCGGACTACGAGCGCGCGCTGGACATCTGCGCCGGCTTCCTCCAGCACTTCCTCGACGTCGACGCGAGCGCCATCGAGCGCTGCATCGGCCCCGACGTGCTCGCGGATCCGCTCGTCGTCGCGCAGGAACAGGCCGTGGTGCAGCCGCGCATCTGGCCGGCGACGCAGCCGCGCATCGGCCAGATCAGCCGCGTCTCGGTCGCGGCCGCGCCCGGCGACTCGGCGATCCTGGTCTCCGACGCGCTGACCAGCGGCGTGCCGACGGCCCTCGGCACCCTGCTGCTCGACCCGGCGACCACCTTCACCTGGGTGGTCGGCTTCACGCAGCGCGAACGGCGCCTCGACGTCCTGCTGGCGGTGCCGAACTCGGCCAACCTGATCGGTCTGCCGGTCGCGATGCAGCCGCTCGCGCCGACCGCCAACGCGGGGGCTGGCTTCGGTGCTGCGATCGCGTTCACCGTCGCCCCCTGAGCCCGTGGCCCGGTCGCCGGTCGCCGCCGCCGGCCGACCGGGCCGACCGAACCACAACCAAGCGATCAGGGCGGAACGCGCGGGCCGCGCTGGGCGCGGCGCTCAGTCGGTGCGTACGAGGTTGCCGGCGAACAGCGCCGCCTTGTCGCGCACGCCGCGCCAGCCTTCGGCGATCACCGTGTGGCCGACCGGGGCCCGCAGCGAGCTGCCCGGGCCGGCGCACAGCAGCACGTCGGGCTGGAACTCGCGCATCGCCGTGCGGATGCAGGCGGTGAAGTCGAACGTCTCCAGCACCTGCTCGGTCGTCGTGTAGCGCAGCAGTTCGCGCGGGTCGGCCGACCACGGCGAGTGCACGTTGCCGAAGCCGTCGATCAGGTGGCAGCGCGGCGTCGCCATCGGCAGGTCGGCGAGCAGCTCGGCCGACCGCCGCGCCGTCTCGGCGCACAGTCTGGTGTGGAACGGGCCGTGGCCGGCGAGCCGGAACGGGAACTCGCGCTCGCCGACCTTCACCTTGGGCAGGTGGGTGAGCAGCGCGGTGACCGCCGCCTCGGTGCCGGCGAGCACTTCGTGGCCGCCGAGGTGGATGCTGAAGTCGCAGAAGGTCTCGTCGCCGCGGTCGCGCAGCGCCTGCACGACCGCCTGCGTCGCCACGCGCAGCTCGAGGTTGAGCCGCCAGTCGTCGTCGACGTTGGTCATCAGCACCTGCCCGCCGACGACCTGCTTCTGCAGCGCGGCCATCGTGGCGACGAGGCGCCAGCCGGACGTCGGATCGAGCGCGCCGCTGGCCGGCAGCGCCGTGTACCAGCCGAGCGAGTTGCCGGCGACGGCGACGATCTCGTAGCGCTCGCGCAGCAGCTCGGCGTGCGCCATCGCGCCGAAGTAGATCAGCTCGGCGGCGTTCTCGCCGTCGAGGTGCAGGCCGGGCCGGTACTTCTCGGCGCCGTCGACCTCGGTGAGCGTGGGCCGGCTCTGCGAGCGGCGCCAGTCGTCGCAGGCGGCGAGCGCGTCGGCGACGGGACCGGGGCGGATCGTGCGGCCGACGCAGCCGAGCTCGTCCTTGCCGTAGGAGCCGCGGCCGGGGCAGAACAGGACGGCGGTGGGCTTGCTCATCGGACGGCCTCCTTCACGATCGCGAGCGCGGCGGCCTCGATGTCGGGCTCCTGCA
Organism: Planctomycetota bacterium; assembly: GCA_046306335.1. GTDB lineage: Bacteria > Planctomycetota > UBA1135 > UBA1135 > UBA2386 > UBA2386. The sequence continues at coordinate 15,236 of JBKDXM010000010.1, forward strand.
CCAGCACGAGGTTGGCGGCCGCGGCGAGCGGCACGTAGGTGTCGACGGCGGCGACGCGGCGCAGCACGCAGCCGCGCAGGGCAGGGTCCTGGCACAGCGCCGTCAGCAACAGCGGGCTCGGCCCGCCGTGCGTCGCGCGGCACTCGTCGACGACGAGGCAGCGGCCGGTCGCCTGGACGTGGCGCTTCACCTCGTCGATCGGCATCGGCGCGAGCCAGCGCAGGTCGAACACGCGCGCCTTGACGCCCTGCGCGCGCAGGCGCTGCTGCACGCGCAGGCTCATCCACAGGCCGTTGCCGTAGCTGACGATGGTCAGCTGGTCGCCGTCGGCGGCGCCGTAGGCCTGCCCTTCGCCGAGCGGCAGCAGCTCGTCGGGCGGCGGGTAGCCGGTCTGCCACAGGCCGTCGTTCGGCGCGTGCAGGTCCTTCTGCATGTAGAGCGCGATCGGCTCGAGGCACACGCACACCTTGCCGCGCTGGCTCGCCGCCGCCGCCATCGTGCGCAGCATGCGCACCGCGTCGTCGCCCTTCGCCGGCACGCCGATCACGAGCCCCGGGATGTCGAGCAGCGCGCCGACCGAGTTGTCGTTGTGGAAGTGGCCGCCGAAGCCCTTCTGGTAGGCGAGGCCGGCGACGCGCACGACCATCGGGTTCTGGAACGCCGGCGTGTGGAGCGGCAGGTCGCGGCAGTTCTTGCCGCTGCTGAAGAACTGCAGCGACGCCGCCTCGCCGCGGATCTGGTCGAGCGCGTTGTGGATGTACGCGAGGTACTGGATCTCGGGGAACGGCAGGCAGCCGGCCGTCGCCATGCCCTGCGCGAGGCCGAGGATCGTCGTCTCGTCGAGGATGGTGTTGAACACCCGGCCCGGGCCGAACGTGTCGTACAGCCCGGTCGTCGCGTGGTAGACGCCGCCCTTCTTGGCGACGTCCTCGCCGAACAGGAACGCCTCGGGGTAGGCGACGAACAAGTCGGTCAGCGCCTGCGGGATGCGGTAGGCGAGGTGGCGCGGCCGCTGGTCGTCCTCCGGCAGCTTGCCGCCGAAGGCCTTGCTGCGCGCCTCGGCGTCGGCGACGCGCACGGTCAGCTCGTCGGCCTGCGGCAGCCGCAGCGGCTGCACGATCGCGTCGACGCTCGTCAGCTTGGGCCGTCGGCTCGCCTCCTCGGCGGCGCGGCGCAGGCGGCGGTCGGTGTCCTCGTACAGCGCCAGCAGCGCTTGCGGCGCGATCGCGCCGCTGCGCAGCAGCAGGTCGGCGAAGCCGAGCAGCGGGTCGCGCGCCTCGTTGCGCTCGATCGCGTCGAGCGGCATGTAGTTGGCCTCGACGTCGCTGCCGGCGTGGCCCATCAGGCGCACGGTCTTGGTGTGCACGAACGCCGGCCGGCGCTGGCTGCGCACGAACTCGATCGCTTCGAGCGCCGTTGCCCACACGCCCGGGTAGTCCTGGCTGTCGCAGGCGAAGTACCGGATGCCGGTGCGGTTCTGCATCATGCGCGCGACGAACGTGTCGGGCGTGCGCACCGAGATGCCGATGCCGTTGTCCTCGCAGGCGAACAGGATCGGGCACGGCTGGCTGTGCAACGTCGCCGCGCCGGCGGCGTGGAAGCCGGCCTGCGCGGTCGCGTGGTTCATCGACGCGTCGCCGAAGCTGCAGTAGACGACGCTGTCGTACGGCACGCCGGCGGTCGGCAGGCCGAGGCGCTCCATGCGCTGCATCGCCATCGCGAAGCCGACGGCCTTGGGCAGGTGGCTCGCGATCGTGCTCGTCTGCGGCGGCACGTGCGTCGTCGGCGAGCCGAGCACCTTGTGGCGGCCGCCGCTGATCGGGTCCTCGGCCGACGCGCAGAACGACAGCATCGCGTCGAAGAACGGCGTCTCGCCGCGGCCCTGCCGCAGGCGTGCGGCCATGAACGCGCCGCTGCGGTAGTGCAGGAACGCCGTGTCGGTCGTGCGCAGCAGCGCGCCGAACACCGCGTTGGCCTCGTGGCCGCTGCTGCCGATCGTGTAGTAGCTGAGGCCCTTGTCCTTCATCTCGCGCGACAGCAGGTCCTGCAGGCGCGACTGGATCGCCGACTCGAACAGCGCGACCGCCTGCCGCCTTGTCATCGGCGCGTGCGCGACGATCGGCGCGTCCATCGGGCCGCTCGCCGCGGGATCGGCGCCGGGGTGCGAGCGGAGGAGCGTCAGCAGGCGCTCGGTGACGGGGCCTTCGCGGCGGAGGGACATGGCGGGCGGAGGATCCTACGGACGGCGGCCCCGCGAGGCACGGGCGGTGACGGCGCGCGCGACGGCGGTAGAGTCCCGTGCCGGCTCGGATGAGGACCTTCATGCGCCCGACCATTGGCTCCGTCTTGATCTGCGTGTTCGTCGCTTGCAGCGTGTTCCTGGTCGGCGCGACCGCGTCCGCCCAGTGTCAGCCGCAGTGGTTGCCGGGGGATGGGCTGCCGGGTGCAGACGGCCCGGTCAGTTCCACGGCGATGTGGGACCCCGATGGTCTCGGGCCGCTTCCGCCGCGGCTGGTCGTTGGCGGCAGCTTCAGCGTCATGGGAAGTGTCGCTGCGAACAGGATTGCAGCATTCGATCCAGCAACGAGCACGTGGTCGGCGCTGGGCAGCGGGATGAACTCCAATGTCCTCGCCCTCGCCGTGCTGCCGAACGGGGACCTCGTCGCGGGTGGCAACTTCACGACCGCCGGCGGCGTCCCCGCGAGTTGCATCGCGCGCTGGAACGGCAGCGCGTGGTCGTCGCTGGGCAGTGGGGTGGACAATTCCGTCACCGCCCTCGCCGTGCTGCCGAACGGGGATCTCGTCGCGGGTGGATTCTTCTCGACCGCCGACGGCGTGACCGCGAACCGCATCGCGCGCTGGAACGGCAGCGTGTGGTCGGCACTGGGCAGCGGGATGAACAACACAGTCAACGCCCTGGCCGTGCTGCCAAATGGTGACCTCGTCGCGGGTGGGTTCTTCACGACCGCCGGCGGCGTGACCGCAAACCGCATCGCGCGCTGGAACGGCAGCGCGTGGTCGTCGCTGGGCAGCGGGGTGGACAACGCTGTCACCGCCCTCGCCGTGCTGCCGAACGGGGACCTCGTCGCGGGTGGTGGCTTCACGACCGCCGGCGGCGTGGCCGCGAACGGCATCGCGCGCTGGAATGGCAGCGCGTGGTCGTCGCTGGGCAGCGGGGCGAACGGTGTCAGCGCCCTCGCCGTGCTGCCGAACGGGGACCTCGTCGCGGGTGGTGGATTCACGACCGCCGGCGGCGTCCCCGCGAGGTGCATCGCGCGCTGGAACGGCAGCTCGTGGTCGTCGCTGGGCAGCGGGATGCACTCCAGTGTCCTCGCCCTCGCCATGCTGCCTACCGGGGACCTCGTCGCGGGTGGTGGTTTCACGACCGCAGGCGGCCAGGTCTCCGCCTACATCGCCCGCTACGCCACGCCGTGCCCCGCCACCGTCGCCATCACCGGCACCGCATGCGCCAGCTCGGGCGGCGCCAACACC
>JBKDXM010000011.1:0-53363 GCA_046306335.1 Planctomycetota bacterium
CCCGCGCCTCGGTCTTGGCCCCAGGACGGCGCTCGGGTTGGTTCCCACCAGAGCCCTATCCTCCGCCTGGGTCGACGGATGGTAGCAGCGGCAGTTGCCGAGGTCGATTCTCGAGGCTCATGCGGCCTGAGGAGCTGCAGGGCGGAACTCGGTCTGCGTGCGCAGCATGGCGCAGAGGACGGCCAGCAACCGGTCGGCTACGCACCGCAGTGCATGCCCATGCGACTTGCCTCGTGCGCGAAGCGCCTTGTAGCGAGCCTGAGAGATCGGCTCGCGCATCGCCGCGACACGCGCCCAGTGGTACACCGCGTTGCGCAACTGCGGGTTGCAGGCGGTGCGCATGACCACGGAGTGGCGTTTGCCGCTGCGTCGAGTGACCGGGGCGACTCCTGCAAGTGCGCGGAGCGCCGGGTAGTCTCTGGCCCCGAGCGGTTCCGCCGCTTCGCCGAGCAGCGCCGACGCCACGATCATGCCGATCCCTGGAATGGACAGAATGATCGCGGCGTCGCGCTGCTCGCACGTTTGCCCCTGGCCGTCTCCGGCTCCGAGCTGTTGCAGCAGCTGCTCGAGATGTTGGCTGCAGGTCTTCAGCTGCTCGTTGACCAAGCGCACCCGCTGCCCGAGGAGCAGCAGGTGAGCCTTGGCTGCCGGCGCAGTGCCGGGCGCCGAGAAGACGGGGCGCTGTCGCAGGATGGCCAGAGCCTCTTCGGCGTTCATTCGCCGAATGCGGTGCTCCTTGAGCACTTTGGCGACCTGGCTCTGGCGGACCTTCATGGCCGCCTCCGGTGTCGGCACGCATTCGAACAACCGGATCGCCCAGTCCTCGCCGGGGTCGCCGACCGTTTCGAGGAAGGCCGGAAAGTAGCGGGCGAGCTGAGCCCGCATCTGGTTGACCAAGGCGTTGCGCTCCGCCTGCAACTCGTCGTGAATGCGCGACCACTCGCGCAGCTCGATGATCGGCGCTGGTTGGATCGCCAGGCGCCGGAACAAGTGGTTGTCCGTCCGCAGCGACGACGCCAGCACGAAGGCGTCACGCCGATCGTCCTTGGCGCCTGCCAGAGTGAACCGGTCGCGGAATCGATCGAGCTGCTTCGGGTTGATCGCGAACACGGTGAAGCCGCGATCCAGCAGGGTCTCGACCACCGACCCGTGCGGGACCTCGATCGCGATGGCGATCGAGCCTGGCTCGCCGAACTTCAGCAGCCAGGCGCACAGGTCAGCGAGGCCGTCGCCACTGTGCTTGAACGCCCGGGCCTCGACCTGCTGCCCGGCGGCATCCAGTGCGCAGACCTCGTGCTCTGCGCTCGCCCAGTCGACCCCCACGAAGTGTGTCCAGTTGTTGTGCTCCATCTTCTGCAGCCTCCAACGGATCCAGGGAAAGAAGACCGACACCGCGCTCCGCGGCGCGCCCTGTACTGGTGCTCGATGGCACGGACTGCCCACAGGACGTCAGAGCACGGCTGCCTGCCGAGGCACGGGTCCCCCCCAGGAGCTCCAGGGCTCAGGGGGCGAATGGTTGCTCCCGGCAGGCTGCCGGACCCCCAGAGTCTACAAGTAGGCCCTGGTGGCTCTTCCCTGGTACAGGGGGACGGACGGGCCGCGGTGGCCGCGGCGGGATCCGCAGGGAGCCGCAACGGACCAGCCACGGACGCTCAAGCGTGCCGCGCCGGCACGTCGATGTCGCCACTTGCCCGAAGCGTGGCGCCGCCGCGCGTCGCGCGCCGCTGCGGTCGCAGCCCACCCAACATGTACGGACTCGTCAATCTGGCGGTGCAGGAACTGGTCACCCGAACCCACGGCGAGGCTGCGTGGCTGCGCATCAAGCGGCGCGCCGGAGTCGACACGCCGTCGTTCCTGCGGATGACGCAGTACCCGGACGAGGTGACCTACGCGCTGGTCGGCGCCGCGAGCGCGGAACTGGGCGCCGCGGCGGACGAGCTGCTGCGCGGCTTCGGGCGCTTCTGGATCGAGTTCGCGATGCAGGAGGGTTACCGCGAGCTGTTCCTGATCTCCGGTCCCGACTTGCGGACCTTCCTGGGCAATCTCGACAACCTGCACGCGCGGCTCGGCATGACCTTCGTCGGCATGGATGCGCCGAGCTTCGCGGTCACCGATCAGGGACCGGACGAGCTGCTGGTGCACTACTACAGCTCGCGAGCCGGGCTGACCCCGTTCGTGCAGGGGTTGCTGGAAGGGCTGGGGCCGGTCTTCGGGCAGCGGGTCGAGGCGACCGTCCAGGCGACGCGCGCGGACGGCCGGGATCACGACACCTTCCACGTGCGCTGCACCCCGAGCCCCGAGCGGGCGAAGGGCGTCGCCCTGCCGGTGAACTGAGGCGCGCATGCGGCTACCGGGACTGCAGGAGCTGCTGCAGTCGGCCTTCCCGTTCCACCTGGTCTTCGATCAGGACCTGCGGCTGGTCGACATGGGGCGCAGCGTCGTCCGGATCTGCCCGGCGGCAGTGGCGGGCGCGCGGATCTTCGACTTCGCTCGGCTGCTGCGGCCCAAGGGCGTCACCGGCGCGGCCGACATCGCCGCGCGGCGCAACCAGTTGTTCGTGGTGCAGTTCGCCGACAGCGAGTTGCAGCTGCGCGGGCAGGTCGTGCCGCTGGCCCTCGACGGACAGGCCCCGCAGGCCTTCGTCTTCGTCGGCTCGCCGGTGGTGACCGATCTCGCGGCGATCGCGTGCCTCGGTCTGACGCTCGCCGACTTCGCGGTGCACGATCCGATCGCCGAGTTCGTGCTGATGCTGCGCACGCGCGACATCGCGCTCGACGACGCGCAGATGCTGGCGACCAAGCTCGAACGGGAGCGGGCCGAACTGCGCCGGCTCGCGACGCTGCAGCGACTGCAGATCGACGTCTCGCAGGCCATGGCGACCGCCGCGGACGAGGCCGCCGCCGTGCAGTCCGTGCTCGCCGAGGTCTGCAAGGGACTCGGCCAGGACGTCGCCGAGCTGTGGTTGCTCGACGCGGGCGGCGCGCCGGTCTGCGCCCATCGGCGCCAGCCGAACGGCGATCCCGCGACGGCCCTTGCGGTGGCAGGCCAGCCCGGCGCGCAGCCGCCGTGCGACCGCGCGAGCGTCGGCGAGGTCGTCGCCACCGGCCGGCCGTTCACGGCGGTGGTCGATGGCCGGTCGGGCGCGATGGGCCGCACGGCGAGCGCCGCCGAGGCCGGCCGCACGACCGAACTGGCGGTGCCCGTGCGCAGTGCGGGTCGGTTGCTCGGCGTGCTGCGACTGCTGGCGTCCAAGGACGATGCGCACTCGCGCCGGCTCGTCGACGGCGTCACGCAGATCGCCGAGCTGCTGGGCGCGTACCTCGATCGCTGCCGCGACCTGGCGGCGCTGCGACGCGCCCAGGAAGCCGAGCGCGCCAACCAGGCGAAGAGCGCGTTCCTGGCGACGATGAGCCACGAGATCCGCACGCCGCTCAACGCCGTGGTCGGCGTCTGCGGCCTGCTGCTCGGCACCACGCTGTCGACCGAACAGCGCGAGCTCGTCGAGATCATGCGCAACAGCGGCGACGCGCTGCTGGAGATCATCAACGACATCCTCGATCTCTCCAAGATCGAGTCGGGCCGGGTGGACCTGCAGACGCAGACCGTCGATCCGCGCGTGGTGATGGAGGAGGCGCTGGACGTCGTCGCCCTGCGGGCCGCGCAGAAGGACCTGCGGCTCGCCGGCGTGGTCGGCGCCGAGGTGCCCGACCACGTCGTCGTCGATCCGCTGCGGCTGCGGCAGATCCTCGTCAACCTGCTGGGCAACGCCGTCAAGTTCACCCAACACGGCGAAGTCGTCGTCGAACTCGACGCCCCGCAGGAAGGCCGGCTGGCGTTCCGGGTGCGCGACACCGGCATCGGCATCCCGCCCGGCTTTCGCGACCGGCTGTTCCAGCCGTTCGCCCAGGTCGATGCGTCGCACACCAGGCGGTACGGCGGCACGGGTCTGGGCCTCGCGATCACGCGGCAGTTGGTGCGGATCTGCGGCGGTTCGATCGCCGTCGAGTCGGCGGAAGGCGTCGGTTCCACCTTTGCCTTCGACATCGAAGCGCCGCGCGGGGTCGGCGCGCCCGCCGCGCCCGCGGCTGGCGTGTCAGGCGGCACGGCGTTGGTGGTCGATGGCCATCGCGCCTCGGCCGAAGCGCTGGTGCGCATGCTCGCGCGCCTGGGCGTCGCGGGCCGACGCGCCGAGGACCTCGCTGCGGCGCGAGCTGCGTTGGCGGCGGCGCCGGTGGACTTCGTGCTGATCGACGACGCGCTCCTGGCCGCCGATGGCGCCGGCGCTGGCGCGGCTGGCGAAGTCCGCGACGTCGGCCCGCTGCGGCAGGCGCACGGCGGCGCGCTGGTGGCGCTGCAGGCGCTCGGCGCGCCGCCGGCGGTCGGCGTCGCCCATGCCATCCTGACCAGGCCCGTGCACGGCGGCGCGCTCGGGGCGCTCCTGCGCGAACTGCGGCCAGACGGCTCGCGACGACCGCTGCGGGGCGAGCCGGACGGTCGTGGTCCAGCGTTGCCGCCGTCGCCGCTGCTGCCGCCGTTGCGGCTGCTGCTCGTCGACGACAATGCCATCAACCGGACCGTCGCCGCGCGCATGCTGCAGCGGCTCGGCCTCGAACCCGTCGTCGCCAAGGACGGCCACGAAGCGGTCGCCGCCGTGCTGGCCGGCTCGTACGACATCGTGCTCATGGACGTGCAGATGCCGGGCATGGACGGCTTCGAGGCGACGCGGCGCATTCGCGAACACGCGGCCGCCCGCGCGCCGAGGATCGTCGCCATGACCGCCAACGCCATCGAAGGCGACCGCGCGGCCTGCCTCGCCGCCGGCATGGACGACTACGTCGCCAAGCCGGTGCGACTCGAAGTGCTGGCCGAGGCGCTGCGGCGGCAGGTTGCCGCCATGCTGCCTTCGTGACGAACGGTTGGGGTCGGCGGCGGGCGGATCGGACTGCAGGAGCGCGTGTCGCACGGGCACGGGGACGGTCTTGACCGCGCGATCGAGTCCGTCGGCGTGCGCACCCGCTCGGCGCCTCGACGAGGCGCCCGGGGAGCTCACTTCTTCTGCGCGGCCGCCATCCGCCGGATCTCGACGACCGCGCGCTCGAGCGCGGCGTCGCGCCCGGCGATCGGCGCGACCTCGATGTGGGGGCGGACGGGGCCGAGGTCGGATGCGTCGCCGTTGGCGCGGACGTAGAGCTTCTGGCTGAAGCTGACGGGAATCCGCGAGTTCGGCAGCGGCACGGGGCCGACGCCGGCCAGCTCGTTCGGCACGCCGCCAGTCGGTTCGCCGATCGTCAGCATGAGGTCATAGGTGCGCGCTCCATCCGCGAGCATCATCGCCGCGGAGAACGTGAACTCGCCGACCAGCAGGCAGGTCGGTCCGCGGAAGCTCGGCGCGACCGGTGCGTGGCGCGTCGGCGCGTCCTCGACGACCAGGTCTTCGCCGTGGCCCAGCCGCATGTAGTCGGGCTCGGCGATGCGCAGTCCGATCGGCAGCAGCCAACGCCACGCCGGCTTCGTGGTCATGCGGATCAGCTCGTCCGATTCGGGGCTTCGCCGCCACACCATGCGAGCGGCCAGTCGATAGGGACGGTCGGTGATCCGCGCGAGGAGGGCATCGCCGAGGCCGGTGTCGCCACCGCCGTTCTCGCGGACGTCGACGATGAGCCCCACGGCCTTGCGCGCGTTCGCGGCGCGGATCGCCTCGTCGAGGTGGCGATCCCACTGCCCACCGAGCGTGCTGTCCATGGTGGGGAATTCGATGAGCGCGATCGGCGCGGCGTCGGGCAGGTCGCCCGCCAGCAGCAGGCACCGGAACGGCGGGCTGTCGACGAGGACTTCGCCCGTCGTGACCGGGGGCGTCCGTGTCGGCGCACCCGTCGGTGCGGTCCGCTCGGTCTTGCGTGCGCCATCGCCGACGCCTTCGACCAGCACGGTGCGACGCGAGCCGTCAGGGCGCGCGAACTCGACCTCCGTCGGCAGCGTGACGCCGGCGGCCCAGGTGAGCGTGCGAAACTGCGAACGGATGCCAGCATCCTGGAAGCGGGCATTCTCGTTCGGCGTGAGTGCACGAAGTCGCGCAAGCTGTTCGGCTGCGGACCGACCGCCGATTCGCACGATCGTGTCGCCCGGCTCGATCGCGCGCTCGCTCGCCGCGACGGCGACGACCACCAGCGCGTCGTCCCGGGGCTCTGCGCGGAAGGGGAGCAGCCGCTCGCCGCGCGCCAAGGCGGCAGCGATGTCCTCGTCGGGAACGTGCAGCGCGTAGTGGTCGCAGCGGTACCCCGCCTGCAGCTCCATCACGAGCGGCAGGAACTCGCGGCGGGTCATCGGCCGGTCGATCGCGGCCTTCAACCGCTCGGCGAGGGCGTGGATCGAGTCCTTCGCCGCGCGCAGGTAGGGATTGGGGCACGTCCGCTCGTGCAGCGCGACGATCGCATCCAGATCGGCGCGCAGTGCCGCGGGATCGTGCCGCTTCGCGAGTTCCTCGGGAGTCGCCTTGGGGATCGCGTCCCACGCACTCTGAAGGAACATCGAGTGCGAGCAGCCGCCCGAGAGCGCGACGCCGGCGATCGCGACGAGTGCGGCACAGGTCATCCACGCGGTGAACCGCCGCAGTCGGCGGCGAGGGGACTTGGTCGATGCCATGAGGATCGTGGCCTTCGTCGAGGGTCGGATCAGTGGAGCTCGAAGGTCGGACGTCGCTCGGTGCCGTGCACCATACGCGCGCGGATCAGGGGAGGGAATCACGCGGCAGCGCGGCCCGCAGCGGCCGCAGCGCTGCGAAGCTCGCCAGCATCGGACGAACGTGCGGCTGCGCAGCCAGGCGGAAGAGGTCGTCGAAGTGGCGCGCGTGCGAGCCGAACGGGATGCCGTGCTTGCAGCGCTGCAAGTCGCCGTGGCTGGCGTGCGGCTCTGCGCCGAAGATGCGGCGGCAGTGGCGAAGCTGCCTCCGGAGTGGTCGCTCGTACACGGCGTCGAGCGACGTGCCGACCTCGGCAAGCAACTGCGCGCGGCGTAACCGAAGTGGTCCCGTCAGGCCGTGCCCGCGATGGCCCGGCTTCGCTCGCGTCGGGGGCGAGGCCCGGGACGAGGCGGCATGCGGGGCGCAACGCTGCGAGCTTGCGGTTGCTGCGCCGCAGGACGTCCTGCATGGCGGCGTCGTCGCGCGGGAGCGGCGGCCAGGCTGTGGGTCGGCGCGTCGGCACGATCGGCGTGGCAGCAATGCGCCTCGAAGTCGGCCGCAGTTGCGCCGGCCCGCGGGATCCTGCGCGCGGCGTGGTGGCTGCGGCGTGGGCGTGAGGCGGGACCTTGGCGTGCTTGCCAATGGACGAGTTGGTGCTTGGTCGTTGGGGCGACTCGGCGAGGGGACGTTTCAGGCTGCCGCGGGGTCCCACGCCATGGTGCCGTTGCCATGTGCTGGTCGCCGGTAGCGGAGTGGTTGCAGGCTACTGACGTAGCCCGGCTGCGTGGGACGGCGGCGTCCGGTGCTGCCGCTGCGTGGACGCCGTGCCACCGAGGGCTCGCAGCCTGTCGATGGTCAGGCAGGTCGTGCCAGGGTTGAGTTCGCCGGCCGGTTCCCCGACGCACCAGCAACTGGTACTTCCTGCAGAGCCCGCAGCCGGAGCACTTCCGTGGCCGAGAACACCTCCTTCATCCGCGGTGAGCACTTCGACGCCTTCGTGTCGTCCCAGGTGGCGGCCGGGCGCTACCAGAACGCCTCCGAAGTCATCCGTTCGGGGTTGCGGCGCCTCGAGGAGCGCGAGACCAAGCTCCGAGCCCTGAGCCAAGCGTTGCTCGAGCGCGAGCAGAGTGGAGTGGCTGGTCCGCTCGACATGGCGCGGATCAAGCGGCAGGCGCGCAACGCCGCAGGCCGGTCGCGCACGTGACGCGGCGGCTGGTCGTCAGCAAGCGCGCGCAAGCCGACCTGATCGAGATCTGGCAGCTACAGATGCAAGACCTGGGGCGAGGCGCAAGCCGACCATTACCTCGACGAACGCGACGTCGCCCTGCGCGAGTGCGGGGCCGATCCCGAGTGCGGCAGACGCCGCGATGAGGTTCGACCTGGGTACTGGTCACGCCTCGTTCGCCGCCATGTCGCCTGCTACACGGGGACCGTCGATGAGGTCCTGATCCAGCGCGTGGGACGGCGCGCGCCGTTCGAGCTGAGCACTTGGCGAAGCAGGTGCACGCTCTACAGAGCCACAACCTGCCGCGGACTAGCCAGGTCGACGGTGAGCCGATGGCTGCCTCGCGGCCCGTGCCGACGAGCCCGGCCGCGGCCGGTGTTGCCCGGGGATCCGCTCATCGGCGGGTCCAATCCGGGGTGATCGCGGCGGGGTCGTGCCGCTGGCCTTCGGCGGCCCGGAGGAATGTGATGCCTTGACCGCTCGGCCGGCGCCGTGACGGCGCGGGCACGCGCAGCTTCTGCTGCGTCCCCACGGTGTTCCCGCTGTGTTCGTACTGCAGTTCGGCGAGCTTCGGTGCGTTCGCCTCGGCGAGGCGAAGTGCCCAAGTGCTTGGCAGGAGTGGAGTTGAACTGGAGCGGGCGGCGGGGATCGACCCGCGACATTCAGCTTGGGACTGTGGGACAGGGAAGGCGTTTTGCCTCTGCCATGTGGCTCGCCAAGATGTCGAAAGCGCCAGTCTTGCAACGGGTTGTGTTGGCGGAGAGCGACCTCGTTTCCGATCTGCCTATCACGCGGAATGGCTGCGATTTCCGGGATGCGAGTTACAGTGACAGTTACAGCCGGTCCGCGTTGCCGGGCCAGCGACGATCGGAAGGTGACGAAGCGCAGTTTGCTCGTGAGGCACGGGAGTTCTGGGGCGGGCTCTGCCAATCTGGTTGCGTAACCCGCCGTTGATCGCTAGGTTTCGCAAGCAGAATGGCTTCTGGTGCCTTGGCTGCCGACGCACCGATCGCTGCATGGGTCGACTCCCTGCAGGGCGCGGGTCGCTACACGTTCACGCACCGCGACCTGCGACAGCTCGCTGGCCGCAGCGTGGTCGCCATCGATTCGGCCCTGCGTCGCCTGAAGCAGAAGGGCCGCATCCAGACCCCGCGCCGCGGCTTCTTCGTGATCGTTCCCGTCGAGTACCGGGCCGCGGGATGTCCGCCGGCGACCTGGTTAGTTGCGGACCTCATGCGATTCCTCGGCCAGCCCTACTATGTCGGCATCCTGAGTGCCGCGGCGTTGCACGGCGCCGCGCACCAGCAACCGATGGCCTTCCAGGTCGTGACCGACAAGCCAACGCGGCCGGCGAACGCGGGTCGCGTGCGCATCGAGTTCCACATGAGCCGGGTTCTGAAGCGGACTCCCGTGGTCGAGATGCCGACCGATACCGGGACCATCCGGGTCGCATCTCCCGAAGCGACGGCCTTCGACTTGGTTCGTTATCCGGCCGCAGCCGGCTATTGGAGCAACGTTGCCACAGTGCTCGGCGAGTTGGCGGAACGGATGCAGCCTGAAGCACTCGACCTTTGCGCCGCGCACCAGGCCACGCCCGATGTGCAGCGACTGGGCTACCTGCTGGAGTTCATCGAGCGGCAGGAGCTCGCCGACCGCTTGGCGACCCGACTCACTGGGCAGCGCGTGCGTCCCGTTCTCCTCGCAAGCAAGCACAAGCCAGGTCGCGCCAAACCGCATCCGACTTGGCGGGTCATACCGAACGTGAAGGTCGAGGTGGATCAGTGATCCCTCGTGCGCATGTCACCGCGTGGCGCGCATCTGCGCCCTGGCCAGCGGACGCGCAGGTCGAACAGGATCTCGTTCTCTCACGTGCATTGGTTGCGCTCTATTCACTGCCTGAGGTGGCCACGACGTTGGCCTTTCGCGGTGGGACGGCCTTGCACAAGCTCGTCCTACCGCGGCCAGGGCGGTACTCGGAGGACATCGATCTCGCACAGATCGCGCCGGGTCCGATTGGCCCGATCCTGGATGCGGTTCGCGAGGCGCTCGATCCATGGCTCGGCGCACCCGGGCGCAAACAGACGGCGGACGGCGCCACGTTGGTCTACCGATTCGAGAGCTCGGGGCTCCCCGTGCAGCCGATGCGCTTGAAGGTCGAGATCAATACCCGCGAACACGGCAGCCAAGCGCCGATGCGTCGGCAAGCCTTCGCGGTCAGCAACCCGTGGTTCGAAGGCACGGCCGCCGTGATGACCTACGCCACCGAGGAACTGCTCGGCACCAAGCTCAGGGCGCTCTACCAACGCAAGAAGGGGCGAGACCTGTTCGACCTCTGGCAGGCGCTCTCGTTGCTGCGCGTCGATGACGGCGTCGTCGTTGCGATGTTCGGCGAGTATCTGCAGCGCGAAGGGACGCGGGTCACGCGGGCGCAGTTCGAGCGCAACCTGGCGCAGAAGGAGGGTATGCCCGAGTTCCTGGGCGACATCCTGCCGCTGTTGCCATCCGGGTCGAGTTACGACCCTAAGGAGGCGCTCAGGCTGGTTCGTGTTCGGTTGATCGAGAAGCTGCCTGGCAGGGCGTGGCGTGCACCGGACGAGGGAGAGCCGTGACGACGGATCTCGCGAAGGTGGGGGCCTACCTGCGGAAGATGTCGCACCACGACCTCTTCGCCATGTTGGACGAAGCGGTCGGGCTGTTGCCGAAGGCCAAGCTGGATCTGCTCGCGCGACGCTACGTCTCCCGCGAACACATGCAGAAGGAGATTCCGAAGTCCAGGCCGGCCCTTCGGGCTGACGTGAGGGACTTCGTAGAACGCAGTCGCCGCGGTGACTACTTCGAGTCGTTCCAAGTCAACTCGAAGAACTGCACCGAGCAATCCAACGGCACGACCGCGTGGATTGCCGACTGCAATCGCCTGCTCGACCGGTGCGTCGCCCGAGCCAAGGTGAGGCGTGGACGCTCCGAGGCTCTGGAGGCGATCGAGAGCCTGTTGGACATCATCGATCTCGCGGCGTCCTGCGAATTGGATGTCGTGTTCTTCGCCGACGAAGGTGGGCTCTGGTCATTCGGGATCGACTGGAAGGCAGTCATCGAGGCGTGGGTCACCTGTGCCGCCCACGTCGAGGTCAAAGACGGCGACATCGAGGCGCGTGCGACGAAAGTACTGACGAGGTTCGGTAAGGCGGGAGCCGGGATCGGCAGGGCGGCTGCAGCACGCAGGGTGCGGGCCGCGGAGAAAAACGCATGAGCGAGTACCAGTACTACGAGTTCTTGGCCATCGACCGCCCCCTCACCACAAGGCAGATGGGCGAACTGCGCGCCTGCTCGACCCGCGCGCGAATCTCGACGACGGGGTTCGTCAACGAGTATCACTGGGGCGACTTCAAGGGGGACGAGGACGCGTGGATGGAGCGCTACTTCGACGCGTTCCTCTACGTTGCGAACTGGGGCACCAACATTTTGAAGCTCCGACTGCCTGTTGGTGCCTTGCCCGCGAAGGCGGCGAAGGCTTATTGCCGGTCCGACGGCGCATCGGCTCGCGTCAAGGGCGGCAATGCGATCCTGACCTTCTGTTCCAGGAACGAGGAAGGGAACGAGGAGATCACCGGTGAAGGCTTGCTGGCGACGTTGGCGCCGCTTCGTGCCGACCTGCTGAACGGGGACCACCGCGCGCTCTATCTCGCGTGGTTGCTCGGCGTGCAGGACGGGGCCGTCGATGACGACCAGCTCGAACCGCCGGTCCCCGCAGGCTTGGCCGAGCTTACGGGTCCCCTGGCAGCATTCGTCGAGTTCCTGCGCATCGACGAATGCCTCGTGGCCGCGGCGGCGCAGCACAGTGCTCCTATCGGCAAGACGAAGCTCGCCAAGTCGGCCGTCGCGAAGTGGGTTCGTGGCTTGCCCGCGAAGGACAAGGATCAGCTGCTGACGCGGATTGTCACCGAGGACGCGCAGGCGGTCGCACTCGAGATGCAGCGCGACATGCAGGTCGCCAACAGCTCGCGGGTGCCCGCAGCAGCGGTCGATCGCCGAAGTGTGGGTGCGTTGCGTCGCGCCGCGCGCGACTTGGGTGGCAGCTTGCCGTGAACTTCATCCCCGCTCCTTGATCCAGAGGCGGTAGGCCTCGATCCACTCGGCTCCGGCGGGTTGTTGCTCCGGTAGGGGAAGATCGGCAAGCGCGATCACGTGCCGCTGGCGGCCACGTGTGCAGACGGCAACGAGGGTGTCGTCTCGAGGGAGGTCGATCTTCACGACCTTCATCTCCACACCAAGCACCGTCGTCGCGAACGGCAGCGTCAGGTGTTCTCCGATCTTCGTGAGCCAACCGGTCGCCTGTTCGGAGCTCGTGAAGGCGTCCACGGTTGCTTCCTCGATCATCGCCGCCAGGTCTTTGCGTCCGAGCCGACTTCGGTGCCTGGGACGTGACGTGCGGGCGCGTCTGGTGGCCAAGCGGTGTCCTCAGGTGCCCAGATCTTGGTCAGCCATGCCGGGAATCGAGCCTTGTTCGTACTCGACTCGACGGTCCTCGTGGTCATCCGTTCCTGATCGAAGAGCGACTTCCCGCGCCGCGAGCGAGTAGCCCATCGAGCGGTAGCCGGACATCCGCTTCGCGAACATCCGAGCCAGCATCGGAACGCGGCCATCCACGTAATCGAAGATGCGCACGTCGACCTTCCCCGCGGATCCCCGGTGCAACCGCCCCGCGTACTGGACCAGCGTGCCCTTCCACGAGACGGGCATCGCCAGGAACAGCGTGTCCAGGCGCGCGTCGTCGAACCCTTCGCCGATGAATCGACCAGTCGCGAGTACCAGGCGTCCCTCGGATGCTGGGATGTCGGCGAGCCGCTGTTGGCATTCGAGCCGCTGCTTCCTGCCCATGCCTCCTCGCAGAACCAGGAGGTTGCGAACGACCCCGCGCAGCTGGGTCTCGAAGAACTCGAGATGGTCGCGACGCTCGGTCAGCACGATCGGGGAACGGCCCTGCTCGACGGCCTGGATCACGTCGTCGACGATCAGTCGGTTGCGGTCGGCGTCCGTGGCCAGCTGTCGGTAGATGTCCTGGATCTTCGGTTGTGCCGCGGCGTCGGCAGGACACCAGGTCGTCTCCCGAGCAACCAACTGCCGCGTGATCTGGCGCTGGCCTGCGAGCCCCTTCGGGTGGATCGCGTGCCGAACGGGTCCCAGTTGGAATTCGAGGATCGGGTGGTGCCCATCGCGCCGATGGGGCGTCGCGGTGAGTCCCGTCACGTAGCGGGCGTGCACTTCCTTCATCACATGCTCGAACGACACGGCTGACACGTGGTGGCACTCGTCGACCAGCACATGGCCGTAGCCGGCAACCAGATCGTCTACCTGCCCCCGTCGCACGAGACTCTGGATCATCGCGACGTCGAGTTGACCGGTGACCTTGCGCTTGCCGCCCCCGATGGCGCCGATCTGCTTCTTGTCGGTCCCGAGAAAGATCGAGAGCTGCGTTCTCCACTGGTCGAGCAGTTGGGCGCGATGGACCAGGACGAGCGTGTTTCGACCACGAGCGGCGATCAGGTTAGCGCCGATCACCGTCTTGCCCGAGCCCGGCGGGGCCACCAGCACGCCGACATCATGCTGCATCAGATCGTGCGCGGCCTTCTGCTGGGCAGGTTCCAGGGTCCCCGTGAATGCGGCGGTCAGCGGGACACCAGGTGTCCGCTTGTCCTCGAGGGTCAGGCTCACCTTGTGGCTGACCAGGAGCTCCTCCAGTTCGGCCATGCAGCCACGCGGCAAGGCGAGATGCTGCGCCGTTTCCTCCGCACAGCCGATCACGCGCGGGGTCAGCGATGTCGACAGGCGCATCGCCTGCTTCTTGTAGAACTCGGGATTCTGGAAGGCCGCGACGTGCTTGATCTGGCTCAGCAGGGCCGAGGGCACACCTGCCTTCTCGACGAAGATCTGCTGGGCGAGCACCGCGTGCATCTTGGCCGGCAGGGGAACCGCGATCGGCGCGGCTGTACCTCTGCGCGAAGGTGGGCGGAGCCAGGGCAAGGGGGCTGCCTCTGCGGGATCTTCAGCGGAGCGCGCGCCGATGACTCGACCCTGTTCCTGGGCCTCGCGGGCAAGTGCGTGGGCCTTGGCTGGCGCGACTCGGGGGAAAGCCGCCAAGAAGCTCCACTGGTCAGCGTGCGGTAGCCAGTTCGTGTCGACGAACACCGTGTTGCCCAACTCGCGTGCTTGGTACTGCAGTGGCAGGGCGATCAGGTTGCCGAAGCCGCCGCGCGGCATCGTGTCCTGGTTGGGGAAGAAGCGATCGTAGGAGCTGAGCGGTAGCTCGTGCCGCCGCGCCATCGTCTCGGTCAGCAGGTAGCAGCCCATGGTTCGCGCCACGGCCGCGGGCACAGGGGACGCGAAGAAGATCCAAACATGGGCGCCGATGCCCGACCTCGACCGCTCGACGGCCGCCGGAACGTCGAACTCGGTGCAGGTCGAGACGAACGCCGCGACGTCCTGCATCCACTCGGCCTTGTCGAAGTCGGCGGCCAGGAACCAGCAGGTCTCGTCCTCGAGCAGCGGGTAGACCCCGATCACGTGACGACCCTGAAGGTGGCCCAGGACCACATCGTCGTCGATCGCGAGGAAGGCCTGGTGCGTGCACTCACCGCACTTGACGCGCGGCTTCTCGCAGACGCCGTGGACCCACTCGTTTCCGCAGGCTGGGCTGTATCCCTTGGTGCCCTTCTTCGTGTTGATCCACAGCCGTGGGAACACGTCGCCGCGTCCGCGGAAGAGACTGCGAAACAGACGGATCTTCTCGGCTGGGCTGGGTCTGGCTTCTGGATGGCCCGCCGGCGGGCGTGCGGCGAGTGGTGCGGCCTCGTCCGTCTGTCTTCGCAAGCTGTCGACGAGAGCCTGAGCCTGCTGGTGCTGCGCCGTCAACTCGGCGAGACGAGCCTCGGCGGCAGCCAGCTTGGGCAGCAGTTCGTCTCGCCGGTTCAATCGGAAGGCCTGGGGTCGCAACGCTGCGAGCCCAGGGCAAGATACCGACGAGCGTCGCGCCTTGGGCCAGCCTTGGGCCGAGGTCCGCCAACCCCGGGCGGTTGTTGGCGGGAGGTTCGAGGCCGGAAAGCCCTGGCCGGCGAAGTCTCCCGCTGTTGCTCGGTGAAAGTGGGTCGCTGCCCCGAGCTCCACCAGCGGCCCCTTCAATCCAGCCTCGGTTGAGGCCGGCAGCCTCAGGGGCGAGCGTCAGATCGGAACTCTGAGTTCAGTCGACGCAACTGCCTGTTGTGCAAGGGGTTTTCGGCCCCGTTTGCGTGACCGTTGTAACTGCGATCGTGTAGATCCAGCAGCTTGCCGCTCAGGCAGGTTGCGCAAGGCGCTGCTTCGATGGAGTTTATGGAGCGGGCGGCGGGGATCGAACCCGCGACATTCAGCTTGGGAAGCTGACGTTCTACCGCTGAACTACGCCCGCGGCCGAGGCAGCGAGCGTAGCAGCGACGGCGGCGCGCGCAAGGCGAGCGTTCGCGTGCGTGCGTGCCGTGCGCGCAACCCGCTCAGGGGTTGACGAAGTGGTCGCTGCAGTTGGTCAGCGTCAGCGCCTGCGTGCCGATGTCGTAGGTCACGCCTTGGTAGGCGAGGAAGATGCCGACGAGGGTCGGATCGTTGGGGATCGACACGGTCGCGGTGTCGGCGCCGGACAGTCCGAGCAGGCCCGAGGCGAAGGTGGTGAGGCCGTTGAGCCGCACTTCGCCGCCGATGCCTGGCAGCGGCAGGCCGAACGGCAGGTAGGACGTGCCCGCCGCCAGGATGTAGAGCTGGCCCGGCTGTGCTGCGAGGGTCACGGCGACGCTGCCGCCGAGGCTGTATTGGTTGCCGGACGCGCCGGTGTCGCTGCGATGGCGGATCGTCGGGGTGCCATCCCAGACGAGGCGGATCACGATCGACGTCGCGTACGCGGTCCCGAACGCGGCGGCGCTGGCGCCGGAACCGGGGCTGCCAAAGGTGTACGCCATCGGCGCCCGGTCGATCCGCGGCGGCGACGAACTGATCGCCGTCGTCGCGAACGGGAAGCCGCCGGCTCCCGGCTGCACGACCTTGCGGATCTCGATCAGCAGGCCCTGACCGCCTGGGAAGGGATACGGATTGCTGAGCGGGATGCGCGTCCAGCCGGCGCTGTAGTTGACGGTGAGGTTGCTCGTCTGCAGCGCCGGCCATGGCGCCTGCTGGTAGTTCGGCGCGAAGGCGAGGTTGAGACCGGTCGCCGGCGTCGCTGCAGCGAAGATCGCCAGCGTGGCGTAGTCGACGACCGCCCCGGCTTGGCAGTCGACCTCGATCGCCGTCAGCACGGCCGGCAAGGTCGGCACTTCTTCGCGCGGCAGCAGCAGCATCGTGCGGGCTTCGGCGCCGAAGCCGCCGGGCAGCACGCCGAACGGCGCGAAGTTGCCCGAGCTGTTCTGCAGCGTCTCCTGCGGGTGCGCCGTCAGCGCGCCGGTTTGTGCCGCGGTCGCAGCAAAGGGAACGAGCACGCAGCAGATGGCCAGGGTGGTGCGCATGGCGGACGCGACAAGCTACCTCCTGAAACCGGCTTGTGGCGGTCGATGCGGCCGGCCGCACGGCAGCGATGGCGGCAGCGGCGGCGGCCGCTGCCCGCCGGAAGCCGCGTTGGCAAGGACCGCGCCCGCACGACGCCGTCGCGTCGCCGCGTCGGCGTCCAGCCGGCCGTCACTTGGCGGTGCGGCCCCACGCATGGCGGTGCGCGAGCAGCCACTGCGCGCGCTGCTGCGCCGTCGCCGCTTCGCCGCACAGGTCGTCGGCGTCGAAGTCCAGCAGCACGCCGGCGTCCTCCATCGTCTCCAACTGCGTCGTGACGAGGTTGGCGAGCACGAGGTGGCGGCCTTCGTCGCGCAGGTGCTGTTGCAGCATGCGCAACTCGCTCGCCGTGCGCGGGACCATGTCGGCCAGCGCGGCGATGTCCAGCACGACGACGTGCACGTTGGCCGGCAGCTGCGACGACCACGTGCTGACGTCGGGCAGGTGGCACTGCTTGCAGCCCGCCGGCGGCTCGGCGCGAAACCACGCCACCGCGTCGCCGACGTCGTTCGCCGTCGGCCGCAGCGCGACGGTCGCGACCGGCGCCAGCGCGGCCGCGACGACGACGGCGACCAGCGCCGCGCACGCCGGCGCCATCGCCCACTCCGTCCACCACGCGAAGACGATCGGGCCGAGCGCGGCGCCGACCCCGAACGCCAGCGGGATCGTCGCCAGCAGCACCGTGCGCCACTTCGCCTGCCGCGCGCGCGCCGGCGCGAGGCGGCGGCCGAGGCCGAGCCAGCCGAACGACAGGCGCGCGAGGTCGAGGCCGAGGTCGGTGACCACGCCGGTGACGTGGGTCGTGCGCACGACGCCGCCGCTGATGCGCGTGATCGCCGCGTTCTGCAGGCCCATGGCGAACGCCGGCAGCAGCGTCAGCCACGCCTGCGCGCGCTCGGGCGGCAGCTTGCCGACCGCGTGCCAATCGACCAGCACGGTGAAGCCGAGCAGCAGCGCCGCTTCGACCGCCATCGGCAGCATGTAGATCGAGTTCGCGCCGCGCACGCGACCGAGTTCCAGCAGCACGCCGGCAGCGAAGGCGCCGCCGCCGAAGACGGCGACCAGCAGGAAGAAGTAGCCGGCGACGGCGAGGTTGCCGCTCGCGGCTTCGACGCCGAACTTGGCGACGGCCCCGGTCAGGTGCGAGGTCACCTGCCCGCAGAGCAGCACGGTCAGCGCGTTGGTGTAGCCGGCGATCAGCGACAGCCAGACGGCGAGGCGGGCCTGCTGGGCGAACGACTGCGCGGGACCGTGCAACATGCGCGGCGCGCGAACGTACGCGCCGACGTCGCGTCGGGCGAGGCCGGCGATCGCCGCCGCCCGTCGCACCGGCCAGGACCGCCGCGTAGCGTGTGGCGCGATGTCCGCCGCCGCCGCCAGCGCCAGCGCACCCGCGTCCCCGCGCTCGTCGCCGCGCGCGCTGCCGCCGCTGTGCGTCGGTGCGGTGGCGGCCGCGGCGCTGGTCGGCGCATGGCTGGCGCAGGACGGCGATGGCCGGCAGGTGCTGTTGGCGCGTGCGCTGTACTGGCTGACGCCGGTCGCCCTCGCGCTGTGGGCCGCGGCGGCGGTGCGCGCGCGCCGACTCGCCGGCGAACGGCTCGGTCCTTGGTTGCGCGCGCGCGCCGGGGTCCTCGCCGCCGCCGCCGGGCTCGCCGTCGCGGTGGCGCTCGCCTCGCCGCCGGCGATGCGCATGCAGTTCGACGAGACCAGCCTGCTCGGGTCGGCCTTCGGCATGCACGATGGCCGCGCGGCCCTGATGCCGATCGGGGCGCTGCCGTCGTCGACCGGTCCGCTGGTCACCGATTGGAATCTCGACAAGCGGCCGCCGCTGTTCCCGTTCCTGGTTAGCGTCGTGCACGACCTCACCGGTTGCCGCGCGAGCAACGCCTTCGTCGTCAACGGCGTCGTGCTGGCGGCGCTGCTGGCGCTGGTCGGCTGGCACCTCGCGGTCGCCGCCGGCGTCGCGGTCGGCGCGCTCGGCATGGCGCTGCTCGCCGGTCTGCCGCTGCTGGCGTCGTGCGCGACGAGCGCGGGCTTCGAGGCGCTGGCGCTGGCGCTGCTCGCCGCCGCGGTCGCCGCCGCGATCGCGTGCGTGCGCGCCCCGACGGCGGCCAACGCCAATGCGCTGCTGGCGACCGTGCTGCTCGGCGCGCAGGCGCGCTACGAGACGCTGCCGGTGTTGCTCGTGCTGGTCGCGGCCGTCGGCGTCGCCGTGCGCCGCTGGCCGCGCGATCGCGCGACCGGCTGGCTGCTCGCCACCGCGCCGCTGCTGCTGGCGCCGCTGGCGCTGCTCGCCGCGCACGGCCGCGACGCGGCGTTCTATCCCGAGGCGAAGGGCCAGGACCTCGTCGCGCTGGCGCACTTCTTCGACCATCTCGGTCCGCTGCTGGCGGCGCTGTTCGCGTGGGGGGCGCAGCCCTTCGCTGCCCTGCCGAACGTCGCCGCCGTCGCCGCCGGCGCGCTCGCGCTGGCGCGGCCGGCGGGCCGCGGCGCGGTGGCCGGGTGCGTCGCGCTGCCGGTGGCGGCGGCGACGGCGATCGCGCTGCTGTGGTTCTACGGCGACGTGCGCGAGGACACCGCGCGGCGGCTGTTCCTGCCGCTGGCGGCGCTGCTGGCGCTGCTGCCGGCGCTCTCGTGCGCGGCGTGGCGGGCGCCGCGGGCGGCGGCCTTGCTGCTGGCCCCGGCACTCGCCGTCGGGGCCTGGAACCTCGTCGCGCTCCGCCGCGAGACGGCGCTGCCGCGCTACGCCGCGGCGATCATGCTCGACGCGGTCGACGCCGCGCTCGCCGGCATGCGCCCCGATCCGCGTCGCACGCTGCTGGTCAGCACCGTCGCGCAGTACCTGATCGTGCGCGGCTACGCGGCGGCGACGCCGCAGCAGTTCCTGGCGCGGCGGCCGGCCCTCGGCCCGGGTGTCGAGGTGGTCGTGCTGGCGACGCCGCTCGACGAGGCCTGCGGCCCCCTCGCCGGCGATCCGCGCGACGTGCTCGCCGGCGCGCCGGCGCAGTTGCTCGGCGAGGTGCCGGGGCAACTGCGCGTTGCCGCGTGGCGCCTGGGGCGCTGAAGTCGTCGCGAGCGAGCCGGCTGCCGACGGCAGCGTCCCACGGCGGCAGCGCCCCCACACCCCGGCCAATCAGTCGCCAGCCGCTCAGAACGGCAGGTAGCTGACCGTGTTCGCCAGCAGCATCATGAGGAAGAGCGGGCACATGACGAGCGGGCCGAGGTGGATGCGGCCGGTCAGCGCGTAGAAGCGCCGGTGGAACCACGGCAGCACGAACATGATCGGCACGACGGCGAACAGCAGGTTGACGTAGAGCCAGCTGCCCGTGGCGTCCTTGTCGGCGCCCTCGGCCCAGTAGACGCGGCCGCGCAGCGCGAAGTGCGCGTACTGCACGACGAGGATCAGCAGCAGGCCGAGCGCGTTGGCCGCCATCGCGCGCAGCGCGCCGCGCCACTCCGCTTCGCCGTCGAACCGCATCGCGCAGTTGGCACGCAGCGAGTTGCTGACGAAGAACGGCAGGAACGCCGGCGCGTACATGGCGAGCAGCGGCAGCAGGTTGGCCGCGAACGGCCGCGCGCCGAGGAAGGTGAAGCGGAAGTCGACGTGGAACAGCCAGTGCACGACGGCCAGCAGGCCGAAGAAGCCGGTGAACACGCACGCCGACAGCGCCGCCGCGCGCAGCAGCAGGCCCGGCGTCGTCTGCGCGCCGACCACCGGCCCGCGCGCGCCCGTGAGCCGCCGGCCGAGCCAGAACAGCACGAAGCCGACGAGGCCGTTGCACAGCGCCCACAGCATGACGCCGTTGTTCATGCGCTGCGGGAAGAACCACGTCGCCTCGCGGCTGGTGGCGGCGACGAACCAGCGCTGCGACAGGGCCGTCATCGGGATGTAGGTCGCCGCGGCGATGGCAGCACCCGCGGCGAGCAGCAGCCAGAAGACTGCCCCGCGCGCGCTCGCCGGCGCCGCCGGCGGCACGTCGTGGACCAGCGGCCGGAAGGCGGCCACGTTGGCGAGCAGGAAGCCGGCGAACGGCACGACGCCGAGCAGCGCGGCGACGAGGCACAGCAGCGTGGCGAACTCCTTCCACCACCAGACCTGCGCCGCCGGCGGCAGCGTGTCCTGGAGCCCGAACACGCGCTGGAAGAACGCGATCTGGTTGGCGGTCGCCGCGCTGCTGTAGGGCTGCAGCGGGTGCAGCAGCGGCTCGTTGTGCACGATGCGCAGGCCGCGCGCGGCGTCGTCGCCGTGCCACGCGCCGATCGCGACCTCGGCGACCGGCGCGATCGGCGCGCCGTCGCGGCCCTTCGCCGAGTTGACGCAGCGCAGCGCTTCGGGCGCGCGCCGCATGTCGCCGTCGCCGTTCTCGTTGCGGTAGGCGCCTTCGTCGTGCAGGGCGTAGCTGACGCCGACGTTGCTGCGCACGTCCTTGAGGTTCTTGTCGGTGAAGCACAGCAGGTACCCCGACACGAACACCGAGTGCAGCAGGCTCGCGCCGCCCTCGCGCCGCGCGCGCTTGCCGAAGTGGCTGGCGGCGAGCAGCACGGCGTTGCCGCCGGCGGAGTGGCCGGTGGCGCCGATGCGCGCGGTGTCGACGTAGTCGAGCACGCCGGCCTTGGCGACGTAGTCGACGACGCCGAACAGGCCGTAGCCTTCCTCGGTCGCGGCGCGCGGGCTGAGCGAGGCGCTGCTGTCGCCCTGCGCGTATGGGTCGATCGCGAGCGCGACCATGCCGCGGCGGGCGAGTTCGATGGCGACGTTCTGCAGCGCCTCCTTGCTGCGCTGGAAGCCCGGCACGACGACGACGAGCGGGGCCTTGTTCGTCGCGGTCGCGGTGCGCGGGCGGAACAGGTCGGCGGCGAGCCACTGGCCGCCGGGCATGGGCAGGCGCAGGCCCGTCACCTGCACGGCGCCGCCGTCGGTTTGTACCAAGGACGCAACCCAGGCGGCGACGACGACGAGCAGCAGGCAGAGGCCGAGGCCCCGGGAGTTGCGGTTGGCGGCGGCAGTTGCCGGCGGGGCGGTGGCGGCGAGCAGGGCGAGGTCGGACGCGGCGGTCATGCGAGGGGAGCCGAGGGCGAAGCAGACGCTAACCGGAGACGCGGTTGCGGCCGCTGTCGCGCCACCGGAAGCGCGCTGCGATCGCACGATCGAAGGCATCGCGGCCCCGTGCCGCGGCCGCCGCGCTGTCGCTCGGCCGCACATCGGTGCTGCGCGGGTGCGGCGCCTGCCGCGCCTGCCGCGGGTCCCCTCCCGCCGGGCGCACGGCGCGCTAACCTTCCGCGACCTTCAACTCGTCCAACCTCGAACCCATCACGACGCACCACGTCATGCGCACCCAAGTTGCCATCCTCGCCGCGGCGACCCTCGTCGGCGCCGCCTCGGCCCAGTCGCTCGGCACGAGCTTCATCTCCAACGCCGGCAGTTCGACGTTCCACGCCGCGCCAGCCTGCTCCTTCGACGTCAACGTGACCAATGCTGGCGGCCTGCAGCTGAACCAGATGGTGATCAACTCGCCGTGGAACGGCACCACGGGCGTGCTCGAGGTCTACACCACGAACGTCGGCGGCACGAACGTCGGCAACCTCGTCAATCCGCCGGCCGGCACGTGGCAACTGCGCGCGATCACGCCGTTCACGGCGAACGGCGGCGACACGCAGACGATCGTGACGCTCAGCAAGCCGATCCATCTGCAGGCCGGCACGCAGGGCCTCTGCTACGTGACGCGCCGCGCCGGCATCAACTGGATCAATCCAGGCACCACGGGCACGCCGCTGACCTACAGCAACGCCGACCTGACGTTGACGATGGGCCAGGCGCAGTCGAACGCGTTCGTCAGCACGCCCAACACCCCGCGCATCTCCAGCGTGCAGCTCAACTACGTCCCGGCGGTCGACCTCGTCGACTTCTCCGCCGACGTCCGCAGCGGCGCCGCGCCGCTGACCGTCAACTTCACCGACCGCAGCAAGATCTCCGCCGGCGCCATCGTCGGCTACGAGTGGGACTTCGACGGCGACAACGTCGTCGATGCCACGACGCAGAATCCGTCGTTCACGTACACCGGCTGCGGCGACTACTCGCCGAAGCTGCGGGTCATCACGGCGACCGGCAGCTTCGAGTACCAGTGGCCCAACCTGATCGCGGTCGATCCGCTGGTCGCGAGCTTCACGGCGCCGGCGCTCGTCGCGCCGCAGACGCCGGTGACCTTCACGGACACCAGCGTCGGCGCGACCAGCTGGCTGTGGGACTTCGAGAACGACGGCGTCGTCGACAGCGCCGTCCAGAACCCGACGTGGACGCCGGGCGCGGGCAGCTACAACGTGACCCTGACGGTCGGCAACGGCTGCCGCACGGCGACGTTCCGCCGCCGCCTCGACGCCGTCGCCGGCAGCTGGCAGGCGGCCTACAACGGCACCAACGGTTCCTCGACCAAGCGGTCGGTGTCGTTCATCGACCTCAACATCACGTCGACGGCGGCGATCGTGCTCACGGCGCTCGACGTCTGCACGGCGACGCACAACGGCAACGCCGTGCCCGTGGTCGTCTGGCTGTGCGACGGCACGGCCGCCGGCAAGCAGACGACCCCCGGGGCGTGGCGTGAGGCAGCCAGCGGCACGGGCATCAGCGTCGGCACCAACGCCGGCACGCGCATCGTGCTCGACCGGCCGATCCTGCTGTTGCCGGGCCGCACGTACGGCGTCGCGATCCAGATGGTGGACGCGCACAACTACTACGTCTCGCCGGGCATCGCCTCGACGACGACGCCGGACTTCCTGATCACCTACCGCGGCATCTCGATCACGGCGACGCCGTTCACGACCGCGCCGCCGACCCGCCAGTTCCTCGGCGCGCTGTACTACACCAAGACCGACACGTGGCCGGTCGGCGCGATCTCGCCGTTCGCGCAGGGTTGCGCCGGTTCGCTCGGCGTGCCGTCGCTCAAGCCGGTCGGCACGACGCGGCCCAAGCTCGGCACCAACTTCGACGTCGAGCTCGGCGGCATGCCGCTCGGCATCGGCCTGCTGATCGTCGGCGTGAGCAACCAGGGCGGCCCTCTGGGCCCGCTGCCGCTCGACCTGACGTTCGTCGGCATGCCTGGCTGCCCGCTGCTCGTCAGCCTGGACATCACCTCGACGATCGTCGGCGCCGGCACCGCCGGCACGTTCGGCCTGAACTTCCCGGTGGTGCCCGCGAACGCCGGCTTCCAGTTCTACATGCAGGGCCTGACGATCGATCCGGCGGCGAACGCCTTCGGTGCTGCGATGTCGGACGCGGTCGCCCTGGTCACCGGCCTGTACTGATCGCGCGCGCCGCGCCGCGCGCGGATCGCCCCGGCTGGCCGCGTCGGCCATCCGGCCGGCGGCCGCCGGGTGAGCGGCCCGCCCGCATCGTCGGCCGCTGGCCGTACCCGGGGTCCGGCGCCGCTGCGCGGCCGGCCCCACGCGCGCCCCTGCCGGCCGTGCGGTCGGCGGCGCCGTGCGACCAACCCTCTTGTGCCGCCGCACTGCTCCGCGCCTGTCCATGACGCCGTCGCCTTCGTCGTGTCCTTCGCCTCGGCCGTCGCCGTCCAGCGGTCGGCGCCGTCGCGCCGTCGCCATCGCCGTCACCGTGGCCGCCGGGGCGGTCGCAGCACCCGCGCCGGCGCAGGCCCTGCCCGTCGGCGCGACGCGCTGGAGCCCCGACGGCTTCGTCGAGTACATCGTCGGCAACGCGCCGATCGTCGTCTCGGGCGGCCACGGCGGCGACCTGCTGCCGCCGACGATCCCCGACCGCACGTACGGCACGTTCGTGCAGGACACGCGCACGCTGGAACTGACGCGCGAGTTCGGCGAGCAGTTGGCGGCGCGTTTCCGGCTGCGGCCGCACGTCGTGCTCTTCCACCTCGGCCGCCGCAAGGTCGACGTCAACCGCGACGTCGTCGAGGGCGCGCAGGGCAACCCGCAGGCCATCGCGGCGTACAACGCCTTCCATCAGGCGGTCGCCGACGCCCGCGCGGCGGCGCTGGCGCAGTGGGGCTACGGCTTCTACTTCGACCTGCACGGCCACGGCCATCCCGAGGCCTGGATCGAACTCGGCTACTCGCTGACCAGCAGCCAGCTGGCCCTGCCCGACAGCACGCTGGCGCAGGCGACGTACGTCAACCAGAGCACGATCCGCAGCGCCGGCAGCCTCGGCGTGACGTCGTTTCCCGCGCTGCTGCGCGGCGGCAACAGCCTCGGCAACTGGCTGCAGACCGGCGGCTACGACAGCGTGCCGAGCCCGGTCAATCCGAGCCCCGGCAGCGGCAACTACTTCAGCGGCGGCTTCAACGTCGACACCTACGGCTCGGGCAACGGCACGCCGGTCGACGGCGTGCAGATCGAGTCGCCGTTCACGGTGCGCAGCTCGGTCACGGTGCGGCGGCCGTTCCTCGACCGCGTCGGCGGCTGGCTGGAGACGTTCTTCCAGACCTACCGCGGCGGCAATCCGGCGCTCGGTGGCCGCGTGACGATCGCCGCGAGCGACCGCGTCGCCAGCGAGACCGGCGGCGAAGCCGAGTTCGTGGTGACGCGCACCGGCAACCTCGCGCTGGCGCGGCTGGTGCCGCTGCAGTGGCGCGGCACGGCGACGGCGGGGAACGACTACCCGGCGCCACCGGCGTTCGCGTAGTTCGCGCCGGTCGCGGCCGAAGCGCGCATCACGCTGCGCGCCAACGACGACGCGCTGGCCGAAGGCGACGAGACCGTCGAGTGCTTCCTGTTCGGCGGCGGCGACCTCGGCGTGCCGAACGCGGCCGGCGTCGTCATCCACGACGACGACCTCGCCGCGCCGCTCCTGGTCCAGCATCGCTTCGAGGCGATCGCTGCGGGCAGCGTGCTCGACGCTTCGGGCAACGGCCGCCACGCCGCGCTGCTGCCGACGACCGGCGCGCCGACACTCGTGCCCGGCGTCGTCGGCAACGCGCTGCGGTGCGATGGCGTCGACGACCGCGCGCGCATGGCCGACTTCGCGTGGGGCACGAGCGGCGTGTTCAGCCTCGCGTTCTGGTTCAAGACCAGCGCCACCGCCGGCGCCGGCACGCGCTACCTCGTCAGCCACGGCGGCGTGGCGTCGAGCAACCGGCTCGGCGTGTACTTCGACCAGCCGACCGGCACGCTGCGCACGGCGCTGCTCTACGCCAACAACCTCAGCGACCTCGACGTGCTCGACGTCACGCGCGACCTGCGCGACGGCCAGTGGCACCACTACGCGCTGGTCGCGACCAGCAACGAGCTGGTGCGCGTGTACATCGACGGCCAGCCGGAGACGGCGGCGCAGATCCTCGGCGACACCATCAACCCTACCGGCGACTTCGTGCTCGGCGCGCGCAGCGACCTGGGTTCGGGCACGTTCGCCAACGTCGACATCGACGAGTTCCAGCTGTGGCCGCGGGCGCTGTCGGCGGTCGAGGTCGCGCTGCTGCAGCAGCCGCTCGGGGCCGAGGCGATGGTCTACCCGGGGACCGGCGAGGACGTCCGGCTGGCGACGGGCGTCGGCGCGACGGTCACCGAAGGGCCGCGCAACGACGTCAAGCGCGCGCCCGCCGGCGCGGTGCTGACGGCGACGTACCGCTCGCCGAACGGCGCGTTCGACGGCGGCTTCGGCCTGCTGGCGGGCGAGGTGTTCGCCACCGGCTCGCCGTTCGGCACGCCGTTCCTGCCCTGGCTGCACATGGCGTCGCCGCTCGTCGTCGCCGGCCCGGTCGTGCTCGCCCCCGGCGGCGGCAGCTGGTCGCTGACCGTCCCGCCCGGCCTCGCCGGCATCAGCCTGATGCTGCAACCCGCGGCGATCCATCCGGCCGTGCAGAACGGTGTGTTCGCGCTCGGCGACGGCCACGAAGCGCGGTTCTGAGCGGTGGGGGCCGGGGTTGCCAACCCGCGCTCCGCAGCCGAAAACCGGGGCATGCGCCGCGCTGCCATGTTCGCCGTCTTGTTGGCCTTGCCCGCGTGTTGGAGCCCCCGGGCGTTCACGCCGCGCGAGCGGGTCGATTCGCAGGGGCCGGGCGGCGTGCCGGCGGCGCTGTACACGGTGCCGGCGGCCACCGCCGGCGGGGCGTCGACCGCCGAGGTGCGGGTCTGGTCGCACGGCGCCAAGGCGCGCTTCACCGACGACGACCGCGAGATCGTCGAACTGCACGTCGGCTTCGACCTGGAGAACAACGCCGCGGCGGATGGCGGCCCGGCACCGCTCCGCCTCGACGTCGAGGCGATCGTCGTCGAGGAGTTGCTGCTCGACGGCGTGCTGCAGCGGCCGTTGCAGCCGGTGCGGGTGCAGGGCGACGGTGTCGCGGCCACGGGCCAGACGGCGCGCGTCGACGTGCTGTTCGAGCCGGCGACGACGAAGCCGCGCGACATCGACTCGTTCCGCGTGCGCTTCGTCGTGCGCGATGGCGAGCGCGTCGCGGTGCAGCAGGTCGTGCCGTTCGGGCCGTGGACGCGCGGCCTCGACGACGATCCGTACTGGCGCGGGTACTACGCGTGGGGCTGGGGACCAGGGTGGGGGCCGGGCTGGGGGCCGGGGTGGGGGCCCGGTTGGGGGCCCGGTTGGGGCTGGGGTTCCGGCTGGCACTCCAGCTTCGCGTGGCGCAGCTGGTGAGGCCTGCCGCCGCGGTCCGCATCGCGGCCTCAACTGCGTTCCCCGCCGGCACCTCGGAGTTTTCGCCGGGCGTCGGCGTCCGGCGGCACTGCGGCCGCCGCATCCGGCCCGGCCGTCGCATCGAAGTGCGCCGCGCCCGGCAGGTTGCATCGCCCCGGCGCCACGGCTAAGGATTTCGCCCCCGAATCCGGCCGCGGGAGGCCGGGCGCGGGCGGCCGGGTGCGAAGGCGCCAGCGCCGCGCCGTCGTCGTCTCCTTCCCGAGTCATCGTCCAACGACGTTCCCCAACGTTCCCCGTCCCACCGTCCCACGCATCGATCCATGACCGAACGCGAACCAATGATCGAGGCCGTCGACCTGTGCAAGCACTACGGGTCGTTCGCCGCCATCGACCACCTTTCGTTCACGATCCGGCGCGGCGAAGTCGTCGCCTTCCTCGGCCCCAACGGCGCCGGCAAGTCGACGACCATGAAGGTCCTGTCCGGCTACCTGTCGCCGACCTCGGGCAGCGCCCGGCTGTGCGGCGTCGACGTGGTCAAGGACCGCGTGCGCGCCGCCGAGAAGCTCGGCTACCTGCCGGAGAACGGACCGCTGTACCCGGAGATGACGCCGCGCGAGCTGCTGACGTTCTTCGGCGAGGCGCGCGGCCTCGCGGCGGCGAAGCTCGCCGAGCGGCTGGACTTCGTCACGCGCGAGTGCGACCTCGGCGAACTGCTCGACAAGCCGATCGGCACGTGCAGCAAGGGCCAGAAGCAGCGCGTCGGCATGGCGCAGGCGCTGCTGCACGACCCCGAGGTGCTGATCCTCGACGAGCCGACCACGGGCCTCGACCCCAACCAGATCCGCCACGTGCGCGACCTCGTCAAGAAGCTCGGCGAGACGCGCACCGTGCTGCTGTCGACGCACCTGTTCCAGGAGGTCGAGGCGATGGCCAGCCGCGTGCTGCTCGTCAGCGCCGGCAAGCTCGCCTTCGACGGCACGCCCGAGCAGTTCAAGGCCCGGGGCGCTGGCAAGATGGACCAGGCCTTCCACGCGCTCACCACCAACTGAGGAGCACGACCATGAACAAGCACGTCGTCCTCGCCGTCGCCAAGCGCGACCTGCGCAGCTGGTTCGGCAATCCGACCAACTACGTCTTCATCATGCTGTTCGTCGCCGTGTCGGCGGGCTTCATGATGTGGTCGCCGCGGTTCTTCCTGAACAACCTCGCCAACCTCGACACGTGGAGCGAGTGGTTCCCGACGATCGCCGTCGTCTTCGTGTCGGCCGCGACGATGGGCATGTGGACCAGCGAGCGCGCCAACGGCACGCAGGAGCTGCTGTTCACCCTGCCCGCGCGCGACAGCGACCTGCTGGCCGGGAAGTTCCTCGCCCAGGTCGCCGTCTGGAGCGCGTCGCTGGCGTTCACGCTGGCGATGCCGGTCGCCGTCGCGCTGCTCGGCGCGCCGGACGTCGGCCAGGTGTTCGCCAACTACGTCGGCTTCTGGCTCTTCGGCGTGATGCTGGTCAGCGTGTCGATGATCGGCTCGCAGATGACGGCGAACGCGACCATCGCGTTCATCGTCTCGATGCTCGCCTGCGGCTTCGTCGTCTACCTGGGCTCGGTGCTCAACCTCGCCGGCTTCCGCAGCTGGGCGACCAACGGCACCGCCGGCCAGTTCGCCGAGTTCGCGCGCGGCATGATCCCGGTGTCGGGCGTCGTGCTGTTCCTCGGCCTGACGGCGACGTTCCTCTACCTGAGCCTCGCGCTGCTGGCGCGCCGCCACTGGCGCGACACCAGCGAGGGCGGCCATGGCATCGCCCGCGCGCTCGCGTTCGCCGTCGGCACGCTGTCGCTGACGATCATCGCCGTACATGCGCTGCCGCGCTTCGACGCCACCAGCGAGGGCATCCACTCGCTCGGCGGCGAGAGCCGCAAGCTGCTCGCCGGCCTCGACGCCAACAAGCCGGTCGTCATCCGCGCCTACGTCAGCGACGAGGTGCCGGAGCAGCTGGTGCAGCAGCGTCGCCTGCTGCTGAACCTCGTCGACCAGTTCGACGCCATCGGCGGCGACGCCGTGCAGAAGGACGTCGTCATCCCGCAGCCGTTCTCGCCCGAGGCGCGCGCGGCGGAGGCCAACTACGGCATCCGCGCGCAGACGATCCCGGCCGAGGTGCCCGGCGGCGGCTACACCGAGATGCAGGTCTTCCTCGGCTTCGTCGTCAGCAGCGGCACCGAGGAGGTGGTGACGCCGTTCGTCGAGCCCGGCCTGCCGCTGGAGTACGAGCTCGCGCGCAGCGTGCGCGTCGTCAGCAACCAGGCGCGCAAGAAGGTCGGCGTGCTGAAGACCGACGTCGAGATCGTCGGCGGCTTCGACTTCCAGAGCTTCCAGCAGAAGCAGCGCTGGCTGATCGCCGACGAGCTGCAGCAGCAGTACCAGGTCGAGAACGTCGACGCCGACAAGGACTACCCCGAGGGCATCGACTGCCTCGTCGTGCCGCAGCCGAGCTCGCTCGTCCAGGAGCAGATGGACCGGCTCAAGCAGTGGATCCTCGCCGGCAAGCCGACGCTGCTGCTGGAGGACCCGCTGCCGATCCAGGCGCCGGGCACCGCCGCCGACGACCAGAAGGGCGGCATGCAGTCGCGCATGATGGGCGGCGGCGGGCCGCAGAAGGGCGACATGGAGTCGTTCTACGGCAGCTTCGGCCTGCGCGTCGCGAAGAGCGACCTCGTCTGGGACACGTCGTCGGTCAGCCTGTTCGGCGGCCAGTTCCCGCGCACGTTCGTGTTCGCCGGCGCGGCGGGCATGGACCCGCAGAGCCCGCTGACCAAGGGCCTGCAGTCGGTCGTCATGATGATGGCCGGCAACGTCGAGCCGAGCGGCATGCAGGGCGTGAACTTCACGCCGCTGGTGCAGTCGGTCGGCGAGCCGGGCCGCGACGGCCCGAAGAACGGCGTCCTGCCCAAGTACGAGAGCGCGCCCGGCCGCGGTGACGGCTTCCTGGTGTTCGACTTCTTCGGCCGCATGCAGCAGAACCCCAACGCGCGCCTGCGCCCGAGCAACCGGCCGTACACGCTGGTCGCGCGCGTCACCGGCAAGCCGGCTGGCTCCGACAAGGAGCTCAACCTGATCCACTGGACCGACCTCGACGCGATCGGCAACCAGTTCTTCCAGATCCGCCGCCAGGTCAACGACCCGAACCTGCGCTTCGACAACGTGCCGCTGGTGCTGAACTGCATCGACAGCCTCGTCGGCGACGAGAGCCTGATCGAGCTGCGCAAGCGCCGGCCGCTGCTGCGCCGCCTGACCGCGGTCGAGGCCGCGCAGAGCGACTTCGAGCGCAAGTGGACGGAGCAGAAGCAGCAGGCCGAGGAGGACTCGGACAAGGCGCTGCAGGAGGCGCAGGCGCGCCTGGACGCCGCGGTCGCCAAGATCCGCGAGGACAAGGCGCTCGACGAGCAGTCGCGCGAGAACAAGATCGTCGAGGTCCAGTCCGTCGAGAACCGCAAGTTCGAGGCGGCGAAGGCCGACATCGAGGCCAAGCGCAAGGAGCGCATCGAGATGGCCCAGTACGACCGCGACGCGGCCCGGCGGGGCATCTACAACCGCTACCGCGTGCTCACCGTGCTGCTCGCGCCGATCCCGGCGCTGCTGTTCGGGATCGTCACGTTCACCCGCCGTCGCTCGCGCGCGCAGGCCATCGTGCCGAAGAACCGTCAGGTTGGAGGTGCCGCATGAACGAGATGATGAAGACCGCCGCGATCTGCGGCGGCGCCGTCGTGCTCGCCGTCGTCGCGTCGACGATGGGTCCCAAGGAGATCAAGAACGACCTGTTCTCCGACCAGGGCGAGCTGTTCTTCCCCCAGTTCACCGACCCGACCGCCGCCGTCGACCTCGAGGTGACGCAGTTCCTCGAAGGCTCGGCGGAGGCGCGCAAGTTCGCGGTTCGCCGCGACGCCGAGGGCCGCTGGACGATCCCGTCGCACGGCAACTACCCGGCGGACGCCAAGGACCGCATGGGCAAGGCGGCGGCGCTGCTGATCGGCCTCAAGAAGGAGCAGTGCGTCGGCGAGCGCAAGGAGGACGAGGTCGCGTACGGCGTCGTCGACCCGCTCGACGGCGGCACCGAGACCAAGGGCCGCGGCACGCGCGTCACCATGAAGGACAGCGCCGGCAACGTGCTGGCCGACCTCGTGATCGGCAAGGAGGTCGAGAAGAAGTTGCAGGTGCGCTACCTGCGCGCGCCCGGCAAGAAGCGCGTCTACGCCGCCAAGCTCGACGGCGAGGTGTCGACGAAGTTCGCCGACTGGATCGAGACCGACCTGCTGAAGGCGCAGTCGTGGGACATCGCCAAGGTCACGATGGACAACTACTCCGTCGACGAGACCAGCGGCACGATCAAGAAAGGCGACGTCTACGTCGCCAGCAAGGACGACGCCGGCAAGTGGGCCTTCGACGGCCTCGACGCCGCCAAGGAGGAGCCGAACGAGGACAAGCTGCGCGAGGTCGGCGACACGCTCGGCCAGATCAAGATCGTCGGCGTGCGCAAGAAGCCCGAGGGCCTGACCGCGATGCTGGAGCAGGCGACCGGCTTCGACCGCCAGATCCTGCGCCAGACGCTCGCCGAGAAGGGCTACTTCGTCGCCAACAACGGCAAGCTGGTCAGCAACGAGGGCGACCTGCTGTTCGAGACCAAGAAGGGCGTGCGCTACACGCTGCGCTTCGGCGAGCTGGTGCCGGGCTCCGGCCTCGACGTGTCGTCGGGCGCCGAGGACCCGAAGAGCAAGCCGAAGGAAGGCGAGGCGCCGAAGCCCGGCGACAACCGCTACCTGATGGTCACCGCCGAGTTCCAGGAGTCGCTGCTGCCGAAGCCGGCGGGCGTGCGCCTGCCGCAGGAGCAGCTCGACAAGCGCGCGACGGCGCGGCGCGACATCGAGGACATCCAGAAGGCGGTCGAGGCCTTCCGGGCCAAGAACGAGAACAAGCTGCCCGAGTCGCTCGCCAAGCTCGCCGAGAAGCCGGCCGAGGGCGCGGCACTGCTCGCCGAGCTGAAGAAGGACCCGTGGGGCAACGACTACATCCTGTCGGCCGCGGGCGACAGCTACCTCGTCATCAGCTACGCCGACGGCAACGCCGAGGGTGGCGAAGGCGCGGCGACCGACGTGCGCAGCGACCGGCTGCCGCTGGAGGACGAGCTGAAGAAGACGGCCGACGCGTGGGCCGAGCACGACCGCAAGGTCGAGGACGGCCGCAAGGAGGCCGAGAAGCTGACCAAGCGCTTCGGCAGCTGGTACTACGTCATCGACGGCGCGCTGTTCCAGAAGCTGAAGCCCAAGCGCGAGGACCTCGTCAAGCCGAAGGCGGCCGAGCCGGCCCCGGGCACGGCGCCGGGCGGCAACGAGCCGCCGAAGTGACCGGGCGCGCCGCGGGCCGCCGAGCGCGGCCCGCGTGTGTGTTCGCGGGCGCTACGATGCCGCGCGTGTCCGAACCCCGATTCCCCAGGAGCTCCATGTCGAGACCCGTTCTCGCCGCCCTGCTCCTGTTGCTCGCGCCGAGCGCCGCGTTCGCCCAAGGGCAGACGCCGCCGCCGGCCGCCGCGCAGCAGGACCCGGAAGCGGCCTACAACGAGCTGGTCAAGGCCTTCAACAAGGCGACCAGCGATTGGCAGACCGAGGCGCAGGCCGCCGTCGAGAAGGCGCAGGCTGCCGGCGAGCGCATGCCCGCCATCGCGATGCAGCCGCCGACCAAGCAGTTCGTGGCGCAGGCGGAGGAGTTCGCCGCGGCCCACGCCGGCAAGGACGCGGCGGTGCCGTTCCTCGGCTTCGTCGTGAAGTACGCCAGCAACGAGCGCGCGGCGGTCAAGAAGGCCGTCGAGACGCTCGCCAACGCGCACGCCAAGAGCCCGGCCATCGGTGACGTGCTGCCGCACGTCGGCAACGCCCGGCGCTTCGGCGCGCAGAAGCAGGTGTTCGCCCTGCTCGACGCCGTCGTCGACGGCCACGCGGACGTCGACACCAAGGCGCAGGCCCTGCTCGTGCGCGGCGGCCTGCGGCTGGAGACGGCGCGGAACGACGCGCAGCGCAAGGCGGCGGAGGCCGACCTGCGCGCCGTCGCGACGGCGACGAAGAACGAGGAGATCCTCGCGCAGGCGAAGGACGCGCTGTTCGAGATCGAGAACCTGCAGGTCGGCTGCAAGGCGCCGGAGATCGAGGGCGTCGACACCGACGGCGTGCCGTTCAAGCTCAGCGACTACCGCGGCAAGGTGGTCTTGCTCGACTTCTGGGGATTCTGGTGAGGCCCCTGCCGGGACATGATCCCGCACGAGCGGTCGCTCGTGGAGAAGTGGAAGGACAAGCCGTTCGTCATCCTCGGCGTCAACAGCGACGGCACGGACACCGAGGAAGGCCTGAAGAAGTTCCGCGAGATGGCGAAGGCGGACGGCGTCACGTGGCGCAGCTTCCGCGACGAAGGCAGCACGCCGCGCATCAGCGAGACGTGGCGCGTGCAAGGCTGGCCGACGCTCTACTTCCTCGACCATGACGGCGTCATCCGGCACAAGGACCTGCGCGACGACGCCGAGATGGAGAAGGCGCTCGAAGCGATGATCGCCGCCGCCGAGGCGGCCGCGAAGGCACCGAAGGCCGCCGAGGCTCCACAGGCCCCGGCGACGCCCGAGCCCAAGAAGGCAGGCAAGTAGTCGGCTGTCCGCTGGCTGTCCGCCGGCAGTCCGCTGGCAGTGTGCGCGGCGGCGGCCATGGGGTCGCCGCCGCGCGCGTTCGTTCCGTGTGTGCGCCATGGTCGATGGTGCGCCGCATGGCGCGCATGGTGCAGGTGCAGCGCTTGGCGCGCTCGACCGCGGCAGCGAGCGTTCGCGGCGATGGGCGCGCCAAGTCGGAGCGGTTGCGACCCCCGCTCCCGCTCCCGCCCGCTCCCGCCCGCGCCCGCTGCGCCGACCTCATCCCAGGCCTTCGCGGCAGAATCGTTGGGGGAGGGCGGTTGCCGCGCTGCGCCGGCAGCGATTCCGGCCGGTTTGGCCGCACGCAGCGCGTCGTCGCCCGCTACCCGACCCTTGGCGCTGCCGCGCGGTCAGTCCTCCAGCATCCGCAGCACTTCCGCCCGCGCCTGCGCGTCGGTTTGCCACAGGCCGAGGCACTGGGTCGTGATCGTCTCGGCGCCGCGCTTCTTCACGCCGCGCGTCGCCATGCACTGGTGCTCGCAGGCGATCACGACCGCCACGGCCTTGGCGTCGAGCGTGTCGTGGATGGCGTGCGCGATCTGCGCGGTCAGGCGCTCCTGGATCTGCAGCCGGCGTGCGAACGCGTCCACGACGCGCGCGAGCTTGCTGAGCCCGACGACCTTCGCGTTCGGCAGGTACGCGACGTGCGCGCGGCCCGTGAACGGCACCATGTGGTGCTCGCAGTGCGAGTGCACCTCGATGTCGCGCACGACCACCGGACCGGAGTAACCTTCCAGTTCCTCGAAGCTCTTCTTCAGCAACTCCGCCGGATCCTGCTGGTAGCCGGCGAAGTACTCGCCGTACGAACGCAGCACGCGGTCCGGCGTCTCCAGCAGGCCTTCGCGCGTCGGGTCTTCGCCGAGCCACGCCAGCAGCGTGCGCAGGGCCTCGTGCGCCTCCTCGCGGCTCGGCCGGTCGAGCGGCGCCGGCGCCAGCGGGTTCGGGCGGCCGAACTGCGACGGGCGCGGGGCGGCGGGGGCGGCGAAGACGTCGAGGCGCGCGTTCATAACCGTGGGCTTCGCGGCCCGACGCGTTCGGGATGCACTCCGTTCCCCGCGGCCGTCGGATGCTCGCGCCCGCGGCGCCCGTGCCCCGCGCCGATCCGGCAGGCCTGCCCGTGTCCGGGCCGCGGCCTTGGCCGATCCTTCACCGCACGGCGCAGGAGCCGCCGTCGCAGCGCCGGCCGAACAGCCGGCCGAGCGGCACGCGGTAGCGCGCGAACACGAGGTAGCCGAGGTCGAAGACCCAGCGCAGCACCGGCCAACCGGTCGGCGCCATGGCCCAGCCGACGCCGGCCGCGCGCCAAGCGGCGCGCATCGCCGCCATGCCCTCCACGACCGTGCCGTCGGCGGCGACGCCGTGCAGCCGGGCGTGGACGCGTTCCTTGCTCAGCCCGAAGCGCGCCGGATCGAAGCCCGGGGCGGCGATGTCGATGGCGCCGAGCCGCCCGTGCTTGTCGCGGCGCTGCAGCCACTCGACCTCGCGCTTGCAGAACGGGCACTCGCTGTCGAACAGCAGGGTGAAGGCAGCCGGGGACATGGTGGGCACGTTCGCCGGGTCGCCGGGCGGGGATGCGCCCCGTTCCCTTGGGGCGCGCCGTCTCGATGGCAGCGAGCAGTTCTTCGTCGTTGGCGGCCAGCTGGCCCCGGGCGACGTAGACCAGCGCGCCGTCGAGCTCGTGCCACGTGATGTGGTGATGCGGCTCACCGAGCGCGACAGGATCGCGCCGCAGGGTCCAGCCTCGTCGGTGGCGTACCCCCGGCGGCGTGGTCGAGCAGCGCTGTGGCCTTGCCGTCGTCGACCAGCGTGCGCAGCACTTGGTTGCCGTCTTGCTGGTCGACGCGCAGGCGCAACTTGCTGCCGCGCCAAGCGAGGAGCACGCGGTGGGCGAGTCCGATTCCGCTGGGGAGCGGCAGTCGGCGAGCCGATGCGTCCCGCGCCGCCGGGTCTTCCGCACCGATCCACCGCGTGACCTCGATCTGGACCGCCACGAGCGCACGCATGGCCTGGATGCCGCGGCGCAGCACGCGCGTGGCGGCCGGGTCGATCGCCGGTCCCGCGGGTGCCTGCGCTGGCGTGCACGCCAGCGCGACTGCGAGCGCGAGCAGGAGGTGGGGCAGGCAGACGACGGGACGCAAGGGCGCGGCGATCGTCCGGAGGCGTATGGCCGTGCGCCGCGCGACCCTGCCGCGCGGGCTTCAGCCAGCGGCCGGCCGGAAGCCGTGCACCGCGACGAAGGCCGCCGCGCCGAGCACGAAGCCCGCGGCGGCGCCCCAGAGCCCCGGTTGCCGCACGCGCCGCAGCGCGGCGAGGTAGCCCGGCAGGATGCCGCGCGGCAGCGCCCAGACGGCGGCGCAGGCGTTGCCGAGGCCGGTCGGCCGGCGCAGCAGCAGGTGGGGCAGCGCGAGCGCTGTCAGCAGCGCCGACAGCGCAGCGGCGACGGCGGACAGCGCGGCCGCGAAGAGCAGCGGCAGCCCGACGAGGCCGGTGACGAGCCAGGTGGCGGCGTGCACCAGCGGCATCGGCCGCCAGGCGGCGGCCAGGGCCCATGTCAGGCCGGCGGCGACGGCGCCGGCCAGCAGGGCGGCGCGAACGGTCGCGGAAGAGGAAGGACTGGTGGGCAGAGCCAGGGTTGAACTGGCGACCCCAGCATTTTCAGTGCTGTGCTCTACCAACTGAGCTATCTGCCCGACCAGTGCCGCTGCGCCTTGCGGCACAACGGGGCGCAGAAACCTAGCGAGCGTCGGCGGAGCGCGCAAGCGCGAAGGCTCGCGGCGGGACGGCTCAGGCGCCGCCGTCGCGCCGGCGCAGCCGGTAGTGCGACACCAGCCACTCCGTGCCGTCGGCGAAGCCCCACAATTCGGCGCAGGCCATGAAGAACACGCGCCAGAGATTGGCCATGGCGTCGGCGCGTTCGCCGTAGGCCTGCTGGAGCACCGGGCGCAGGTCGGCGCGGGCGCGGTCGAAGTTGGCCAGCCAGGCCTCGGCCGTCCGGGCGTAGTGCACGCCGTCGACGCGCCAGTGGCCCTCGACGGCGAAGTGGTCCTGGAAGTGCAGCAACTGCGCGTCCGCCGGCATCTGGCCGCCGGTGAAGAAGTGCCTGGCCATCCAGTCGTCGTCGCCGTCGACCGCGAACGGGTAGCCGACGGTCGCGTGCGTGAACACGTGCACGAACATCTTGCCGTCCGGCACGAGCCAGCCGGCGGCGCGCTCCAGCAGCCGGCGCCAGTTGCGCGCGTGCTCCATCATCTCGACCGAGACGATGCGGTCGAAGCGGCCCGGCGGCGTGAAGGCGTTGGCGTCGGCGGTCAGGATCTCGACGTTGTGCAGGCCTTCCTGCGCCGCGCGCGCCAGGATGTCGGCGCGCTGGCCGTGCGAGTTGCTGACGCCGACGACGCGGCACCTGGGGTACGTGCGTGCGATCCACAGCGTCAGCGAGCCCCAGCCGCAGCCGAGTTCGAGCACGCGCATGCCGTCCTGCAGTTCGGCGCGCTCGCACGACAACCGCAGCATCGCCGCCTCGGCGTCGTCGAGGCTGGCGCAGCCCTCCTGCCACAGGCCCGAGCTGTACTTGCGGTGCGCGCCGAGGACGCGCTCGTAGAACGCCGCCGGGACCTCGTAGTGCTGCGCGTTGGCCGCCGCGGTCTCGACGGCGATCGGGCTCGCGTCGCACTCGGCGATCCACGCCATCAGCCGGCGGGCGGATGCCTCGGGATCGTGCGCGCATTCGGCGCGCAGGCGATCGCGCAGGAGCCGACGGATGCCGATGCGGACCAGCCAGTCGGGCAGCAGGCCGCGCTCCAACCATCGTTCGGTGCGGGTCGTCATGGGGCTTTGCTCGGCCGTGGCCGCCAGGGCACGAAGGCGTTGGTCTCCTGCTGGTAGCGGCGGTAGTCGTCGCCGCGGCTCTTCAGCGCCTGCAGCTCGGTGTACGGCACGCCGCTGACGAAGCGCACCAGCACGAACATCGCCGCCGGCTGCAGCGCCGCCCACCAACCCGCCGCCGGTGCGGCGACGACCGCGATGCCGCACCACGTCAGCCACTCGAAGAAGTAGTTCGGATGCCGGCTGTAGCGCCACAGTCCGCGGCGGCAGGCGCGGCCGCGTTGGCCGGGGTCGCGCCGGTGCGCTTCGAGTTGGCGATCCGACAGCGTCTCGAACGCTTGGGCGCAAGCGATCACGCCGAGGCCGGCCCACTGCGCCGGGGCGAGGGTCGCAGCGCCGTGCCCGGCGAGGAACCAGAACGGCAGCGCGAACAGCAGCGCCGCCAGCGCCTGCACCTGGTAGAAGACGAACAGGTTGCGGTGCGCCTTGCTGCCCCAGTGCGCGCGCATCGCGCGATAGCGGCCGTCCTCGCCGACGTGGGCGAGGACGCGGTTGACGACGAGGTGCCACGACAGCCGGCCGCTCCAGACGCCGACGATCGCCGCCGCCAACCAGCGCTGCGCGAGCGCGCCCTCGCCGACGGCGGCGAAGGCGAGGCCCAGCGCGCCGATCGCGATCGCCCATGCGGCGTCGACCGAGGTCGCGTCGTTGGTGCGGGTCTGGCGGAGCCAGAGCAGCGCGAACGTCACGCTGCATGCGATCGCGGCGCTCGCCTCGACGGGAATCACGGCTCGCCGCCTTGTCGCCGGCGATTCGAGGGTCGAAGGTTGCGCCGGCCGCCGCCGCGCGGTTCCATCTGCGGGCCCGAATCGCCTGCACACCACCGCATGACGTCGGCTGAACCGCTCGCCAATCCGGAACTCCAAGACGTCCTGACCGGGTCCGTCGACTCCGAGCCCCGCGTCGAGCTGCCGCTCGCGCCGTCGCGGCGCGTGGGGGAGTCGATCGACTGGGCGCGCATCTGGCCGTTCCTGCTGCTGCAGGCGACCTGCCTGCTCGTCTTCGTCGTCGGCTGGAGCCCGGTAGCGGTCATCACCTGTGTCGCACTGTATCTGGTGCGCATGTTCGGGATCACGGCTTTCTACCACCGCTACTTCTCGCACCGCACGTTCCGCGTCGGTCGCGGCATGCAATTCGTCGGCGCTCTGCTCGGCGCCGCCGCCACCCAGCGCGGGCCGCTGTGGTGGGCGGCGCACCACCGGCAGCACCACCGGCACAGCGACACGCCGCAGGACGCGCATTCGCCGATCGCGCACGGCTTCTGGTGGGCGCACATCGGCTGGATCGCCTGCCGGCGCAACTACGCCACCGACCTCGAGCAGGTCCGCGATCTCGCGCGCTTCCCCGAACTGCGCTGGCTCGACCGCAACGACCTCGCCGTGCCGCTGGCGCTGCTCGCCAGCCTGCTGCTGCTGGGGTGGGGCCTGGAGACGTGGGCGCCGTCGCTCGGCACCGACGCGCTGCAGATGGGCGTGTGGGGCTTCAGCATCTCGACGACGCTGCTGTTCCACGCCACCGCCTCGATCAACAGCCTCGCGCACCTGATCGGCAAGCGGGTGTGGCCCACCAAGGACAAGAGCCGCAACTCGATGGCGCTGGCGCTGCTGACGCTGGGCGAAGGCTGGCACAACAACCACCACTGGTGCCCGGGCACGGCGCGCCAGGGCTTCCGCTGGTGGGAGATCGACATCTCCTACTACGCGCTGCGTGCGCTGTCGTGGGTCGGGCTCGTGCACGACCTGCGGCCGATCCCGGCGCGCGCGCGCGACGCTGCGCGCCGTCTCCGCGGATGACGCGCGCCGCGGCCTTCCTCGGCACGGGCAGGAAGCGCGTCGCGATCGTCGGCGCCGGCATCGCGGGGCTCGTCGCCGCCGAGCGGCTGGCGCGCGCGCACGACGTCACCGTCTTCGAGGCCGAGGCGCGGCTCGGCGGCCACACGCACACCGTCGACGTCGCGACCCCGGCCGGCGGCAACCTCGCCATCGACACCGGCTTCATCGTCTGCAACGACCGGACGTATCCGGGCTTCCTCGCGCTGATGGCGCGGCTCGGCGTGCCGCTGCGGCCCTCGACGATGAGCTTCTCGCTGCGCTGCGAGCGCACGG
Organism: Planctomycetota bacterium; assembly: GCA_046306335.1. Classification (GTDB taxonomy): domain Bacteria; phylum Planctomycetota; class UBA1135; order UBA1135; family UBA2386; genus UBA2386. Next base: position 39,779 of record JBKDXM010000011.1, read on the forward strand.
GCATCGAGTACAACGGCGCCGACCTCGACCGCCTGTTCGTGCAGCGCCGCAACCTGCTGCGGCCGTCGCACTGGGGCATGATCCGCGACATCCTGCGTTTCCATCGCGACGCGCTGGCGCTGCGCGGCAGCGAGACGCCGCTCGGCGACGTGCTGGCCGCCGGCCGCTACGGCCGCGCCTTCCGCGAGCGTTACCTCGTGCCGATGATGGCGGCGATCTGGTCGGCGGAGCCAGCGAAGCTGATGGCGATGCCGGCGCGCTTCTTCGTCGCCTTCTTCGCCAACCACGGCATGTTGTCGGTGAACGACCGGCCGCAGTGGTTCACCGTCGTAGGCGGCTCGCGCAGCTACCTCGCGCCGCTCGCCGCCGCCTTCCGCGAGCGCGTGCGCCTCGGCGCGCCGGTCGAGCGGTTGCAGCGCGCGCCGGACGGCGTGCTGGTGACGGTCCGCGGCCAGCATCCCGAGCGCTTCGACGCCGCGGTCGTCGCCGCCCACAGCGACCAGGCGCTGGCGCTGCTCGCCGATGCCGACGACGCCGAACGCGCGACGCTCGGCGCGATCCCGTACCAGGAGAACGACGTCGTGCTGCACACCGACGCATCGCTGCTGCCGCGGCGCGAGAAGGCGTGGGCGGCGTGGAACTACCACCTGACGGCGCGGCCGGCGGCGCGCGCGACGGTGACCTACTGCATGAACCTGCTGCAGGGGCTGCCGGGCGACGTGGTCTACAACGTCACGCTCAACCGCAGCGACGCGATCGACCCGGCGAAGGTGCTGCGACGTTTCGTCTACCACCATCCGGTGTTCGACGCCGCCGGCGTGCGCGCGCAGGAGCGCGTCGCCGACCTCAACGGCCGCCGCCGCGTGTGGTGGTGCGGCGCGTGGTGCGGCTTCGGCTTCCACGAGGACGGCGTGCAGGCCGGCCTGCGCGTCGCCGCCGACTTCGGCCTCGCCGACGCGGCGGCGCCTTCGGCGTCGTCCGCCGGGGCGGCGGCCGCAGGGGCGACGGCGTGACGGCGCCAGCGGCGAGCGCGGTCGCGACCGCGACGGCTGCCGCGCCCCACTGCGCCGTCTACGTCGGCGACGTGCGCCACCGCCGCCACGACCGCGTCGGCCACGCGTTCGCGGTGCGGCTGTACATGGTCTACCTCGACCTCGCCGAACTCGACGCCGCGTTCGCCGGCCGTTGGCTGTGGTCGCAACGCCGCTGGTGGGCGCCGATGCGCTTCCGCCGCGCGGACTACTTCGGCGACCCGGCGCGGCCGCTCGCGGCGTGCGTGCGCGAGGCCGTCGCCGCCGCGACCGGCACGGCGCCCGACGGCCCGGTGCGCGTGCTGACCCAGCTGCGGTGCCTGGGTTACGTGCTCAACCCGGTGACCTTCTACTACTGCTTCGACCGCGCCGAGCGGCTGCAGGCCGTGCTCGCCGAGATCACCAACACGCCATGGGGCGAACGGCACCACTACGTCGTCGCGCGCGGCGCGGCGACCGGCGACTCGCTGCACGCCGAGTTCGCCAAGGCGTTCCACGTCAGTCCGTTCCAGCCGATGCAGCATCGGTACCGCTGGGGCTTCGGCACGCCGGGGGAGCGGCTCGGCGTGCACATGGACAACCTCGTCGACGGCCGGCCGGTGTTCGACGCGACCCTGGCCCTCGCCCGCCGGCCCTGGACGACCGGCAACCTGCTGCGCGCCGTGGCCAGACATCCATGGATGACGGCCAAGGTCGTCGCCATGATCTACCTGCACGCCTTCCTGCTCTGGTGCAAGCGGGCGCCCTTCCACACCCACCCCAAGAAGGCCCAGCCGGCGCGATGAGCGGTTCGATCCTGATCGCCGAAGCCCGCGACGACGGCCAGCCGGTCGCGCGCCGGCAGCCGACGACGACGCAGCGGCTGCTGCGGGGCGGCATCCTCGCCCGGCTGCGGGGGTTGCGCTCGGGCGCGATCCGGCTGCGCGACGCGCTCGGCGAGACGACGGTCGGCGATCCGGCCGGCCCGCTCGGCGCGGTGGCGATGGACGTGCTCGACCCGGAGTTCTGGTCGGCGGTCGCCGCCGGCGGCGACCTGGGCGCTGGCGAGGCGTTCGTCGCTGGCCAGTGGCGTTGCCCCGAGCTCGTGCGGCTGATGCAGTTGTTCGTGCGCGACCGCGGCGTGCTGCTCGGCGTGCACGAGACGATCTGGTCGCTGCCGCGGCGCTGGCTGCTGCGCGCCGGCCAGTGGCTGCGGCGCAACAACCGCGGCGGCAGCAAGCGCAACATCGCCGACCACTACGACCTCGGCGACGACCTGTTCGCGCACTTCCTCGACCCGACGATGACCTACTCGTCGGCGTGGTTCGAGCGGCCCGAGCAGTCGCTGCAGGAGGCGCAGCAGCACAAGCTGCGGCGGCTCTGCCGGCTCGTCGACCTGCAGCCCGGCGACCGGCTGCTGGAGATCGGCACCGGCTGGGGGAGCCTCGCGATGTGCGCCGCCGGCGAGTTCGGCGCGCAGGTGACGACGACGACGATCTCGCAGAACCAGCACGACCGCGCGCGGCAGCGCATCGCCGACGCGGGCCTCGGCGGCAAGGTGACCGTGCTGCGGCAGGACTATCGCGACCTGCAGGGCACGTTCGACAAGCAGCTGTCGTGCGAGATGATCGAGGCGGTCGGCGCGCGCTTCCTGCCGACGTACCTGAAGGTCTGCGCGCAGCGCCTGCGGCCCGGCGGCGTGCTCGGCCTGCAGGCGATCACCATCGCGCACCAGCACTACGCCGAGGCGCTGCGCATGGTGGACTACATCCGCCGCCACGTCTTCCCGGGCAGCTTCATCCCGTCGATCCAGGCGATCGCCGAGGCCGCCAGCGCACACACCGACCTGCGCCTGGAGTACTGCGAGGACTTCGACCACCACTACGCCACCACGCTGCAGCGCTGGCGCGAGACGGTGCTCGGCGCGCCGGGCCCGTTCCTGCAGCGCGGCGGCGAGCCGTTGGTGCGCGCGTGGGAGTACTACTTCGCCTACTGCGAAGCCGGTTTCCGCGAACGCCACATCGGCGTCGCGCACCTGCGCTTCCGCCGCGCGGGCGGGTAGCGGCGCGCGGGGCCCGGAGCCGCGCGCGGTCAGACGCCGACGAACCGGGACGCCCGATCGCGGGCGTCCTCGACGTTCGCCTTCGAGGACGAGGCGCCGAACTTCACCACGGAGCCATCGTCGAGGGTGATGGCGAGGTGGTACGTCGGGCTGTCGCTCCACTCGGTCACGCCCGTCGCGATGCCGCGAATGCGTCCCAACGGTTGCGTTCGTTGCGCGGCCTTCATGCCCGGCGACGATTCGAGCCACGTCGCCAGCCCTGCGCTCCGGTCGAGCACGAACTGCGTGTCCTTGCTCGCGATCGCCCCGAAGTGGAACAGCGAGCCGATCGCGACGGCGCCGGCGCCGATCACGGCGATCACCCAGTGCGCCAGCCCGGGCGACGTCGCCCAGTCGACCGCGGTGAGCAGCTCGTAGGCTCCCCAGAGGGGCGCCAGCGCGAGGCCAGCGAGGATCCACCGCGTGCCGGCGCCGAGCGCGTGCCGGATCGCCAACCGGTCAGGGTGCTCTTCGAGTTGCAGCATGGGCGTCGCTGCGTGGCGTCGTCGGCGCCAGGCCTCTCGGCGGACGATCGTCCGCGTCCGATCCGGACCTGAGCGTCGCCGCGCGGCAGGCTCACCATGAGCGGGCGTGGCCTGCGGGCGTGGCCGTGGCGGCCATGGCATGGGATCGTGCGTCGCGCCCGGCCGCTATCCGCGCAGCGCCGCGCGCGCCGCCGCCACGTCGACCGCGATCTGCGCCGTCAGTTCGCCGGCGTCGGCGAACTTGCGCTCCGGCCGCAGGAACTTGCGGAACGCGACTTCCAGCTCGCGGCCGTAGAGGTCGCCGTGGAAGTCGAGCAGGTGCACTTCGAGCCGCGACTCGGTGGTCGTGCTGCCGGCGAACGTCGGCCGCACGCCGAGGTTGGCGACCGCCGGGTGCACGGCGCCGTCGACGATCGCGTCGACCGCGTAGACGCCGGCCGGCGGCAGCGCGCCCGGCTGCGGCACGAGGTTGGCGGTCGGGAAGCCGAGCGTGCGACCGCGCGCTTCGCCGTGCACGACCGTGCCCATCGCGCCGGGGAAGCGGCCGAGGAAGCGGTGGGCGGCGGCGAGGTCGCCGCGGGCGATGGCGGCGCGGATCGCCGTCGACGACACCGGTTCGCCGTCGAGCAGGAACGGTTCGCCGACCCGCACCTCGAAGCCGAGTTCGGCGCCGAGCTCGCGGAAGCGCGCCGGCGTGCCTTCGCGGTCCTTGCCGAGCGCGCTGTCGTAGCCGAGCAGCAGGCCGCGGGCGCGCAGCCGGCCGACCAGCAGGTCCTCGGCGAACGCGCGCGCCGTCATGGTCTGCAGCCGCGGCTCGAAGCGCAGCAGCACCAGCCGCCCGACGCCGGCGCGGCGCAGCAGACGCAGGCGGTGCGGCACGCTGACCAGCTGCGGCGGCGCCTCACCGCGCAGCACCTGGTCGGGGTGGTTGGCGAACGTGACCACCGTCGGCATGCCCTGCAGCGCCGAGGCCATCTCCATCAGCTGGTGCAGCAGCCGCTGGTGGCCGAGGGGCACGCCGTCGAAGACGCCGACCGCGACGACGGACCGGCTCGGCGGCGCGTCGCCGTAGGCGCCGACGAGGTCCAGGGCCAGCAGCGCGTCGAGGCCGTCGATCAGCCGCATGGGCGGGCAGCGTAGCGTCGGCGGTCGCGCGGCGAACCGTCGGCCGGCGCGAAGTCGGGACGCGCCGCACCCGGGCCGTCCTCCGGCGTGCGGAAGCGGCGGGCTGCCGCCGTCACGCGCGCGCGCGGAACTCGGCTTCGAGTTCCTGCAGTTGCGCCTTCACGCGCAGCTTCTCGGAGGCGGTCAGGCGGTCGACGTAGAGCACGCCGTCGAGGTGGTCCAGCTCGTGCTGGATGACGCGGGCCAGGAAGCCGTCTGCGACCAGCTTCTGCGGCTGGCCGGCGAGGTCCTGGTACTCGACCGTGATCTCGATCCAGCGCTCGACCTCGGCGTGCATGCCGGGGAACGACAAGCAGCCTTCCTCGCCGAACTCGCGCCCCTTCTTCTTGGTGATCTTGGGGTTGCAGAGGACCTTCTCGCCGTCCTTGTCGTTGCGATCGCCGCTCGGGTTCAGCACCAGGAGCTTCAGCTCGATGCCGACCTGGGGGGCGGCGAGGCCGCAGCCGACCTCCTCGTACATCGCCGCCATCATCTGCTCGGCGGTCTTGCGCAGGTCCGCGTCGAAGCTGGTGATGGGCTTGCCGCCGCGGCGGAGCACGGGGTCGGGGTAGACGAGGACTTCCATGCGGCAGGTCTAGGGTCGGCGGTGGCGCTGCGCCAGGTCGCGGCGGGTGCCGGGTGGGGCTGGCGGTTGCGGCCCCTTTGGGGGCGGAGTAGATTCTTCGCCCCTTTCGCTGCCGTCAAGTTCCGACGCCCGGCGACCTTCCGTCCCGCATGGACCTCAGCAAGTTCCTCGAACAGGCCGCCGACGCCACCAAGCGCCGCAACTACGCGATGGCGGTGAAGATCTACGGCCAGGTGCTGTCGATCCAGCCCGACTTCGGCGAGGCGCGGGCGGGGTTGCGCAAGGCGCTGTTCCAGAAGGCGGCGCAGAAGGCGCCCTCGAAGGCGGGCGCGCTGCTGCTCGGCGGCTTCAGCCTGTTGACCGGCAACCTGATGCGATTGTTCGGGCAGCACGCGGCGGCGGCGAAGTCGTTCGAGGGGTACCTCGCGCACGACCCGCTGAACGAAGGCGTCAACCTGAAGCTCGGCGCGGCGCTGCAGCGCGCAGGCCTCGAACGCTCGGCGCTCGCCGTGTACGCCGCCTACGCGCAGCACCAGCCGCGCTGCCTCGACGCCTGCCGCGCCGCCGGCCAGCTGTACCAGCGCCAGGGCAAGCACCAGGAGGCGCTGGCGATGTACGAGTCGGCGCTCAAGGTCGACCCGCGCGATCAGGAGTCGCTGAAGGCGCGCAAGGACCTCGCCGCCGAGGGCGCGCTGCGCAGCACCGGGATCGACAAGGCCGGCAGTTCGCGCGACCTGATCAAGGACAAGGAGCAGCAGCGCCAGCTCGAACGCCAGGAGCGCCTGCAGCTGTCGGCCGAGGAGATCGAGGCCGAACTGAACGAGCTCGAGGGCAAGCTGCAGGAGAAGCCCGACGACCGCAAGCTGCTGCGCCGTGGCAGCAAGCTGCGCGAGATGGCGAAGGACCTCGCCGGCGCGCTCGACCTCGCCGAGCAACTGCAGCGGCTCGACCCCGCCGACGGCGAGATCCAGGAACTGGTCGGCGACCTGCGCATCCGGCTGCAGGAGCAGATGGTGCAGAAGGCCGAGCGCGGCGGCGACGCCGCCGCTGCCGGTCGCGCGCGCGCCGCGCTGGCGCAATTGCGCGTCGGCGAGGCGCGCCGTCGCGTCGACCGCAATCCGTCCGACCTCGCGGCCCGCTTCGACCTCGGCAGCGGCCTGCTCGCCAGCGGCGAGGTCGACGCCGCGATCGCCGAGCTGCAGCAGGCGGTCAAGGACCCGCGCAAGAAGAACGAGGCGCTGTTCGCGCTCGGCCGCGCGTTCCAGCAGAAGAACCTGCCCGAGCTCGCGCTCGGTCAGTTCGACAAGGCGCTGCAAGCGGCGGGCTCCGGCCTGCTGGCCAAGGAAGCGCTCTACGAGATGGGCGCCATCTGCGCCGCGATGGGCAAGCGCGACGACGCGCTTGGCCACTTCACCCGCATCCTGGAGCAGGACATCGGCTTCCGCGACGTCGCCACGAAGGTGGCGGAACTCAAGCGCTGACGCCGCCGGCCTGCCCGCACCCGACTTCCGAACTCCCGTACCGAACGCACCCCGATCCCGAGAACGCAGCAATGGCCCACAGCAAGCAAGCGCTCAAGCGCGCCCGTCAGAGCGAGAAGAACCGCGTCGCCAACAAGGCGAAGATGTCGCGCATGAAGAGCGCGGTGAAGAGCCTCATGGCGCTGGTCCAGGCCGGCGACAAGGCCAAGGCCGCCGCCCTCCTGACGACGGTCTGCAAGATCATCGACAAGGCGGCCGAGACGCGCGTCATCCACGCCAACAAGGCGTCGCGCCACAAGAGCCAGGTCACGCGCGCCGTCGGCGCGATGAAGTGACCGGCGTCGGCGCCGGCCACGGCGCCGGCTGACCGTCCGCAGCCCGCTCCCGCCTGCGGGAGCGCGGCCCGCCTCGCGGCCTCAGTTCTGCAGCAACTGCAGCGCGGCCTGCGGCTGCGTGTTGGCCTGCGACAGGATCGAGATCGCGGCCTGCTGCAGGATCGAGTTGCGCGTCAGCGCGGCCGTCTCGACGGCGACGTCGACGTCGCGAATGCGCGACTCGGCGGCCGAGAGGTTCTCGGACTGGATCTGCAGGTTGGCGATCGTCGTCGTCAGTCGGTTCTGCGCCGCGCCCAGTTCGCCGCGGACGCGGCTGACCGAGTTGATGGCGAGGTCGAGCGTGGAGATCGCGACGGTGGGCAAGCCGGTCGAGCCGATGTCGAGCGAGGACAGGCCGAGCGTCGAGGCCAGCGTGTCGGAGGTGCTCAACTGGATCGTGTCGACGCCGGCGGTCGTGCCGACGCCGACCTGGAAGGTGATCGTCGAGCCGGTGCCGTCGAGCAGGCTGACCCCGTTGAAGGTCGTCGACTTGGCGATGCGGTCGATCTCCTCGATCAGGTCGCCGAACTCCTCGTTCAGCGTCGCGCGGTCGGCGCCGCTCACCGTGCCGTTGCTCGACTGGATCGCCAGCTCGCGCATGCGGATCAGGATCGAGCTGACCTCGTTGAGTGCGCCTTCGCCCGTCTGCGTCAGCGAGATGCCGTCCTGCGCGTTGCGGATCGCCTGCGCCGTCGAGCGGATCTGGCCGCGGAAACGCTCCGAGATCGCAAGGCCGGCGGCGTCGTCCGACGCGGTCGAGATGCGCAAGCCGGTCGACAGGCGGCGGAAGTTGGCTTGCAGCTTGTCGGTCGTCTGCGACAGCGAGCGCTGGGCGTTCAGGGAGGCGATGTTGGAATTGACGCGAAGACCCATGGTTGTGCTTGCTCCTTGTCCTTTGCCGCTGGATTCGCGCCAGCGTCTTGCACCTCCGTGATCGGCCGCCGCTTGAGCCCCACTTTAGGATTTCTCGCGAATGGACGCGTCTACGGACAAGTCTCGGCGCCATCGGCGCATCAGGGAGGACGCCGCGGCGCGGTTGACGCCGCGGCGACACCCGGCGGGCCCGATCCGGGACGCTGTCGCGGTTGGCGACGGTGGGGCCGGAGGCGGCTCGCCGCGTCAGTGCAGCAGCCGCGAGTAGCGGTAGTTGGCCTGCAGGCAGAGCGCCAGGATGGCCGTGCTGTATACGCGGCCGCCGTCGTCGCCCCAGGCGCACGCGGGGTCCCACGAGCCGAAGCGGTTGCCGTCCTTGGGGTCCCGATGCTGCTTCCCCAGCAGCGTCGGCTGCAGTTGCTTCTGCCAGGCCGTCCAGCGCTTGCCGCCCATCTGGAACAGCGCGTACGAGGCGTAGTACCAGGCGTAGTGGTCGACGCGACCGCCGGCGTCGTCCCAAACCGGCGGTTGCTGCAGCAGCAGGTCGGCGGCCTTGTGCATGGCCGGCGTCTTGGCCGGGTCCTGGCCGAGGAAGAACCGGGCGAACAGCCCGACGGCCGTCATCGCCTCGGTGCGATCGGCGGGGAAGCGGCTGCCGTGGTCGCCCGGTTTGCGCGAGCTGCGCTGGCCGGCGGCGGTGTAGCCGTGGCGGCCGCTCGCGTCGGTGACCGCGTCGAGCCACACGGCCGATGCCTTCAGCGCGCCATCGTCGACGGCGAGCCCGAAGTGCTTGCCGGTGGCGAGCGCCATCACGCACCAGCCCGTGATCGACGTGTCGCCATCGCCGTCGCGCGGCTGGTAGCGCCACACGCCGTACGGGTTGCGGTGCGCGGCGAGGTGGTCGAGGCCCCTTTGCGCCGGCTCGCGCAGCAGGCTGTAGCCCGACAGGCCGTAGGCCTCGCACATCGCGTACGCGGCGATCGCGTGGTCGTAGAGGTAGTCGTGCGCCGCCGGCGCGCCGAACAAGCCGTCGTCGCGCTGCTGCGCGCGCAGCCACAGCACGGCCTTCTTGACCTGGTCGCGGAACGCGCCGCTGCGCATCGTGCTGCCGTCGCCGAGGAAGGCCAGCAGCGCGAGCCCGGTGACGCCGATGTCGTGCACGCCGTTGCCGGGGCCGCTGCACGCGGGCTGGGCCGGATCGTCGTGCTTCATGAAGCCGTCGCAGTCCCAGCGGCCGTCCTCGTCCTGGTGGGCGCGCAGCCAGCGCAGCGCGGCGTCGATCGCCGGCTGCGCGCCGCCGCGGCCGCCCTTGCCGTTGCCGGGCCCATGGCCGCGGCGGCCCCCGTACAGGCCGCCTCCCGACGGGCCGACGCCGATCGCGGCCTGGAAGTCGGCCGGGTCGGCAGCGGCGGGCGCGTCCGCGGCAGCTTCGTCGCCACCCGCGTCGCCGGCTGGGGCGGCGTCGACGACCGGCGCGCTGGCGTCGACGAGGACCGGTTCCTCGTGCGCTTCCGGCGCGACCTCGGGCGGGCGCTCGGGCTCGGGCGTCGCGACGTCGGCCGACTCCGGCGCGGTGACTTCGACGTGATGCCGAGCTGTCTCGCGCGCGGGCGCGGGCAGCAGCAGCCAGAGCAGCAGCAGCGCGAGCGTGTGCGCGGCCAGCGAGACGGCGAACGTCGGCGCTTGCCGCAGGCGTTCGGCGACCATGGCTTCGAACGGGACACCGTCGGCTGCGGGCGCGCAGTCGCGACGGAACGGTGGCGCAGAGGCGGGCATGAGGGCTCCTTCCCCGCCGCGTCGCGGCGGGCCTTGGACGGCCGGGACGTGGCGCGTCGCTGTCCCTCGCAACGTGGTTCTGCGCCTGCTGGATCAGCGGCGAGCGTGGAAATCCCGCGACCGGCGCGCCTGCCGCCGGTGGCGTCGCGCGTCCACGTGTTCGCGCGGCGCGCTGCGCGTGCAGCCCGGAAACGACGCGGCCCGCGCTTCCTCGTCGGAGGCGCGGGCCGTCGTGTGCGGCGGGAGCCGCAGGTCCGTCAGCGGACCAGCTTGGTGTAGCGGTAGTAGGCCTCGAGCGTCAGCACCAACGTCGCGGTGCTGTACACGCGGCCGCCGTCCTCGCCCCAGGCGCACTTCGGATCCCAAGAGCCGTACAGGTTCTTCTTGGTCTTGTCCTTGTGCTGGTTCTTCACCACGGCGGTTTCGAGCTTCTTCTGCCATTCGGTCCAGTGCTTGCCACCCATCTGGAACAGCGCGTACGTCGCGTAGTACCAGTAGTAGTGGTCGATCGTGCCGGCCTTCTCGTCCCAGATCGGCGGGCGCTCCAGGATGCGATCGGCCGCGGCCTTCATGACCGGCTTCTCCTTCGGGTCCTGGTTCATGAAGAATCGGCAGAACAGGCCGACGGCCGTCATCGCCGCGCCCTTCTCGACCGGGAACTTCGTGGCGTGGTCGCCGGGCTTGCGCGAGCTCGGCTCACCCTGCTTGCTGTAGCCGTGCACGCCCGACGGGTCGCTGACCTGGTCGAGCCACACGCCGCAGAGCTTCAGGGCCTCCTTGTTGATCGTCAGGCCGAAGAACTCGCCCGACTCGTAGGCCATGATCGCCCAACCGGTGACCGACGTGTCGTTGTCGTTGTCGCGCGGCTGGTAGCGCCATACCGAGTACGGGTTGCGGTGCGACTCCAGGTAGTTGATGCCCTTCTGCGCCGTCGGCTTCAGCAGCGTGTAGTTGGACAGGCCGAAGGCCTCGCACATGGCGTACGCGGCGATCGCGTGGTCGTAGATGAAGTCGTGCGACGCGGCGGTGCCGAACAGGCCGGTCTGCGGGTCCTGCTGCTCGCGCAGCCAGAGCACGCCCTTCTTGACCTGGTCCTTGTAGGCGCCGGCGCGCATCGTGTTGTTGTCGCCGAGGAAGGCCAGCAGCGCGAGGCCGGTCACGCCGACGTCGTGCACGGCGTTGCCCGGGCCGTCGCAGACGTCGCTCGACGGGTCGTCGTGCTTCATGAAGTTGTCGCAGTCCCACTTGCCGTCCTCGTCCTGGTGGTTCTTCAACCACTGCAGGCCGGCGTCGATGTTCTCGGCGTAGCTCTTGCCGCCGCCACCCTTCTTGCCGCCGCCGCCACGACCGCCGTAGCGGCCGCCGGCGCCGCCGCCGAGGCCGACCGCGGAGTTCCACTGGTTGCTGTCGAAGGCGGACTCCTTCGACGTGTTCTCCGAGACGGTGTTGTCGAAGGCCTCGTTTTGCTGCTCGGTGACCGTGTTCTCGGTGACGACGACGTCGTCCGTCACCTCTTCCGGCTTGGTCTCCGGCGGCGGCGGCGGCGGCGGTTCCTCGACCTTGGTCTCCTCCTGCTGGGTCATCTCGACCTTGTTGACGACTTTCTCTTCCTTCTTCGCCGGCATCGCGAGGTAGGCGATCAGCGCCACGACCACGTGGATGCCGAGCGACAGCATGAACCACGGCGCAGCGCGCAGGCGCTCGGCCATGAGTTCCTGGAACGTCACCTCGGTCTCCCAGACAGGGAGCGCGTTGGACTGGACTTTGATCTTGGTCGGGTCGAGTTGGGCCATGGTGGCTCCTGGGGCGGTCGGTCGGCGTGGCTGGCAGGCGTCGCCCGGGCAAGCCCCGGCCGAGCTGGCAGGGGGCGGTCCCGGGCGGTCGACGCAAGCAACGGCGCTGGCCGCCGGTCGGTTCAGAGAGGGGCCGCGAAGTAGAGCGCGCTCGGCGACGCGCTGCAACGCTGTCGACGATGCCGTGCGCGGGTCGCTCGCTCCGTCGAAGGTTCGAGGTCGGCAGGGAGTCGGACCACGTTGCGGCAGATGCAGCGGGATGGCCTGTGCAGCCCGCGGGCGGGTGTCGGACAGCCCGTCTGCCAGCAGGCTGCGACCAGGCTTGCTGCCCGCGCCAACCTACTTGCGGGGCCAGACTTCCGTTCGCTGTGCCGCCGTGCGCTGGGCCTCGGCGCGCAGTTCGTTGATCAGGTCCTCGGTGCACTGGTTGCGCAGGATCAGTTGCACCTCCGGGTCGCTGAACTGCTGGTTGCGCGCAGCGATGAAGCGGCTGACCTTGGCGACGACATAGGCGCCGCCGGGCAGCGCGAGCGGAGCGGCGACCGCACCCTGGGGGCCTGCCAGGGCGAAACCCTGCAGGGGGCTGAGGTCGGCGGCGAGGGTGGTGGCGTCGAGTTCGACCGATACGGGCAGGGCGCCCGGGTAGCGGCTGGCGAGGGTGCGGGCGTCGACTTCCTCCGTCTGCCACGCCGCCGCGGCGGCCGCGGCTTGGGCCGCGGCGTCGGGGCCGCGGAACCGCACCTGCACGATGGCCGCGCGCGCCGGCGCGACGAAGTTGTCGCGGTTCGCCTCGTAGGCGCGGCGCAGCATCGTGGGCGTCAGGAACGCGGCCGACTGGCCGCCGAGCCGGCGGCCGATGGCGAGGTCCTCGGCGAGGTCGTGCAACTGGTCGATGCGCCGTTCGGCCTGCTGCGTCTGCCACGTGCGGCCGACGCGCTTGAGCTCCTCGCTGAAGGCCGTCAGGCTGCCGAGTTCGGCGATCTGCTGCTGGCGGTTGCGCTCGGCGTTCGAGCGCAGGTACTCCTCGATGCGGTCCGGGGTCAGCGTGGCGGTGGCGAACGACTTCGCCGCCAGCGCCAACTGGTGGCGGGCGATCTCCTGTTCGGCGACGGCGCGTTCCAGCGCGAGCGCCTCCTGCGGCCGCACGCGCTGTTCGGCACGCAGCGCGCGCAGGCGCGGGGCCGCGAGCGTGCGCACCTGGCTGCGCAGGATGCTGGCGTCGTTGACGGTCGCGACGACGCCGTCGACGAAGTCGCCGTAAGGGCGCGGCGGATCCTGCGCCGGCAGTGCCGCCGACGCGCTCGCTGCGAGCGCCGCCATGCCGAGGAACCGCGCGATCAAGGGCATGGCGGCGATGATGCGCGGTGGTTCCGACGTTGGCAACGGGGCGTCCGCGCCACCTGGGACGCTGTGCGGCGGTCGGTTTGCTTTCCGGGCATTGGCGGAGTTTCCTTCGGGCATGGGACCACGCACCGGCACGTGCCTCGTCGTCGGGGCCAGTTCGGGCATCGGCCTCGCCCTGGCGCGCCGGCTGGCGCTGTCGGGCCGCAAGGTGGCGATGCTGGCGCGGCGCGACCGCGAACTCGCGGCGCAGGCCGCGACGACCAACGACGCGCTGGGTCGGCAGGCGGCCTATGCCTACGCCCACGACGCCGCCGACGTCGACGCCGTCGAGCCGCTGTTCGCGCGCATCGAGCAGGACCTTGGCCCGGTCGACGAAGTGCACTTCGTCGCCGGCGTGATGCCGGACGTCGCCATCGACGAATTCGACCTCGGCAAGGACCGCCACCAGGTGCAGGTCAACATGCTCGGCTGCATCGCGTGGGGCAACGCCGCGGCGCGGCGCTTCCTCGCCCGCAAGGCCGGGGGACGCGCTGTCTCGTAGACCCCGCTGACGCAGCAGACGAGAGATGGTCGGGGTAGATCGCGGGGGGCGCCGTAG
>JBKDXM010000012.1:0-18652 GCA_046306335.1 Planctomycetota bacterium
CTTGTTGGCTTCCTTCGCCTTCTTGCGCAGCTCGTCGATCTTCTTGTTGCGCTCCTCGACCTTCGACTTGCCGACGCTGAACAGCGCGAAGCGCCCGTCGGCGGAGAAGCGCGCGCCGCTGGCGAACTCGTAGCGGTACGCCGTGTCGCCCGTCGCCTGCTTGATCTCCAGCACGCCGTCGCCCCACTGCGGCTCGACCTGGAAGGCGACCCAGCGGCCGTCCTGCGTGTAGGCCTGCCCGCGCAGCGACTTCCATTGGTCGTAGTCGTCGTGCGTCAGCGGCCGCCGGTCCTGGGCGGCGAGCTGGGCAGCGAACGCGAGCAGCACGAAGGCGGAGACGGAACGCACCGGGATTGCGCGCATGGCGAGGGACCGGCGAAGGCCGGGCGCGGGATGCTAATGCCGCGCGGTCGCGCGGGTGTCGCAGCGTTGTCGCTGGCGGATTTGCGCGCCGCCGTCAGCAGGACGGGGCAGGTCCCATGCGACCGACGACGCCCGGGCCGCCGACCGCGCCGCGAGCGGGCAGCGCATCCGGATCGCGGGCCCACGCCGCCGCGAGCGCGTGCACGATGCGGCGATCCGGCCACCACTTCACGTCGTCGTCGCTGCGGTCGCGCGGGTCGTCGACGTGGCAGCCGAGCGCGCGCTCGGCGGCGTCGGCCTCGCCGAGCCACGCGACCGGGCCGTGCTCGCCGGCGAAGGCATAGGCGCGCGCCACCTCGCCGCTGCGCGCGAACGCCCAGCCGTACGCATCGGCGGCGTCGTCGCTGCGGAACCACGCGGCGAAGCCGAACTGCGCCGACAAGTGCGCGAGGCGCGGCGCGACCTCGGCGTCGACGTCGGCGAGCGCGCGGACGTCGGCGCCGGTGACGAAGACGAAGCCGTCGACCGGCGGCGACACGAACGCGCCGGCATCGCGGACGTCGGCGAGGCCGCCCCGCCAGTTGGCCGGCAGCACGGTGCGCAGGGCCAGCGCGCGCGCGACCGCCGCCGGGTCCGTGGCGCGCACGGCGAACCACGCCGCGTCGCGGCCGAAGGCCTGCGGCGCGTCGGGCGCGCAGTCGGGCCGGGCGGCACGCGCCCGGGCGAGGCTGCCTCAACTCGTGCCGGGGTCGGCGGCGCGGCGGCGCGCGACGATGCGTTCCCACGCGAACAGGCCGTAGACGATCAGTCCGAGCGTCAGCGCGAGGGTCAATACGAGCGGCACGATCATGCGGCGGTCGGACAGAGTAGGACGCTGCCGCGCGCAAGGCCATGCCACCGGGCACGGTGGCAACGCAACGCTGCGGCCGCGCGGCGGTCGGTCAGCCCGTCGCCGCCCCCTTGCGCAGGCGGTCGGCGACCGCTTCCCAGGCGGGTTCGCGCGGCGGTTGCTGCACGACGAGTTCGCGCGCGTCGAGCGCGTCGAGCGCGTGCAGCACGCGGTACAGCGACGCGCCGTACGACTCGGGGTCGGCCGGCATCGCCACCTGCCGCGGATTGGCCGGCGGCCCGAAGCACAGGCCGGCGTCGTCGGGGCCGAGCGCTTCGGCCAGGCGCAGCGGCGTGCGCGGCGCGTAGTGGCGCGCGTACATGCCGGGCGCGGGCCGCGGTCCGGCAGCCGCCGCGGCCGCCGCGTCGGCGAGCGGCACGTCGTGGCCGAGCACGGCGGCGAGCGCGATCCGCGGCACGCCGCCGGGGCGCAGCACGCGCACGGGCCCCGGGCCGGCGCAGTCGACGACGGTCGACTCCAGGCCGACGCGGCACGGCCCGCCGTCCAGCGTGCACGCCAATTGCGCCTGCAGGTCGGCGTCGATGTCGGCGGCGGCCGTAGGCGACAGCCGCATGAACGGGTTCGCGCTCGGTGCCGTCAGCGGCGCGCCGACGGCGCGCAGCAGCGCGAGCGCGACGGGATGATCGGGCACACGCACCGCCACCGTGTCGCCGCCGGCGGTGACCGCGCCGAGCACGTGCGGCTGGCGCGGCAGCACGAGCGTCAGCGGCCCCGGCCAGAACGCCGCCGCCAGCGCCTGCGCGGCCGGCGGCACGGCGCGCGCGACCTGCGGCAAGTCCGCGGCCGACGCGAGGTGCACGATCAGCGGGTTGTCGCTCGGCCGGCGCTTGGCGGCGAACGTGCGCGCCACCGCCACCGGATCGCTGGCCAGCGCGGCGAGTCCGTAGACCGTCTCCGTCGGCATGCCGACGAGCTCGCCGCGGCGCAGCGCGGCGGCTGCGAAGGCGATGTGCTCGGCGGTCGGCGGCAGGATCGGCATGCGCCGCATCGTGGCCCGCCGCCGCCGTGCGCGCCAGCGACGGCGGTGCGGCCGACCAACGCAGTGGCGGAGCCGACGCGAACACCGACGCCGCGGCGCGATGCGGACGACGGCGCGTCAGCCGTCCGCGCGGCGGCGCAGTTCCGCCAGCGGCGGCAGGCCCCACTTCGCGCGTTCGCTGTCGGTCGTCGCCGGATCGACCGGCCACATTGCGACCGCGCCGTCGCGCGCGAGCCACTGCGTGCCGAACTTCTGCGGCGCGCCAGCCAGCAGTCGCAGGCGGTCGAAGGCGGCGGCGGCGAGCGGCCGCGCCGCCGGCAGCGCGCCGAACGCGGCGAGCGCCAGCGCCTGTGCCGCTTCGACCTCCGCCTTGTCGTCGCTGCCGACGAGCAGGCCGGCGGCGGCGACGCGGTCGGCCGGGTCCGTGAGGACATGCTCGCGCACCAGAGCCATCGCCGCCGCGCGCACGGCCGCCGAACGCTCGGGCGCCTGCGCCAGCGTCGCGGCGAGGGCGCGCAACCGTTGGGCGACGTCGCTCACGACTTGAGCCACGGGCCCAGGCGTTCGGCGAGTTGCCGCGCGAGGTCGGCCGCGCTGGCGCCGTCGCGCGCGACGAGGACGTCGTCCCCTGCCGCGGCCTTGACCGCCGCCAGCAGGTTGGCGGGCAGCCCGGCATCGGCGTAGACGAGCAGCCGGCAGTCGTTCGCCGCGCACCACGCGCGCGCGTCGGCGATCGCGCGCTGCACGGCCGCCGGTTCCGAGCGGGCCACGCCGGTCGCGGGCTCGATGGCCATCTCGTCGCGCGGCACGCCGAACACGAGCACCTGCGGCCTGTGGCCGGCGAAGCAGCGGGCGAACAACCGCCACTGCTGCACCGACCAACCATCGACGGTCGGCAACGTCAGCACCGACGGCGTGCGGCCGGCGGAGTTGGCGAGGTGGCGACGGAGCAGCAGCTCGACGTGTTCTTCGGGCAGGCCCCGGTCGTAAAGCAATTGGCCACCGAGCAGGAACACGCGCGGCGCCGGCTCGCCGAGCCCGCGCAAGCCGGTCGGACCGCGGACGAGCTGCGCGTAGGCTTCACTGATCTGGTTGCCGGCGTCGACGCCGAACAACGCGTCGACGGCAGCGTGTTCGTGCCGCCAGCCGCGCGCGGCGACGACCAACGCCAGCGCCGCGAGCGCCGCGCCGAGCGCCAACCGCCAGCCCCGCAGCAGGCGCAGCGCCCCGAGCGCGAGGCAGCCGCCGAGCGCGAGGGCGAGCGTGTGGCGCGCCGGGTACGCCAGTTCGAGATCGGCGCCGCGCGTCGCCAGCCATCCGACCAGCGCCATCGGCGCGGCCGCCGTCACGAACCACGCGACGCCGCAGCCGCGCGCGCGCGCAGCGCAGGCGACCAGCGCCGCGCCGAGCGCGCCGAGCGCCGTCCACGTGCCGCGCGCCCACCACCGCGGCGATGGCCCGGGCACGGGCACGATCTCCAGGCGTCGCACGACCGCCACGCCGCCGCGCGCGACCAACGCCGCCATGCCGTAGCGATCGGCGCATCGGTGCACCGGGATCGTCTTGCCGGCGACGTTGGCGGTGACCTCGGCGCCGCGTGCGCGCAGCCACACCGTCGCGACGAGGCCAGGCCCGAGCCCTGCGCCCGGCTCTTCGAGGTGCGCGAACGCCTCGTCGCGCGTCCGCCACGCCGGCCCGTCGCCAGCCGTCGACAACCGCAGCGCGGACCAACGACCGGCGAACGGTTCCATGTACTTGTCGACGAAGCGCGGTTCGACCTGGCGCACCAGCAGATCGAGGTGCGTATCGGCGGCGAGTTCGACGTCCATCTGCAGGTCGAAGTCGCCGAACAGGTACGGCAGGAAGGTCCAGCGCCCCGGCGCGACCTCCAGCGGTTCGTCGACCTTGCGCGACATCCGCCACGGTTCGGCGTGCAGCGCGAGGTCGCCGAGGCCGGCCGGCACGACGCCACCGACGAACCACCCGGCGAACGCGCCGGCGAGCACGAACGGCAGCAACAGCAGCAAGGGAACGCGCATCGCGATCGCCGCATGGTAGTCGCCGCGTCGGCTCCCGCCACCGGCGCGACGACGCGCACGCGGCCGCGGCGGCGCGGGGGGCGCGGACGGCAGCCGTGGCAGTGCGCTGGCGACGGCTGCGGCGACGGCCTACCGTTGCGCACGTGAACGCCACGGAGTGGATCGTCGATCGCATCGCCCTGCCCGATGGCATGGCCGCTGGCGCGCGGATCGCCGCCGTCGACGGCCGCATCGTCGCCGTCGACCGCATCGCCCCGGCCGCCGCGGCCGTGCGGCTGCGCGGCACGCTGCTGCCCGGCTTCGTCGACCTGCAGGTCAACGGCGCGGGCGGCCGCAGCTGCGACGAAGCGACGCCGGACGCGCTCGACGCGGTCGCGCGCGCGGTCTGGGCCGGCGGTGCGGTCGCCTTCCTGCCGACGCTGATCACCGCGCCGTGGGAACGGCTGCTGGCGCAGGTCGCCGCGGTCGCAGCGTGGATCCGCAGCTGGCACGGCGCGGGCGCCGAGCCGCTGGGCCTGCACCTCGAAGGCCCGTTCCTGCAGGCCTCGGGCGCGCACGACGCCACCTGCTTCGTCGATCCGACGCCCGAGCGCGTCGACCAGCTGCTCGCCGCCGCCGCCGGCAGCCTGCGCCTCGTCACGCTCGCGCACGCGCGCAGCGGCGCTGCCGCCGCGACCGCGCGCCTGCGCGCGGCGGGCGTCGCCGTCGCGCTCGGCCACTGCGACAAGGTCGACGGCTTCGGGGCGTGCGTCGACGCCGGCGCGCGCGCGGTGACGCACCTGTTCAACGTCATGGGCCCGCTGCACCACCGCGACGTCGGCACCGCCGGCTTCGCGCTCGACGACGAACGCGTGCAGTGCCCGCTGATCGTCGACGGCGTGCACGTGCACCCGGCGATGGTGCGCAACGCCTTCCGCATCCTCGGCCCCGGCCGCACCATCCTGGTCAGCGACGCCGTCGCCGCCGCCGGCATGCCCGACGGCAGCTACCAGCTCAGCGGCATCCCGGTGCAGGCGCACGACGGCGTGGTCCGCGACGCGCATGGCCGGCTCGCCGGTTCGGCGCTGACGATGGCGCTGGCGGCGCGCAACTTCCTGCTCTTCGTGCCGATGGCCGGGCCGTGGACGCTCGGCTGCGCGGCGTCGGCGAACCCCGCCGCGCTGGTGCGCGCCGACGCCTACGGCGCGCTCGCCGTCGGCAAACGCGCGGCGTTCACGCTGCTCGGCGACGACGGCGCGATCACCGCGGTTCGGTGAGGCGGGGTGGTCGCGCGCCCTGGGAGTCTGCGTCACGAAAGGCTGCGCCACGAAAGGCCACGCCGCCCGGCACGCGCCTTCGCGTCTGGAAGCCCACGCCGCCCCCCGCGCCTCGCAGCAGCTGCCAGGCGTCCTGCTGCCGCCCCTCGGTCCGCTCTGCTCTGTGCTCTCTGCGTTCTCCGTGGTTGTTCTGCTGCTGAAGCAGCAACGACGGAAAGGAACCACGGAGGACACAGAGGACGCGGAGACGAGACACCAAGAACCCGGCAGCAAGCAGCACCCAGTAGACGCGGGGCAGCGGGTTGCAATCCGCGAGCCGGCGCGCGTTCCGTGACGCAGACTCCTGGCGACTGCGCGCGCGAACGCGCCGCATGGCCCGCGCCGCGGCGCGCGGTCAGCCGCTGAGCCAGCCATGGTCTTCGCCGAACCCGAACCCTGGGCCCCCGCCGCGATCGCGCGACTCGACGTGCGTCCCGGCGACCGCGCGCTCGCCTGCTGCGTCAGCCTCGCCACGGCGCGCGCGCTCGCCGCGGCGGTGACGCGCGACGGCAGCCTCGTCGTCGTCGTCGGCGAACCCCGCACCGCCCACCAGCTCGCCAACCTGCGGTTGCCGCAGCTGCAGGCCTTCGCCAGCCCGCTGCGCGGCAGCGCGCGCTTTGGCGTGTTCGACGCGCTGCTGGTCTGCGCCAACACCGCGCCCGACCTGCCAGCGGACGTTTGGGCCGACCTCGCGCGCGCCAATCTGCGCCCCGGCGGCCGCGCCGTGTTCGACCTGCCGGCGCCGAACGCCGTGCCCGGGCTCGCCGCGGCCGCGGCGGCCGCCGGCTGGCCCGCCGAACGGCTCGCCGCGCTCGCCGGCGTCGACGACGGCGCGCTGGCCACAGCGCTGGGCCGCGCCGGCCTGCGCGACGTGCAGCGCGAACTCGCCAGCGACCTGCTGCGCGCCGACAGTCCGGGCGACGCCGTCGCCGTGTTCGCGCGCTCGCTCGGCCTCGACGACGCCGCGGCCGCCGACCTGACCGCGGGCCTCGTGCGCGCGCAGGGCACGACGGGCCCTGTCGAGTTGCTGGTGCACCGCACGCGCGTGCGCGCGCGCCGTTGAGCTGGCGGCAGCGCGCACGCACATCGGACTCGCGCCGCGCCGCCGCCGAGCCGTTAGGCTGATGCGATGCCCCGCTGCCCCGCCCGCCGCGCGCCGCGCGCGCACGCGCTGTTCGCGCTCCCGCTTCTCGCTGCGCTGCTGACCGCGCAGGACGACCGCCGCCACGGGCCCGACAGCCCGGACCGCGGCCTGCCGCGCGACCCGCTCGCGTTCACGCCGTACGACGCGGCGGCCGACGCGCTGCCCAACCGCCTGTTCCGCGCCTTCTGGCTGCAGCGGCAGACGCCGGCCGAGGTGGCGGCGGTGATCCCGCGCGGCGAGCCGGTCGCGTGGACCGACGGCTGGGTGCACGGCAAGCGCGCCGGCACGGCCGACGACGCGCGCGGGTTCGGCGGCGATGGCCGGCTGCTGCCGCTCGAAGGGCTCGACGCCGCGGTCGAGGCCGCCGCCGCCGCCGACCTCGCGGCGCTCTGCCGCGACGACGCCGCGCTCACCAGCCTGCGCCGGCAGCCGGCGCTGGCCGCCCTGCTGCAGCACGACCTGCTGCGCGCCGCCGAGCGCCTGCTCGACACCAAGCAGAACGCCGCGCTGCTGCCGCTGCTGCGGCGCGCCGCCCAAGCACTCGCGCTGCCGGCCGACGCGCTCGCCGCGCTGCCCGATCCGCTGCGCGCCGCTGCCGCCGCCGACCCGGAGTTCGCCGCGCAACTGCCGAAGCAGCTCGGCGGCAAGGCCGACGGCTACCGCGAGATCGTGCGCCGCTCGACGCGGCTGTTCGACGCCGAGAAGACCGTGCTGTGGTCGCGGCTGTTCCTGCGCCACCCCGACGGCGAGACGGCGCTCGCCGCGCTGCTGCCGGCGGCCCTGAGCGAGGCGGACAAGAAGCGCGGCCCGACCGTGCCGCTCGGCTTCCAGGCCGTGCTGGTGCAGGGCCTCGTGGTGTTCGACCGCGACGGCGCGCCGCGCGCCACGCCGCTCGCCTTCGACGTGCGCGTGCAGACGCTGCGCAACCGCGACCCGCTCGCGGCCGCCAACGCGACGTTCACCCACGACGGACTCGACTTCGCCGTCTGGCAGCTGGAGCGGCAGCGGCTGCGCGAAGGCCAGGGCCAGCCGTTCCGTCGCATCGACCCCGACGACCAGGACCTGTTCCGCGACTACGGCACCGGCAAGCACACGACGCACCGCGGCCAGTGCGCGCTCTGCCACCGCCTGAGCGGCACGCCCGAGCCCAACCTCGGCGGCTTCCCGGTGCTGCGCCCGCACGTGCAGGCGGCGTTCGCGGCGACGGGCGAGGAGCGCCTGCGCCTCGCCGAGCAGCAGGCGGCGAAGCTCTGGGCGCGGTTGCCCGCCGGCGACTGACGCGCGGCTCGGTGGGTCGGCGCCGACGCCATGAGGCTGCGTCCCGGGACGCGTGCCGATCCGGTCCGTGGCTTCGAGGCCGGGTCGAGGCCTCCGACCGCTGGCGAACGGCGGATTGGCCAGCGCCCGACAGCCAGTCCCCGGACCCGCAGCTGCGTGGCGGGCGGCGTGACCTGCTCTGACGCAGATTCCCGGCGACCTTACGGTTGGCTGGCCCGCTCGGCCCGCACGCGTTGCCGGTGCCGCCACGTCGCCACCGCCGCGCTCGCCAGCAGCGAGCCCACGAACGCCAGCCCCATGTCCTTCTGCGCGTCGAACATGTCGCCTTGCTGGCCGTTGTAGGCCTCGGCCTGCTCGGGGCTCAACGCCACGGCGATGAGCCACTCCGCCAGCTCGTACACCTTGCTGCACAGGCCGATCGCGGCGACGGCGACCACGAGGTTCCAGCCGCGGCCCGGCGCGACGTGGCGGCGCACCAGCTCGGACAACGGCGGCAGCGCGAGCACGCCGAACAGGAAGTGCACCACGCGGTCGTAGTGGTTGCGCGTGGCGCCCAGCCACTCCGAGGGCCGCACGCCGAGCAGGGCGTCGCTCCAGGCGTCGTACGGCACGCGGCTGTACAGGAAGTGCGCGCCGACGATGTGCAGCTGCAGGAAGAGGAACGTCAGCGTGTAGTGGCCGTTGCCGAGCGGCCGGCCGCCGGGCCGCAACTCGTACCAGACGAGGAAGGCGATCCCGAGGCCGGTCGGGATGTGCTCCAGCGTCCAATCGCGGCGGTCGTATGGCGCGATCGCGCTCGCGGCGATCGCGGCCAACGTCAGCAGCAGCAACCAGACGCGGTAGGGCATGGCTCGCGGCACGATAACGGCGGTTGCCGGCCGCCGCGCCGTGCGGATCGGTCAGGTCGCGGCGATGCGTTCGGGCATGCGCTGCTCCAGGAACTCGCCAGCGGCAGCGAACTGGCGCGCGAGGCAGGCGACGACGTCGTCGAAGCTGACGACGCCGGCGAGCGTGCCGTCGCCGTCGACGACCGGCAGGCGGCGGACGCCACCGGCGCGCATCGCTGCGAGCGCGTCCGCCAACGACGCGCTGTCGCCGAGCGACTCGGCGTGGCCGGTCATCACGTCGCGCACTTCGGTCGTGCGGGCGTCGAGGCAGGCCGCGATGACGCGCAAGGCGAGATCGCGGTCGGTCAGCATGCCGACCGGGCGGCCGCGGCCGTCGACGACGACGAGGCTGCCGACGCTGCGCGTCGCCATGCGCTGCGCGGCGGCGAAGGCGGATTCCTCGGGTCGAGCCGTGTCGACGCGACGCTGGCAGATGCGGCCGATGTCCATCGCTGGGCTCCTGGGTCGCCGCGGTACGCGGCGTGCCGGCACCATGGCGCGCGCGGCGGCTGCGGCCCATACGCCGCAGGGCGCAAGTCGGCCGCGGCGAGGACGGCGGCCGCGCGCCGTCTGCCTGCAGTCGGCGCGGCGGCGGGCCGTGCGGCAACGCGAGCGCCGCCGGCGCGCCCGCTGCGCCTCACAGCGTCGAGCCGCCGGTGGCGAACTTCGGGAACCGCTTCATGAACACCTCGCGGGCCGCCGCGTCGCGCGCCTTCTTGTTGCTCATCGAACCGCCCTCGACGGCGATCTGGAACATGAACGGGAACTCGTACGACTGCGTCTTCAGGTTCCACTGCGCGCTCTCCAGGATCGAGCGATTGCCCTGGTTCTGCGTGCTGTTGCCGGTGTCGCGGTCCTTGACGCCGCCGCCGGTGGTGGTGGCGTTCTTGTTGCCGGCGTCGGCGGTCTTGCTGGCGGCGAGCGAAGTGCGCTGGCGGCAGACGCCCGCGAACGCGTAGACCTCCTTCTTCTCGCCGAGCAGCAGCCCGGCCGCCGCGCCGCCGGCGACACCGCCCGCGATGCCGGTGCCGAGGCTCTCGGTCAGGATGCCGGTCGCGACGCCGGTGCCGACGCCGGCCCAGATGCCGGCCTCCTCGTTGAAGTCGAACTTCCCGTCCTCGCCGGCCTCGTACACCATGATCTCGTAGTGGGCCTTCTTGCCGCTCTTGCGCGGCAGCAGCTTGACGTCGCCCATGCCGGCCTGCCGGCACTGCGCCACGACCGACTCGCGCAGCGTGTCGAGGAACGCCTCGTCGTCCTCCATCGTCGGGCACTGGAAGTTCATGCGGATGGTGTTCGGCTCGACCGTGCCGTCGTCCGGCACCGGCAGTTCCGTCGTGTCCTTCCAGACCGGCGGCTCACCGAGGTTCTTGAACTTGCCTGTCGCCGAGCAGCTGGCGAGCAGCGCGACGACGACGAGAAGGGCGAACGACAGGAACGAACGGGGGGTGCGTTGCATCATGACGGGTACGAGGGCTGGCGCGCGGCCACGATGGCGCGGCGCAACGGCGGCGATGCTAGCCAGCAGGCCGGCCCAATGCTCCAGCGGCGCGGCCGCGGCTGCGGCCGGCGCCTTCGCCGGACGCCGGCTGGAAGCCGATCGTGCGCCGCCCCCACTGCGGGCGGTCAGCGACCGGCGGCGAACAAGTCGGCGAAGAGCCGCCAGAACTGCGGCCCGATCGCCTGCAGCATGCGCACCGGCTCGTGCGCGACGCCCGCCGGTTCGAGGTAGGCGTGCGGGATGCCGAGCGCGTCGAGCCGTTCGTGCATGCCGCGGTTGGCGGGCAACGTGTTGTCGGCCGCGCCGCAGGCGACCAGCAGGCGCGCGTCGCGCAGGCGCTCGCGGTGGACCTCCGCGAGCCGCCACGGACTGCGCGCGACGAACTCCGCCATGTCACCGCCGTACGTCGTCGCCAGCACCTCGACGCGGCGCGCTTCGTTGGTGCGCGGCGTCTCGACCAGCTCGGGCTGCAGCGGGCCGCCGCCAAGGCTCGCGGCGGCGCCGAACAGGTCGCGCCGCGCGAAGCAAAAGCGCAGCGCGCCGTAGCCGCCCATGCTGAAGCCGGCGACGCCGCGGCGCGCCGCGTCGGGCAGCGTGCGGAACGCCGCGTCGATCCGCGGCACGATCTCGCCGAGCACGACGGTCTCGACCGGACGGCGGCCGTCGACGCTGTCGCACCACATGCCCTGCGGCAGGCCGTTGGGATAGACGACGAGGCACGGCGGCAGGTCGCCGCGGCGCATCGCCGCCTCGAACGCGCGCGCGACCGACGGCAGGCCCGCGTCGCCGCCGCCGCTGCCGTGCAGCCAGTAGACGACCGGATAGCGGCGGCCGTCGGCGTCGTCCTCGTAGCCCGGCGGCAGGTAGACGTGGTAGCTGACCGAGGTGCGCGCCGCGCGGCTCTCGTAGACGTGCTGCACCACGCCGGGCAGGGCGGCCGGCGGCGTCGTCCATGGCTCGGGCTTGGGCGTGGCGCGGAAGAAGGCGGCGATCGCCGGCGCCGCCGCCGCCGGAAACTCGTGGCCGCCGTCGTGCCACCACGTCGCGACCATCATGCCGGCCTTGGCGCGGTGCACGGTGGCGCCGGGCACTGCGTCCCACGGCGCGCCGGCGTCGGCGCCGGCATCCGCGACCAGCGCCTGCACGTTGCGCTGCTGCGTCGCGAACGGCACGAGCGCGTCGGCGCGGCCGGCGACGTGCAGCAGCGGCCGCGGGATCGGCTGGCCGTCGCGCAGGTGGCGCACGCCGCCCGCCGCCGACGGCGCGAACGACGCGAAGACGTCGCTGCGTGCGGCGTACAGCAGGTAGGTGAAGCCGCCGCCGTTGCTGTGGCCGGTCGCGTGGATGCGACGTTCGTCGATCGCCAGTTCGGCGCGCAGCGTCGCCAGCATCGCGTCGACGAAGCGCAGGTCGCGATCGCCCTGGTCGCCGACCTCGGCCTGCCAGCCGCTGCGCTTGCCGTCGGCGTCGGTCAACCGGCCCGGCGTCGGCAGGCCCTGCGGGTAGACGACGACCGCCTGCGGCAGCAGTTCGTGCAGCCCGAAGCCGCGCGCCGCCGCCGCGCTGCGCCCGCCGTGGCCGTGGAACACGAACACCAGCGGCGCTGGCTGCGCCGCCGTCGGAGCCTGCGCCGGCACGGCGACGAGCGCGCTGCGTTCGACGCCATCGACGGACCAGGTGCGCGGCGCGAGCCCGGTGGGTTGCTCCTGCGCCGCGGCGAGCGCAGCGCAGCCGATCGCAGCGGCGAGGAAGCGGGGACGCACGCGCGGACAGCCGACCATGGTCGCGATGCTACGCAACCGCGCCGCCAGCCCCCACGGCCGGGCGCGCAGGGATCGCGCGGCGTCCCGGCGCGCGACGTGACGCGCCGCCCGCCGTCAGAGGTTGGTGTAGTTCGGCCCGCCGCCGCCTTCCGGCGTGACCCAGTTGATGACCTGGTACGGGTCCATGATGTCGCACGTCTTGCAGTGCACGCAGTTGCTGGCGTTGATCTTGAGGTCGACGCCGTGCTTGGTCCCCGGCTTCGCCTCCATCTCGTAGACCGCCGCGGGGCAGAAGTGCTGGCAGGGGTTGCCGAACTCCTCCACGCAGCGCGTCGAGCACAGGTCGGGCTGCGTGACGACGAGGTGGCACGGCTGGTCCTCCTCGTGCATGGTCCCCGACGCGTACACGCTGGTCAGCTTGTCGAACGTGAGCGTGCCGTCCTGCGGCAGCTTGTCCTGCGCGGGCTTGCCCTTGCCGCCGAAGTACGCGCCGACCTGCTGCATGTAGCTGTGCCCGGCCTCGCTCTTGAGCTCGTCGCTCCAGAACGCGCCCTTGCCGCCGAAGAACTGCGCGAAGCCGGCGTTGAGCAGGCCCCACAGGCGGCCCTTGTGGAAGCCCTGGTGGAAGTTGCGGCACTGCCACAGCTCGTCGTGCAGCCAGTCGGCCTTCATCTTCTGGTCGTAGACGGCCGTCGCCGCCGCCGAGAAGTCGCCCTTCTTCAGGCACTCGAACGCCGCCTCGGCCGCGAGCATGCCACTGCGCATCGCGAGGTGGATGCCCTTGAGCCGCATGCTGTTCATCAGGCCGGCGCTGTCGCCGACGAGCACGAAGCCGTCGCCGAAGGTCTTCGGCATCGAGTAGAGGCCGCCTTCGGGCAGCGACTTGGCGCCGTAGTGCAGCATCTTGCCGCCCTGCAGGAACGCGGCGACCTTCGGGTTGAGCTTCATGCGCTGCAACTGCCGGTGCGCGTCCATCGTCGGGTCGCGGTAGTCGAGGCCGACGACGAGGCCGATCGAGACGAGGTTCTTGCCGCCCTCGCTCTGGCCCATGCCGTAGATCCAGCCGCCGCCGAACGTCTTGCTGTCGAGGGGGTAGCCCATCGTGTGCACGACGAGGCCGGGCGGGCACTGGCCGGCAGGCACTTCCCACACTTCCTTGACGCCGATGCCGAACACCTGCGGGTTCTTGCCCTGCAGGCCGAGGTCGGCGATCAGTTGCTTGGCCATCGAGCCGCGCGAGCCCTCGGCCAGCACGGTGAGCTTGCCGGCGAGGATGCCGCCCGCCTGGAAGTTGCCCTTCTGCTGGCCGTGCTTGTCGACGCCCGAGTCGCCGAGCTGCACGCCGGTGACCTTCTTGCCGTCGCGCTGCAGCACGGCGCCGGGGAAACCGGGGAACACCTGGATGCCCTTCTGCTCGGCGATGGCGCCGAGCCACTTCACCATCTTGTTGAGCGAGATGACGAAGTTGCCGTGGTTCTTCAGCGGCGGCGGCGTGACCGGCAGCTTGAAGCCGCCCTTCTCGCCGAGCCACAGCACGTAGTCGTCGTGCACCTCGGCCTCGACCGGCGCCTTCGGTTCGGCCGTGCGCCAGCTCGGGACCAGCTGGTCGAGGGCCTTGGGATCGAGCACCGCGCCGGAGATCGAGTGCGCGCCGAGTTCGGCGGCCTTTTCGATCAGGCAGATCTGCGGGGCCAGCGCTTCGCCCACGCCGCTCTTCTGCACCTCCGCGTTGTGGCGCTCGACCAGATTGGCCAGGTGGATCGCCGTCGACAGCCCGGCCGGGCCGCCGCCGACGATCACGACATCGAACTCCATCACATCGCGTTGGGTCATGGTGTCTCGTTCCGGGAAGGAACCCTTGGTTACCGCCGGGCGGCGTCACACTACCTACATGCGACGGCGGACTGCAACGCCGCCGACGCAACGCGGGGCCGCGGGCCCACCCAGGGTCCGGACCCCTCCGTCAGGAGGACCCCGACCATGATCCGCACCTACTCGCTGAACGAAGCCAACCGCGCCCTGCCCCTGGTTCGCGCCATCGCAACGGAGTGGCTGGAGCGCCGCGCCGAGCGCCGCGCCCTGGGCAAGCGCCGCCAGGAGCTGGAGGCCGCCCAGACGCCCGAGGGGCTGCGCGGCGAACTCGCCGAGCTCGACGCCCGCATCTGGGCGCACGACGACGCCATCCGGTCCTGCCAGCACGAACTGGAGGCGCTCGGCCTCTCGGTGCTGCGCACCAACCCGCTGACGATCCACTTCCCGGGCACGAGCCCGCGTGGTGCCGTCGTGTTCTGCTGGGAGGAGGGCGAGGGCTCGGTCTGCTACGGGCACCCGCCGGGCCAGGAAGAGCACCACCGCCGCCCGCTGCGCGTCGCCAAGGGCGCGTGAAGCGCGGTCGGCCGTTGTGCCGACCCGCCGCCGCGGCCACGATCCGCGGCGGATGTTCCACTGCACGATCCTGTTCGCGCTGAAGCCCGGGATCGCGCTCGACCGTGTACGCGCCGCGCGCGAGGCGCTGCAGGAGCTGATCGAGCGCATGCCCGGCGTCGACAGCCTGACCGTGGCGCACAACGTCGCTGCCGACCGCCAGGGCTACAACCTCGCGCTGTTCTCGACGTTCGAGTCGCGCACGGCGTGCGAGATCTTCTTCCGCCATCCGGACTACCAGACGGTGTGGAAGGAACTGCTCGCGCCGCTCGTCGAGCGGCACGTGACGGCGCAGGGCGACGACGCCGGGTGAGCGGCGCCGCGACGCGGCCGGGCCGGCTCAGCAGCTGCCGACCGTCGCGGCCAGCGCGTTGGCGCTGGTGCTCTGCGCGAATTGCAGGCCCGCGGTGAACCCCAGCATCACGCCCTGATGGCGCAGCGCGACGCCGGCGAGCGCCGGCGAGTTCGGCAACGCCAACTGCGCGTCGAGCGCGCCCGCGGTCGGCGCGCTCGCCGGACACGGCGTCGCGTAGCGGGCGAAGCGGACACCCACCTGCCCATCCACCGTGACGAACGAGCCGGCGGCGGCGAGTTGTCCATTCGGCAGGACGGCGAGCGCCCGCACGGTCTGGTCCATGCCGCTGCCCGGCGCCGACCAGACCCCGGTCGCGAGGTCGTACGCGACGATGCGGTTGGCCAGGACGGGTCCGGCGACCGTGAAGTCCCCCGCCAACACCAACCGCGGACTCGCCGGCCCCGCGCCGTCCGGATCCCATACCGCAGTGGCGTGCACTTCGTCATTGACGCCGGGCAGCCCGGCGTCCGTGAGCTACTGCGGCGCGCATTGGGCCGTGCCGCGCGTCGCGACCACGAGGACCAGCACGAGGAGGCAGCGCAGCAACGAGCGGAGTCGGCAGGTGGTCATCGGTTGCGGCGGCGCACGGCAGGCCGCTACAGGTAAGGCTGCAACGCCTGCAACATCTCCTGCTCGGTCCGATCGGCGGTGAACTCGGTGTAGCCGCGACGCAGGTACTCGGCCAGATAGGCGCGCAACTCCGCCGCGGTGCGCGCGCCCCCGTTGTCACCGAACTTGGCGACGAAGGGCGTGAAGTGCGGATACAGCGCCTCGGCGCCCTGCTTTCCCCACCAGTCCCCGTGCAGCGTCGTGCGGCAGAAGTTGCCGATCAGGATGTCGTCGAAGGCCTGCCACTCGATCGCCTGCATCAGCGATCGGGCCGGCGTCGCGAAGGTGATGCCACGCGGATGCCGGCGGTCGATGTCGACGAAGTGGTCCTTGCCGCCGACGCGGAAGTTGAGATAGCCGAGCCAGGCGTGCAGGTGCTCGACGCTGCGGAAGTAGTCGCGCAAACGGTCGACGTCGCCGCGCTCCAGCGGCGCGCTCCAGTCGTCCCCGAACGCGGAAGGTGGCAGCAACGGCTCGTCGTTGGCGGGCGGATCGATGCGCTCATGGCTGCCCGTGTGCAGATCGAACCGCATGAACGCAGGCAGCAGCGTGCGCCGGCCGCCGTCGAAGCCGATGGCGTGCGCCTCGACTGGCGTCGCGTACTCGTCGGCCCACCCGCTGTCCGTGCGGTTGTAGCGGTGCATCGCACTGGACGGCGCGAAGTAGTCGATGTCGTAGTAGTCGAGCATCGCCTTGATGCCAGGGCCGCACGGCGTCTTCGTCGCCGCCGCCGGCGGGATCGCGTTCCCCTGCTCGTCGAAGAAGTGGATCATGTCGGCGTCGCCGTAGCCGGTCAGGCACGCCAGCACGCTGCGCTTGTGGAAGCGGTGCCGCTCGCGGGCCAGGAACCGGCTGCTGCCGCGGTTGCCGGCATCGTTGGCGTCGATGACGAGGTGCCCGTCGACGTCCATGACCAACGTCGCGTCCTGGTTGTAGTTGGCCAGCGACGCGACGCGGACGCGCTCGCTCACCGGAAACCACTGACCGCACGGCAGCGTCTGGACGCGGAAGCCGAGGCCCTGCAGCTCGCGCGCCATGCGGCCGCCGTAGTGATCGGGCAGCAGGATGGTCTTGTCGCGCAGCCGCTCGAGCGACGGCAGCGACAGGTGGTCGGGATGGCCGTGCGAGATCCACAGATAGGGGCAACGCTCGACGTGTTCGACCTGGGCCTTCGGCACGGCGTGACTGAGCCGCCAACTGCCGAAGTAGGCCGGACCGAACAGCCATGGATCGGTGGCGAGCACCGGACTGCGGTCGTGCACGATGATGCAGGCATTGCCGATCGTCTCGAAGCCGAGATCCATGCGCGCCGTCGGGGAACAGGGAGTGTGCGCGGCGCCGAGGATCGTCCCAGGCCCACGACGCCCATCCTGCCAAGCGCCGCCGGCAGCGTCCAGGCGTGGCGTCGCGTACGTTCGCCTCGGCCCGACGCCGCAGCGGCCGGCGCACAGGCGGATCGGTCGGCGGTCCGGCGGTCCGAACGCACGGTGCATCGCCGTGGGTCGCGGCGGATCGCGGTGGATCGCGATGGATCGACGGCTCGGCGCATCGACGCTCGGGGCGGTGCGCGGTGCGCGCGCGTGCGACGCGCCGACGGCAGCGACGATGATCCGCGCCGCGCGAACGCGCGCCGAGGGCTGCCGCGACCCGGTACGCGCGCACGTCAGGCGTGCGGCATGGTGCGGTGACATCGCCCGCGCAGCGACACACCCGCTCGACGAACGGCTCGCAGCTGCCGCGGGCGACTCGCTACCACGGCATCGTCGACGCGCGTAGACTCGACCACTGCAGATGCCTCGCCCGCTCCCACCTGCCGCATTGTGGCCGCTGTCGCTGCTCGTCGGCGTCGGGGTGTTCGCGCTGACCAATCTGGTCGAGCCGGCGTTGCCGGCGACGCTCAACTTCGGCACCGACTACGCCGCCATGGCTGCCGACCCCTTCGGGTACGTCGGCAGCTTCCCGCACCGCTTGCTGACCCCCCTCTTCGCCCGCGCCCTCGACGAGGCCGCCCGGGCGTTCGGCGGCAGCCTGCCCTACTGGCAATTCGCGCATGGCTGCACGATCGCCTTCCTCGCCATGCTGTTCGCCGCCGCGCACCGGCTCGGAGCGACCGTGCCGCAGGCGCTCCTGCTGACGCTCGGCCTGGGCTTCACCGGCGCCGTGCAGTTGTACAAGGGTCACGTCGGCTACCCCGAGCCCGTCACCTTCGCCCTGATGCTCGCGACGGTCCTCGCCGTCCGGCGCAGCGGATGGTTCTGGACGCTGCAGCTGCTGAACATGCTGCACCACGAGCAGATCCTGTTCTTCTGGCCGTGGCTTTGGTGGTGGCGCCGGCGCCACGGTGCCGCGTGGCGCGCCGACCTGCTCGGCGCAGCCAGCACCCTGGCGCTCTACATCGGCTGGCGCGTGCACGTCGGACAGCACGCCAAGGCGCAGATGCTCACCCTGTCGCACTACCTTGGGCTCGACTACTTCCCCGTCGGCACCATGGGTCTCGCCGCGCTGAACCTGCTGGCGGTCTTCATGTGGTTCGGCGCCATGCCCCTGCTGCTCGCATGGCACGTGCGACGAGAACGGCTTCGTGACGCCGGCGCCCCCCTCCTGCTGTTCCTGCTCTGCCAGCACGCGATGTTCGGCGTCGCCCACGACGTCTACCGCTTCACGTGCTTCCTGTTCCTGCCCGTGCTGCTAGCCGGGTTGCGCTTGATGCAAGTGCGCCGCGGCCCCCTCATCTGGACGGCCCTCGCCGCGGCCAGCGCCGTCCTGGTCGTGTGGCAACGCCCGGTGTTCGTCGAAGTCGGCGTGCGCGTGCTGACCGACACCGGCCCTGACGGCGTGCCCTTCGTTCGCCCGCAGATCGTCGCCGACATCGTGCCAAAGGTGATCCCGGCAATGCCCTGGACGTTCGCGGCATATGGCTTGGCTGCCGTGGTCACGCTCGCATACGCCCTGACGGGCAACCGTCGGACCTGATCGCTCGATTGTTGTTGCGCGAAGTTTTTCGCGCCGCCGTGCAACCAAACCGCTGCTGCGTGCCCCTATGGCACTGCTGCGGCCTCTTCCGCGCCGCAGCGGAGGCCACGGCGTTGGATTTCACCCCACCCT
>JBKDXM010000013.1:0-24747 GCA_046306335.1 Planctomycetota bacterium
CGTCAGAGCACGGCTGCCTGCCGAGGCACGGGTCCCCCCCAGGAGCTCCAGGGCTCAGGGGGCGAATGGTTGCTCCCGGCAGGCTGCCGGACCCCCAGAGTCTACAAGTAGGCCCTGGTGGCTCTTCCCTGGTACAGGGGCTCAGCGCGCGTAGGCGCGCCGCGTCGGCAGATGCTTGCGCGTACGCTCGTCGTAGCCGCAGTGGCAGTTCGGGCAGCGCAGCGCGAAGGCATCGCGGGCCGCGGCCTTGACCATCGTGCGGCGATCGCCGGATCCGTCGTCTCAGCGACTGGCGCGCCGCTGGCACAATCGGAACGGTCGCCCCGACGACAATCGCACCTGCACCAACTCGTAGTCGCGCGCGAACGCCGATGCAGCGAGCAGTTCGCGTTCGGACACCGCCCAAAGATGGTCGTTCTGCTCGGCCCACGCGTCGGGCCCCACCGCGGTGATGCGCTGCAGCAGGTCGGCCGAGCCGTCGCGCTGCCACAGGTCGCCCGGAGTGCACGAACCGAACACGACGAAGTCTGGGCGCTGCTGCAGCACGTAGACACCGTCGCCCATCTGATGGCCGGCCGGCATGCGCACATCGCGTCGGCCGTGCCGCGCGATGTGCTCGTCGCACAAGCCAAGGATGTCGACGAAGCGCACCTCCGGTCCGCTGAAGTGCCCCATGTAGCCGGCGGCGCCGCCGGCCACGATCAGCTTGCCGCCGCGGCGCTGCGCCTCGGCGGCGAAGAACTCGCCGATCTCGCGGCGGTACCGTTCGCCTGCGGCACTGCATTCGGGCACGTTGCCGCGCGACAGGGTCTGTACCGCCGGCGCCAGCACGAGGGCCGCCACCGTAGCCAGCGCTGCCAGCGTGTGCTTAGGCGGCTGCCGTAGCCGTTCGCCGAAGGCGTGCCAGATTCCGACGAACGTCGTCGTCACCAGAGCCGGCAGCATCGGTGCGAGGAAGCGCTGGTAGGGCATGTGGTCGCCGCCGCTGGTGAGGACGTAGAGCAGCCAGCCGCCGCAGAGCACGACCAACGCCTGCGTACAGCGGTCCGCCGCAAGGGCGAGACCGAGGCCGAGCATCAGCAGCGGCGCGCCGAGGTCGACGCGAAGCCAGTCGAGCAGGTAGTGCAGCCCGGCCTTGTAGATGCGCGGGTCCGGCGCGAGCCCGAACTTCGCCAGCACCGGGTTCGGCAGCGGACTTCCATAGTAGAGCCAGCGAAAGAGCGTCGGCGGCAACAGGCCGAAGACCAGCAGCAGCGTGTCGACGGCGCGCGTGCGGCCGTGCCGCGGACCGCACCAGAACATCTTCAGGAACCACGCGCCGGCAAACACCAGCATCGTGTCGATGCGCACGATCGAGGCGATGCCGAGCAGCAGCAGGGCAAGCCCCTGGTGTCGCGGTGCGTTCGTCCCGACCGCGCACTCGCGGACCAGCCGGGCGAGCCCGAGCGTGACGAACAACGCGCAGGTGGTGGTTTCGAGGCCGCTGCCGGCCTGGCCGACCAGTGTCGTCGAGCTGGCGACGACAATCGGAGGTGCCCAAGCGACATGGGCTGGCAGCTTGCCGCGTGCGAGCCACCAAGTACCCGCGACAGCGCCGACCGCTGCGCTATAGCCCAGCCACGTGGCGGCGGTGAACAAGTCGATGCCGAGCGTCTGCGCCAGCCACAGCAGCCAAACGAAGCCGAGGTTCGTGTAGGTCTCGACGCGCTCACCGACGTTGTAGACGAGCCCGTGCCCGAGCTCGGCGTTGGCGACGCTGCGGAACGAGATGACCGCGTCGTCGCAGACGTAGCCGAGGTAGCGTCTTGCGTGGAAGGCAGCGAGCGCTACCGCGAGGACGCCGAGGAAGCGAGCGGACAGGGGAGACGACTGGCGGAACAGCATACGGCCATTACGGCGAGGCGGCGACGCGCATGACTGCGTCGAACCGGACCCATGAATGCAGCGCGTGGCGTAGCCGTGACGAGATTGCTGGGGGCCAGCGGGCAGGGCGCAAGCCACCGACGAGGCAGCGCGAGTGGAAATGCCGTGCGCCGAGCGCGGCATGCGACGGCGCGCAAGCGTGCGATCAGGTCCTTGCAAGGCCGCGACGCCGGTGCCGCAGCGCGGCGCGCGGCGTCAGAGGCCGAAGCTCACCCGCATCGCGTCGCTGGTCACGAGGTCGAGGCTGC
The DNA here is from genome assembly GCA_046306335.1 of Planctomycetota bacterium. Lineage (GTDB taxonomy): Bacteria > Planctomycetota > UBA1135 > UBA1135 > UBA2386 > UBA2386. The sequence goes on from JBKDXM010000013.1 coordinate 2,172, forward strand.
CGGGCAGCAGCACTAGCCACTGGTGTGTGATGGCGAGCCCGGCCAACTGCGGCAGGTAGGGCAATTGGAACAGCAGCGCGGCGGAACCGTTGGCGCCGACGGGAATCGCCGTCTGGATGTCCTGGGGATCGATCCACAGGAAGGAGCCATCGATGCCGAGGGCGGCGAGATCGAAGGGGGTCGGGTACGCGAGGTCGCGCAGGCCGCTGGCGAGGAAGGCGAACGACGGCGCCGTCTGGTTCGGCGCGTTGGCTTGGTCGACGCGGAGGTCATAGGGCACGCCGAGGCGCGCGTGCGTGCTGTTGCTGGCGATCGAAGGCCGGACGCCGGCGCGCGAGCGGCCCGGGAAGCCGTAGCGCCGCAGCGAGCCGTACGGCGCGTATTCGTCGGCCCCGATGTCCGCGATCGGCACGCTCGTCGGCGTGCCGGCCATGTAGCGCGGGTCGCCTTCGTAGTCGCTTCCTCCGACCCCAAAGGTCGTCGCGTCGATGCACGGCGACGTCGCAGCCAGCTTGTAATGCGGCCGGATCAGGCCGGCGTTGGCGACGGCGAGGTTGCCGGTGCCGGGAAGGGGCGGGCCGTCGGTGAGGCAGTTGGTGAGGTCGGGCGCGTTGGACGTCCCCGGCGGCCAATACTGCGGCGACGGCGGCGGCACGAAGTCGGTGCCGTTGCCGGAGAATGCGATGTTACTCAATTCGTGCGAATTTGCGCGCATGACCATGACGATGCCGCGATTGCAATCGGCGATCGTCACGTTGCCGATATGGCACAGCGTCCATAAGAAAGCTCCGAAGTTTGTCTCGCAACGGATTGCATCGCCAGTGCATTGCGCAAAAATCGAATTCCCAATGCGCATGGATGCGCTCATCGAACTTAGTGCATCGTATTCGACCGCGCAGACGCCATTCAGCATTCGGCAGCCATGTATTTCTAGAAGAACTTGGTGCGCCTCTTGGGAGGTTTGAACATGAACTGCTGTTTGAAAGTCCCTGGCAACGGTGTTGTATATGCCGAATGAGAAGGAGGACGAGAGCAGGGAGCCACACACGCACCTCAGAACGCCGGACGAGTCGAATGCGCAATTGCTGATCGTGCAAGCCGTGGCGTCGCCCCCCCAGCCGCCGCTGGAGAAGTTGATTGATCCGCCGCGCACGAACGATGTTGCGGTCACCGTGACCGTCAGAGCGTTTTGATTTCCCGGTCCAGGCCCCGTCCTTTGCACCTGGATCCCTGAGTCTGCAAATCGGCAGTCGTCAATCGTGTAAAGTCTCGGTGACATTGCAGAGTAATCTCCATCATCCTGGCTGCTGATGCCAGTTTGTTCCCAAATGCAGCCTCGGGCAGTGAAGTGAGATAGTCCACCGAAATCACCTGGTACCCCGCCGTTGAAGCGCCCTGCCAACTGCAGGCCCTCGCCACCGGTGAATCGGCATCGTTCAAGCAACAACCAAGCCGATGGTCCTCGGTACTTGATGCCCGCGCCAGCCACGCCCGGAGTGCCGCGCAGGTTGCAGTCCCGCAGCGTCAAGTCCTCGGTGCCACCGTTGCTCATCACCGACACCGCTGCCGCCGTCTGGTTCAGGAAGTCGCAGCGCTCGATCGTGACCCTGTGGCTCACGCCTGCGTTGGCGCCGCATTGCAGGCCGGTCGCTCCGCCTTGCACGACGAGATCCTGCAGCGCGCCACCGGTGCTGCTCATCGCGGCGGTCAGCGCGAACGCGGTCGCGCCCGCTGGCAGGTCCAACGTCGGCCGCTGGCCCGTCGGCCCCGGCTCGCCGCGCAGCGTGACCGTGCTCGGCAGCGTCAGCGGCAGCGTCTCGCCGTTCGTTCCCGGCCCGTAGGCCTGATCGCCGGCGATGTACACGTACACCGTGCCCCAGCTCGGCGTCAGGCTCGCGAGCGCGTAGCCGATCGTCCGGAAGGGCTGCGCCGCGGTCGCACCGAAGCCGGGGCCGTCGGTGCCGGTCTGGCCGTTCACGTAGCGAGTCTGCGCGCTCAGTACGGCGGTGACGAAGGGGATGGCGGCGAGGAGCCGCAGCAGGCGGGTGAGGGTAGAGGGGCTCATGGGGGGGTAGCACAGGCGGCCGTGGCGGCCGCCACTGGGCGGTGCTTCAATCCGGCTGTGCCGGCTGCGTGACGGATTCCGCCGCTCGCACCGGGGATTCCGTCACGCCTTCCCGCGTGGCCGGTTGGAGAGCTGCAATGGACGAGCCGACGAACCCGAGCGACCTGCCCCCGTGCGAGCGCACGCGGTTCCTCGTCGCCCTGCTCGACGACGACGAGCGCGGCCGCCGGCAGCCGGTCGAGCGCTACGTCGCCGCGTTCCCGGCCATCGCCGACTTCGTCCGCACCGAGTACGCCGCGTTGGCGCGGCCGGCGGGGCCGGCGGCGGTGGCGGCAACGCCGCTGCCCGCCCGGATCGGCCGCTACGAAGTGACCGGTGCGCTCGGGTCGGGCGGCATGGGCGCGGTGTACGCGGCCGTCGACCCGCAGCTCGGCCGCCGGGTCGTCGTCAAGTCGCTGCATCCGGCGCTGGCGCGCGACGCCGCGGCGCACGAACGCCTGCGCCGCGAGGCGCGCGTGCTCGGCAGCCTCGACCACGCCGGCCTCGTCAAGGTGATCGACGTCGTCGAAGCCGACGGCGGCCTGCACCTCGTCATGCCGTTCCACGACGGCCGCACGCTCGGCGCGCACCTCGCCGACGCGCGCAGCGCCAGTGGCGCCGACGCCGGCTGGATCTGGCTGCCCGGCGCGACGGACCGCGGTGCGTCGCTGCGCGCGCTCGTCGGCTTCGTGCGCGCGGCGGCGCTGGCGCTCGACCACGCGCACCGCGCCGGCGTCGTGCACCGCGACCTCAAGCCGGACAACCTGCTCGTGCTGGCCGACGGTTCACCGCTGGTGCTCGACTTCGGCCTGTCGCAGCCCGGCGACGAGGTCCGACTGACGGCCGTCGGCGAGGTCGTCGGCACGCCGCTCTACATGGCGCCCGAGCAGATCGAAGGCCAGCCGGCGACGCCGGCGACCGACGTGTACGCGCTCGGCGTCGTGCTGTACGAGGCGCTGACGCTCGTGCATCCATTCGCCGGTGGGGGTGGCCGCGCCGGCGTGTTCCAGCGCATCCTGCTCGGCGATCCGGTGCCGCCGCGCAAGCACCAGCCGCGGCTCGCGCGCGACCTGGAGGCGGTCGCGCTGCGGGCCAGCGAGCGCGATCCGGCGCGCCGCTACCCGACCGCCGCCGCCTTCGCCGCCGACCTCAAGCGCGTGCTCGACCTCGAACCGACCGACGCGCGGCCGTTGTCGGCGGTGACGGCGGCGTGGCGGCGCGTGCGGCGGCGGCCGCGGGCCTCAGCGGCGGTGGCGCTGCTGGTCGGCCTGGGTGTCGCGGCCGCGGTGTCCGTCAGCGAGGCGCTGCGGCTGCGCGCCCAGCAGGCGGCGGCGCGCGACGAACTGCAAGCGCTGCACGCGGCGCCGCACGCCGCGCCGGTGCGCGAACAACTGGGCCGCGTGCTGCAGCGCATGCGCTCGCTGGCCTTCGAGCCGGGGCCGTCGCTGCTGGCGGTCCATCCGCGCGGCGCGGTCGCCGCCGTCGACGCCATCGCCTGGATCGGCCTCGCGGCGACCGACGACGACCTGCTGCCCGGCGTGCAGTGCGTGCACCGCTACCGCGTCGAAGTGCGCGCCGCCGACGGCGCCGTCGCCGCCGCCTTCGAACACGACGCCGATCCCGCGACCCGCTGGTGCGAGGTGGCGTGGCCGGCGGGCGCGCCCGCCGCCGGCAGTTGGCAGGTCGCGTGGATCGGCGCGCGCATGCCCGATGGCAGCTTCGTCGCGGCGACGGCTGCCGAGCAGTTGGCGCACCAGGTCGTCGCGCCGTTCGCGGTCGCTGCGGCGGACGGCCGCGCCGAGCCGTCGCCGTCGGCGGCCTTGCGCGCGGCCCTGCACCCCGCGGCGGCGGCCCCGGCCAGCGAGCGCCTGCGCGCCGCCGCGGCGGCCGCGACGGCGCTCGGCGACACCGGTTTGGCGGCGCGGCTGGCCGCCGAGCAACGCGCCGTCGAGGCCCGTTGATGCGCCACCTCGCCACCGTGTGGGTCGCGCTGGCGTGCGGCGATGCCGCGACGGCGCAGCGCGCGGACCTTTTGGCGGCGGCGCGGCAGGCGCAGGCCGAAGGCCGGGCGCTGGCCCAGGCCAAGCGCGACGGCCACCCGCCGGCGACGACCGCCGTCGTGGCCTTCGCCGAGCGCGTCGACGCGCTCGTCCTCCGTCTGCGCGGCGACTGGCCGACGTGGCCGATGGCGGACATCGCACGCGCGACGATGTGCCTGCACGAAGCCTTCGGCGCCCTCGACCGCAACTCGCGGCGGTCGTCGCCGGCCTTCGACCTGCTCGAAGCGGAACTGCGCGCGCGACCGGATGCGATCGACGGCTGGGGCCGGCTGCTGATCGCCCGCGGTGCGATGGCGCGCGATGTCGGCAACACCGTCGAAGTGGCCGATGCGTGGGACGGTCTCTGGCGGCGGGCCACTGGCGCCAAGCGCATCTGGCTCGCGTGCGAGGGCGCGCGCGTGCTGCTCAACAAGTGCGGCCAGCCGGCGCGGGCGGAAGCGATCCTGAGCGAAGCGCTGGCCGACCTCGTCGCCACGCCCGATTGGGGCGAGGCGACGCGGTTGGCCGTGCTCGACGACCCCGACGTGTGGATCACCGCCGGCTGGCGACCGCGCGCGGGCACGTGGCGGGAGGCGCGCGGGCAGGCCCTGCTGCTGCGCGGCTTCGCGCGCGAGCAGATGGGCAGCCTCGTGCCAGCGCTCGCCGACCTCGCGGCGGCGCGCGAAGACTTCGCGTGGAGCCGCCACGAGCACCGGCTCGTCAACTGCGACCACAACCTCGCCAGCATCTGGCTCCAACTCGGCCGCTTCGACCTCGCCGCCGAGGTCGCCACGGCGGCGGAGGTGGCGTACGCGCAAGGCTTCCTGCTCGCGGCCGCCGACGGCCCGCGCGAGCGCGACGGCAACGGGCGCGTCGCCATGCGCAAGCTGCAGGCGCAGGCCCTGCTGCTGCGCGATGGCCCGGGCGACGTCGCGGCGGCGGCGGCGATCCTGGAGGCCGCCCTCGTCGACCCCGAACTGTCGCTGCCGCAGGACACCAACCTCGACGTCTGCACGAGCCTCGCCGAAGCGCTGTTGCGGCTGCCGGACGCGCCCGACCGCGGCGCGCGCATCGCGGCGGTGCTCGACCGGGTGGACCTCGTGCTCGGCGCGGCGTCGGACGCCGTGCTGCGCTGGCGCGCCGAACTGCTGCGGGCCGAGCTCGACCTGCAGCGCGGCGACGTGGCTGCGGCGCGGGCGCGCGCGCTCGCCGTCGCCGAACCGCTCGCGCGCCATCGCCACCGGCCGCTGCAGGTGCGGCGGCTCGCACTGCTCGGGCGCTGCGAACTCGCGGCCGGCGCGCCGTCGGCGGCGCTGGCGGCGTTCGCGGCGGCGGCCGACGTCGTCGGCGAGGCCGTGCTCGCCGAGGAGATGTGGCGACTGGACGGGGCGGCGTCGGCGTTCGCGGCGCAGTTCGGCGAGTTGCTGGCCGGCGCCAAGGCGGCGTTCGATGCGGCGGTGGCGGCGGCGGAGCCCGCGGCCATGGCGCAGCTCTACGCGCTCGTGCAGCGCTTCCACGGCTTCGAAGCGCTGTGCCGGTCGCTGGTCGTGACGGCGGACGTGCCGTCGGCGGACGACGCGGCCTTGGCCCAGCAGGTGCGCGGTGCGCGCGCGACGTACGCGGAGCTGCTGCGCCGCCAACCGCTGCATCCGCTGGCGCAGCGCGAGCGGTTGCGCCGCCTCGCGGCGGCCCAGCGCGAGGTCGAGTCGACCGAGGCGGCGTTGGCGGCGCGGCGGCGCGGCACCGCTGGTTCGTCGACGGCGGCGCTGGCGGCGCCGGCGACGCTCGCCGAGGCGCAGGCAGCGCTCGGCCCGGGCGAGGTACTGGTCGAGTGCGTCGAAGCCGCCGGCGCGTCGTTCGCGTTCGTGGTCACGGTGGGCGGCACGCGCATCGAGCCGCTGCCGGCGGGAACGAACTGGCGCGCCGACATCGCCGCGCTGCGCGCGTTCTGCGGCAGCGACGACGGCGCGACGGATGCCGCCGCCGTGCCGGCGCTGGCCGCCGCCGCCGCCGCGTTGCTGCCGCCCGGCGGCTGGTTCGACCGCCTGCTCGCCGGCGGCGACGTGGCGCGCGTGCTGTGGTCGCCGGAGGGGTCGTTCGCGCAGGTGCCCGTGGCGGCGCTGCCGTGGCAGGGGCGGCCGTTGGTCGCTGCCGTCGAGGTCGGCCACGTCGTCTCAGGCACGTGGTTGGCGCGGCAGCGGGCGGCCGCGATCGACCGGCGACCGCGCGCCGACCTGCGCCTGCTGGCGCTCGCCAAGCCGCGCTATCCGGCGGCGCGCGTGCAGCACCGGGCGCCGCGGTCGCTGGTCGACGCCGGCGGCTTCGCGCCGTTGCCGGCCGCCGCCGAGGAAGCACTCGGCGTCGCCGCGCACTTCGCCGACGCGGCTGAACAGGCGAGCCTGCGCGCCATCGCCGCGCCGGCGCGGTTCGACGGCGAACTGCGCGGCGGCCGCTACCGCGTGCTGCTCGGCGGTGCGGCCACGGAGACGGCGCTGGCGCTCGCGGGCCTGCGCGACGTCGACGTGCTGCACCTCGCCTGCCACGGCGAGGCGCAGCCCGATGCGCCGGCGATGTCGTTCCTGGCGCTCTCGCTGCCCGACGCCGATGCCGCGACGACCGCGGCCGACGATGGCCTGCTGCGCGCCGGCGAACTCGGTCGGCTGCGCGGCGACTACGAACTCGTCGTGCTCTCGGCGTGCGGTTCGGCGGCCGGTGCGCGGCGCGGGCACGACGCCGTCGCCGGCTTGGCGTGGTCGGCGCAGATCGCCGGCGCGCGGCGCGTGCTTGCTTCGCAGTGGCGCGTGCCGGACGTCGGCGCGCGCAACCTCGTGGGCGCGTTCTTCGACGGCTGGCGGCGCGACGGCGCGGGGGCGGCGGCGGCACTGGCGGCAGCGCAGCGCCACGCGCTCGGCGCGCGGCCCGTGCGCGAATGGGCGGCGTTCGCCGTATGGGGGGAACCGCAATGACCGCCGACGAACTGTCGACCGAGCAACTGGTGCGCGGCGCGCAGTCCGGCGACGCGGCGGCGCGCGAGGCGCTGTTCGCCCGCTACCTGCCGCGCGTTTGCCGCATGGTCGCCGCCCACCTCGGCATGCCGCGGGCGGCGCTGCCGGCGGGGGCGGAGGACATCGCGCAGGCGGCGATCGTGCGCGCGCTCGGTGCGCTGGACCGCTTCGAGATGCGCAGCGGCGGCGCGTTCGCGGCGTGGATGGCGACGATCGTGCTCAACTGCGTGCGGCGGCATCAGCGCGACGCCGGCGGCGCGCGCGAGCGCTCGCTGTGGCAGCGCTACGGCGACCTCGACCTGCACGACTCGATCTTCCGCAGCGAGGGGCCGAGCCCGAGCGCGATCGTCGGCAACCGTGAGGACTCGGCCAAGGTCGAGCAGGCGCTGCTCGACCTGCCCGCGCTCTACCGCGAGGCGCTGACGCTGCGCTGCATCGGCCAGCTCAGCTACGCCGAACTGGCGCAGCAGTTGGGCCGCACGGAGGTCAGCTGCCGCAAGCTGGTGCAGCGCGCGATGGAGATGCTGCAGGCGGCGCTGGCGCGCCGCGGCTGACGCAGGCGCCTACGGGCCGAGTCCCGGCGGGAGCTTCGGCTCCTCGTGCGGCGGGAACAGCACCTTCTTGAAGCACCAGAACGTCAGCACGCAGACGCCGCCGATCGACAGCAGCATGAACGTCCAGCCGAGCGCAGTGAGGGTGGCGAGCATGGGGTTCTCCGATCAGTCCGTGGCGGGCAGGCGGCCGTCGATGTCCATGCCGCGCTTGCGCATGCGGCCGGCGCCGACGTAGGTGATGGCGATCAGCGCGGCGATGGTGGCCAGCAGGAACAGCCAGGTCTTGCGGGCGTCGGCGGCGTCGGCGCCCTCGCCGAACAGCGTGGCGAGGTAGCCCGGCAGGTTGAAGGCGCAGAAGCCGGCGATGACGACGCCGAGGTAGAGCGGCGCCACGAACTTGATGACGAAGCGGAACACCGGCGGGATGCGCATCGTCGCGCCTTCGTGGGCCTCGGCGAGGCCCTTGTCGACGCCGAAGATCCAGCCGAAGGCGACGATCTGCACGCCGGCGACGACGAGGATGAAGAACGTGCCGACCCAGAAGTCGATGGTGTCGAGCGCGATCAGGTTGCGGCTGTGCCAGAGGACGAAGGCGTTGCCGAGCAGGCCCCAGAAGGTCACGATCGTGGTCGAGACCTTCTTGTCGACGCCGAGGCTCTCCTCCAGCCAGGCCTTGGTCGGCTGCAGCATCGACAGCGAGCTGGTGATCGCCGCCAGGAACAGGATCAGGAAGAAGGCGGCGCCGAACAGGTTGCCGGCCGGCATCTGCGCGAACACCATCGGCAGCGTCTTGAAGCCGAGGCTCATCGTGCCGCCGGTGCCCTGCATGGTCAGCGCGACGCCGACGAACACGACCGAGGCGGTGATGGTGATCAGGCCGCCGAGCACGACCTCGAAGAACTCGTTGGTCGCCGACGCGGTCAGGCCGCTGAGCACGACGTCGTCCTTCTTCTTCATGTAGCTGGCGTAGTTGATGATCACGCCGAAGCCGACCGACAGGCTGAAGAAGATCTGGCCGGCGGCCGCCAGCCACGTCTTGAAGTCCTTCAGCTTGTCGAAGTTCGGGTTCCACAGGAAGCCGAGGCCGTCGTTGACGGTCTGGCCGGTGGTGCCGGCCGGCGCGTCGAGCGTCAGCACGCGCGCGAGGATGACGATGCCGAGGATCGCCATGACCGGCATCGCGTACTTGCAGACCGCCTCGATGCCCTTCGACAGGCCGCGGTAGACGAACCAGATGTTCAGTACGGCGGTGACAAGGAAGGTCCAGACGATCGGATGGAGGCCGTTCGTGAAGAGCGCGCCATTGGCGCCGTCGCCGGTGATGTCGGAGAAGAAGCCGCGCGTGACCTTGACCTGTGTGTCGACCGGCGCCGCCGGGTCGATGCCGATGCCGCCGCCCAGGTACTGGAAGACGTAGTAGAGGCACCAGCTCTCGATCAGCACGTAGTAGAAGTAGACGCCGAGCGGGATCAGCACGCCGAGCACGCCGAGGTAGCGGCCGGCCGGTCCCTTGCACCAGACGCCGAGGATCGCCGGGGCGCCGTGGAAGCCCTTGCGGCCGCCGTAGCGGCCCATCGCCCACTCCGCCCAGCCGATCGGGATGCCGAGCAGCACGAGGGCGAGGAAGTAGGGGATCATGAACGCGCCGCCGCCGTTCTCCGCGGCGTTGCCGGGGAAGCGCAGGAAGTTGCCGAGGCCGACGGCGGAACCGGCGACGGCGAGGATCACGCCGAGGCGCGAGCCCCACTGCTGCGTCGGGGCGGGGGACTGCTGGGCTTGGTTCGTCATGCGCGGAGCGAGAACGAGGGACGACGGCGCAACTGTCGCACGGCGTGCGGAGGGTCGCAACGACGACGTCCGGGGAATGCGCGATGCAGCACGGCCTTTCCTCGCGCGCGTCGGCGCGCTCCAATGCGCGCTCCCCGCCATGGCCGCACGCAAGCCGAAGCAACGCCACCCGAGCTTCATCCAACTCACCGTCGCGAGCGTGCCGCGCGCGATCCGCTTCTACGAAGAGCGGCTCGGCTTCCAGCTGGCCGAGCGCCAGCCCGCCGACAAGCCGGTGTGGGCGAGCCTCGTCCTCGAAGGCCAGTCGGTGACGCTGGCGGAACTGCCGTCGCTCGTCGAGGCGCGGCAGTTCGGCATGGACCAGGAGGAGATCGAAGTGCTGAAGCAGGACGCGCGCGCCTTCGCGCGCGGCCCGCTCGGCGTCGGCGCGTCGGTGTACGTCGCCGTCGCCGACGTCGACGCCTTCGCGCGCAAGCTCAAGAAGCGGCGCACCAAGGCCCTGCTGGCGCCGAAGACGCAGTTCTATGGCCTGCGCGAACTGCAGGTCGCCGACCTCGACGGCTACCGGCTGGTTTTCTACTCGCCGGCGGAAGCGCCGCCGCCCGCTGCGACCGGCGACGGCTGAGCGCGCATCGCGGGGCGCGCCAGTTGCCGGTTGCCGGCGAACACCGCGCAGCCGGCAGACACCGCGCAGCCGGCACCCTCAACGCAGCCAGCAGAGGACCAGCGTGTTGTAGGCGAAGTGCACCAAGATGCCGGGCCACAGGCTGCCACTGCGCTCGCGCAGCCAGCCGAGGTACAGCCCGAGCGCCAGGTGGATCGGCAGCGTCGCCGGCGACATGTGCACGAGCGTGAAGGCCATGGCCGTCACGACGAGGCCTTGCGTGGCGCCGAGCAAGGCCATCAGGCGGCCCTGGAGCATGCCGCGGAAGGCGACCTCTTCGACGATCGCGGGCACCACGGCCATGGTGAAGATCGCGAGGCCGAGGCCAAGGCGCGTCGTCAGTTCGCCTTCCGGCGATTCGTCGGCCAGGCGCGGCATGGCCTGCAGCAGCAGGTGCCGCCACGCCGCCGCGTAGGCGAGGCCCAGCAGCGGCGCCACCAGCGCCTCGACGACGTGGCGCCACGCCGGCCGGCGCATACCGATCTTGCCGTACGGACCCGACCAGGCCGCGATCGCCAGCACGCCGACGCCGCCGACCATGCTCGCGAACGGCAGCAACAGCACGGCCTCGCGCCCCGAAGCGAAGGCGAACACCGCGATCTGCGGCAGCAGGATCGCTGCCAGCACCGCCGTCACCTCCAGCAGCGCGACGTTGGTCCAGCGCGCGCGCCATTCGACCCGGCCCGACTGCAGCGCTCCGGGCGCCATCGGCAAGGAGGTCGGGATGGGGGCGTCATAGACCTCGCCGATGGCCACCGGAGGACGCAGCAGGCCGCCGGCTTCCTGCTCCATTGTCTGCAGGTGCGCCGCAACGTCGTCGGCGCGCAGCGCGGGCGGGCGCGCGTCGGCGAGCGCCTTCGGGCCGTCGTCGCGCCGGACGCCGGCGACGGCGACCCAGCCGCCGCAGTCGCAGCGCAGCCGGAAGCCGGCCATGCTGTGGTGCACGCGCCACGGCGCGCCGCACCCCTCGCACGTCGCCGCGAGCGCTTCGTCCGCCGCCAGCGGCCGGCCGCGTGGCCACGTGCGCGCGCCGTCGTCGGCGTTGTCGACGTCGGCGGGTGCTGGGTCGTGGCCGTCGTGCGCGCTCATCGGGGGGCTGGATCGTCCTTGGTGAGCGACAGGCGGATGGTCGCCGCGTCGATCGCTCCCGGCACGCGCACCACGACCGCGCCGTCGGGGCGCGCCAGCAACTCGCGCAACTCGAACGCCGTCGCCGAGCGCACGCGCGCTGCGTCGCCGAGCACTTGCGCCCACGCCTTGCCGCCGTCCCCGACTGCGTCGCACGCGGCGCGCGCCACCAGCGAAGTCGCGCCGTCGCGCAGGCGGCCGAGCGCGGCCGGGTCCTGCGGATAGTCGGGGCCGCGCCGTACGCGCAGTTCGTAGCCGCCGAACACGGGCTCGATCGCCACCTGCAGCAGCGCCCCGAAGGGACCGGTGTCGAGCGCCAGCTTGTCGGCGCGCGCCGCCAGGATGCGGTCGAACAGCCCGTTCTGCCACGCGAGGATGCCGCCCGCGCCGAGCAGCAGCGGCGCCAGCAGCAGCAGTTCGCGCCGGCCGACGGCGGGCCGGGCGGCGGCGTCCGTCGGGCCGGCGCCGTCGCCGGGTTGGCGCGGCCGCACGCGCGTCACCGGTTCGATCGCCGCGCCCCGCACCGTGAACAGCGTCTCGGCGACGCGATCGCCGTAGAGCATCCGGTTGCGCAGCGTCGACTCGACCGAGTTCGGCTGCGCTGCGGCGAGCAGTCGCGCCAGCGCCGCCAGGAACCGCGCCTGCGCATCGATGTCGAAGTCGCCGCCGGCGACGTTGGTCACGCGCGGGATCAGCGAGAAGCGGCCGCCCTGCACGTCGCAAGCGAAGGCGCCGCCGCAGCACGCCGACATCGCCGCCGCGGCGGCCAGCACGTCGTTGGCCGCCGTCACGCGCCCTTCGACGATGCCGCCCCATTCGATCGCAACCGGCGGGCCTTCCGGCGGTGGTTCGGTCGTGTTCATGCGTCGTCTCCGGCGAGTTCCGGCACGTCGCGCAGGGGCGTCCAATCGACCATGCCTTGGCGCCAGACGAGCGACTCGCCCGTGATGCCGTTGGCGGCGCGCAGGTGGCGGATGGTCTCGCTGCTCACGGGGCCCTGGCGCTGGCCGTCCCGCGCGTAGAACCAGCGGCTGGCGTTGGCGTCGGCGGCCAAGCGCGGCGGCGCCAGCGGCGGCGGCGCGTCGGCCACCTGCGCCGTTGCCTCGGTGTCGAGCCCGAGCGCCTGGTCGTGCGCGCCCAGGCGCTGCGCCACCTGGTTGTGCCGCGCGTCGGCGACCATGCGGTCCTTGGCGATCCGTTCGCTGAGGCGACGGTTCTCCTGCCGCAGCCGGTCCTCACGTTCCTGCTGCGTCTTCAGGTCCGGCAGGCACAGGAGCAGGATCAGGCCGAAGCACGAGAAGAAGAACCCGATGAAGAACCAGGCCGCGGCGCTGCGGCCGCGGCCGTTGGCGATCACCGCCGAGACGATGCCGAACGCCAGGACGATGAAGAACTGGACGACGAGGACGCCGTCGCCTTGGGCGAGCATCGAGGTCATGGAGCGTGGATCAGGGGTGTCGCGTGCAGCGCGATACGGACCAGCTAGCCGAGCACGATGGCGGCTACGAAGGCGCGGCGCGCGACGGTCGCGAGCGGCTGCGACCAGGGCAGCGGGCGGCGGCTGCCGGCGCGGCTCGCGGCGGCGACGAAGCCGGCGAACAGCGCGGCAGCGCACAGGGCACCGCCGGGATGGAAGCGGCAGGCCGCCGCGAGGTCGCCCTGCACGGCGCTGGCGACGCTGCGCACGAGGCCGCAGGCGGGGCAGCCGATCGGATCGAGGCAGGCGCCGGCGAGGCAGCGCGGGCCGCGCACGCCGAACCAGCGCGCGGCATCGGCGCCGACGTGCGCCGTTGCGGCTGCGGCGAGGATCGCGGCGAGGCCGACGGCGCGCGCGGCCGCGCGGCCGCGGGTGGCGCCACCTGTGCATTGGGGACTCATTCCCGTCGGCAAGCTGAATGCGGCGGCGCGCAGAGCGCAAGCCCGAGTCGGTCAGGCGCGCGCGGCGGCGAGGCCGGCGCGCAGCTTCGCCGCCGAGGTCGTCGCCGGCAGCGCGTTGATGTACATGTCGCCGCCGAGTTCGAGGCCGGCGAGCTGGCCGGTGCGCGGCTGCAGTTCGAAGTGCCAGTGGAAGCGCGCGCCGGGCACGCGGTGCAGCCAAAGGTTGAACGCCGGCTTGCCGAGGCCGTGAGCGACCGCCGTGAACAGCGCGTGCAGCGCCTCCGCCAGCGAGTCGAGGTCGGTCGTCAGGAAGTCGTCGTCGCAGCGCGTCGGCAGCAGCCACGTTTCGTGCGGCAGCTTCGGCGGCTCGGGCGCGATCACGGCGTGGTGCGCGCTCCGATGCACGAGCCGGCCCTCGGCCTCGGCCGTCGCCAGTGTCGCGCACCACGGGCAGCGCGCGAGCGCGTGCGCCTGCTGCAGTTCGAGCTGCAGGCGCGGCGGCAGGGCCGGCAGGCCGAGCACTTGGCTGTGGTTGTGCGCGATCGACGCGCCGGCGAGCGCGCCGACGTTCTTGAACAGGAAGGCGCAGGCGACGCCGGGCCGCGCCTCGATCGCGGCGATGCGCTCGCGGCACAGCGCGAGGCTCGCGCGCCACTCGGTCACCGTCAGTTCGCACGGCTGTTCGCGGTGCGCACGGCCCTCGGCGATCACTTCGTGGTGGTGGTTGGCCGGGTACTTGTTGGGGAACGCGCGCGCGCTCCAACCCGGCGCGTCGGCGGCGGTCCCGGCGTCGCGCACGGCGCCGACCTCGGGCGGGGTCTGCGCTTCCTGGCCTTGGCAGAACGGGCACGCGCCGGCGTGCGCCAGCGGGCCGGTGTGCATCGGCCGCTGCTGGCGGCGCGGCGCCAGCAGGATGGGCCGGCCCGTCGTCGGATCGTGCACCGTGCGCGGGTCGTTGCCTTCGGGCACCGTCATCGCGCCGGACTGTAGCTCGCACGCGCGGCGTCGCCACCGCGCCGTGGGCGCGCCGTCACGGCGGCGACGTCGGCCGCACGCGCAGCGCGCCGGGCAGCGCGCGCTCCCGCGGACACGGCGCCGCGCCGTCGCCGGCGAAGGCGCGAAAGCGCATGCGCACGGCCACGCGCGTACCCGGCGCGTACGGGAACCACCGGCCGCCGGCGTCGAAGCGCTCGCCGGTGGGGGCGGGCGAGAGTTCGAGCGCGTCGATGCGCAGGCTGCGGTCGCTGGTCGGCAGGCCAAGGCGGCCATCGGCGGGCACGACGAACTCGGCGACGACCTCGTGGTCGCGGTGACCCTGCGCGGCTTCGATCGGCAGGTGCGAGCACGCGGCCATCGCCGCGATCGCAGCGAGCGCGCACGCCGCTAGCATGCGCCGATGGGCGGCGGCATCGCGGTGCGAGGCGACATGGTGGCGATCGCGTGGAGCGCGGCGAAGGGGCATGTGTTCCTCGTCGATGTCGCCGCCTGCCGGCCGCTCGCGTCGTGGCAGTTGCCCGACGGGCCGTCGGGTTGGTCCGACGCCGCCGGCGTGGCGCTCGACGAACGATACCACGTCTACGTCGCCGACCCGTGCAACGACCGCGTGCTGCAGTTCGACCCCTTCGGCCGCCTCGTGCGCAGCTACGGCGCGCCCGCGCCGGCGCGCGGCGACGCCGGCCGCGATCGCACCGGCGTGATCGATCGCCCGCACGCGGTTGCGGTGCGCGGCGACATCGTCGCCATCGCCGGCGGCGACCAGCCGCGTCGCTGCGGCGTGCAGCGCTTCACCCGCCAGGGCGCGCTGTTGCGGCCGCTGCGCTGCCACGGGGACGCGGCGATGGCCTGGAGCGCGCCGCGCGGGCTCGCCGCCGACGCCGCCGGCTTCGCGGTCGCCGACACGCTGCGCGGCGAAGTGGCGACCTTCCGCGGCGACGGCACCTTCCTGCGCGCCGTCGCCGTCGCGGCGGGGACGCCGACGGCCGTCGTGCGCGGCGTCGACGGGTCGCTGTGGTGCGTCGCTGGCGGCGTGCTGCGCCACCTGACCGGTGGGGGGGCGGACCTGCCGCTCGCTGGCGATCTCGCCGCCCGCGCGGCGGACGTGCTCGCGCTCGCCGTCGACGCCGCCGGCCGGCTGTACGTGCTCGACCGCGCTGGCGAGCGCCTCCGCCGCGACCTGGACGATGGCCGCGACGATGGCGAAGTGGCGGCGATCGCGCCGGCCGCGGGTGGCGCGCCGCGCGCCGAGTAGTTCGCGGCGCCGTCCCCTTTGCCCGATTGTGAAAAACTTTTGGACGCGCGCTTGCGCCGGCGCGAACAGCCGCTAAGAGGGTGTCCGTCGAGGCGGTTACGTAGGCATTCCGGTCTTGCCTGCCCCCGGCTTGTGGAGAACTCTCCACAGACCGATCCAGGCGCATGTCTGCGGCGCAGCGGCATCGTCCCTTGTTTCGTGTGGTTGGCGGTTCGGGTCTCCCAACGATCCCGGTCGCCAAGAGGCCTGGAGGGTTCCTTGGATCGTATTCGCATCCGCGGTGGCCGCGATCTGCGCGGCTCCGTCCGTGTCTCCGGTAGCAAGAATGGCGCGTTGCCGATCCTGGCGGCGTCGCTGCTCGTCGACGGCCCGATCGTGCTGCGCAACATGCCGCGGCTGACCGACGTCGAGAACCTGATCCGCATCCTGAACAAGCTTGGCGTCGCGCACGAGTGGCACGGCGACACGCTGATCCTGGAGGCGAAGGACAAGACGGTCTACACGGCACCGTACGACCTCGTGCGCACGATGCGCGCGAGCTTCGTGGTGCTCGGCCCGCTGTGGGCCCGCCGCGGCGTCGCCCGCGTCAGCTACCCGGGCGGCTGCGTGTTCGGCCATCGCCCGGTCGACCTGCACCTCAAGGGCCTCGCGGCGATCGGCGGCACGATCGAGCACGTCGACGGCTACGTCACGCTGGGCGGCCGGCCGTCTGGCGGCGCGGTCTTCCTCGGCGGCAACATGGGCTCGACCGTGCTCGGCACCGCCAACGTGCTGATGGCGGCGACGCTCGGCACCGGCACGACCTACCTCGAGAGCGCGGCGATGGAGCCGGAGATCGAGGACCTCTGCCACTTCCTCAACGCCTGCGGCGCGCGCATCTCGGGCATCGGCGGCCACCTGCTGGTCATCGAGGGCGTCGACACGCTGCACGGCTGCGAGTGGCGCATGATCCCCGACCGCATCGAGGCCGGCACGTTCCTCTGCGGCGCGCTGATGATGAACAGCGACGTCACGGTGACGGACTGCAACCCGATGCACCTGCTGGCGGTCGTCGATCGCTTGCGGGCGGCGGGCGCCAACCTGGAACTCGGCCGCGACACCATCCGCAACGTGCCGATCGCCAAGCGCCTGCGCGCCGTCGACGTCACGACGATGGCCTACCCCGGTTTCCCGACCGACCTGCAGGCGCAGTTCATGGCGCTGATGACGCGCGCCGACGGCGTGTCGGTCATCACCGAGAAGATCTACCCCGAGCGCTTCATCCACGCCGCCGAGCTGCAGCGCCTGGGCGCGAAGATCCGCCGCGAGGGCGCGACGGCGATCATCGAGGGCACCGAGGAGCTGCGCGGCGCGCCGGTGATGGCGAGCGATCTGCGCGCTTCGGCCAGCCTCGTGCTCGCCGGCCTCGTGGCGCGCGGCGCGACCGACGTCCGCCGCGTCTACCACATCGACCGCGGCTACGAGAAGATCGAAGAGAAGCTGCAGTGCATCGGCGCCGACATCGAGCGCATCAGCGACGGCTGATCGCCGACGCCGGTCGATGGCATCCTCGCGGGGCGCTGTTGCGCCCCGCCCGCGTTTACGGGCCGATCGCCCGCGGGCTCACCGACCGAGCGCGTCGCGCACCGCGGCGATCACGTCGCCGACGTCGTCGTCGGTGAGCTTGGCCGAGATCGGCAGCGACAGCGTCTGGTCGCCGATGCGCTGGCTGTGCGGGTAGTCCTCGGGCCGCCAGCCGAAGCGCTGCCGGTACACGGTCATGTTCGGGATCGAGCGGTAGTGCACGCCGGTGCCGATGTTGCGCCGGTGCAGGCGCATCAGCAGGTCGTCGCGGCTGACGCCGCAGCGGGCCGGGTCGACGAGCAGGGTGAACAGGTGCAGCGCGTGGCGCTCGTGCTCCGGCCACGGCGCCGGCAGTTCGAGCGGCAGGTCGGCGAACTCGCGCAGGTAGCGTTGCCAGATCGCCTGCCGCCGCTGCCAGTAGGCCTCGACGCGCGTGATCTGGTGCATGCCGATCGCGGCCTGCAGGTCCATCATGTTGTACTTGAAGCCGATCTCCTCGACGTCGTAGTGCTTGTAGCCGTCGTCGGTGAAGCGCTTCCAGGCGTCGGCCGACATGCCGTGCAGGCCGGCGCGCTTGACGCGGCGGGCGAGGCGCTCGTCGCGCGTCAGCACCATGCCGCCCTCGCCGGTGACGATGTTCTTGGTCGAGTAGAACGACAGCACGCCGAGGTCGCCGATCGTGCCGGCCTTGCGGCCGCGGTGTTCGGTCTCGATCGCGTGCGCGCAGTCCTCGATGACCTTGAGGCCGTGCTCGCGCGCGATCGCCATCAGCGCGTCCATGTCGCACGGCCGGCCGGCGAAGTGCACCGGCAGCAGCGCCCGCGTGCGCGGCGTGATGCGGCGGCGGACCTCGGCCGGGTCGATGTTCATCGTGCGCGGATCGACGTCGGCGAGCACCGGCACGGCGCCGGCGTGCACGATGGCGTTGATCGTCGCGCAGAAGGTCATCGGCGTGGTGATGACCTCGTCGCCGGGTTGCAGCCCGAGCACGACGCAGGCGAGGTGCAGGCCGGCCGTGCAGGAGTTGAGGCCGACGGCGTGCGGCACGCCCTTGTAGGCGGCGACGCGGCGCTCGAACTCGGCGGCCTTCGGGCCGGTGCCGAGCCACGCGCTGCGCAGGCAGGCGAGGACCTCATCGATCTCGGGTTGTTCGATCTTCGGCTGGCCGAAGACGAGGTAGCTGCTTCTCACGGTGCGGTGGTTCGACAAGGCTGCCTCCCCGAGGCGACGTGCATCAGCCTAGCACGCCGGTGGCACGCCGCGCCCCGAGCCAAGCGATCGCCCCGGCCGCCAGCCACGCCAGCACGCGCTCGTCGAAGCCGCCGTGGACGATCGGCGCGTAGTAGAGACCGATCGCACCGAGTCCGCCGACCAGCATCGCCGCCAGCGCGTGCCCGGGCGCGACCGGTCCCGCGGCGAGACGGACCAGCAGCAGCGGACCGAACCCGGAGCCGAGCGCCGCCCAGGCGAACATGACGTTGTCGAACACGTCGGCCGGCAGGCAGAGCGCCGTGCCGGTCGCCGCCGCGCCGACGGCGAGCACGGCGCCGCGCGCCAGCCGCAGCATGCCGCGCTCGCTCCGCGGCCGCAGGCCGAGGTCGTGCGTTGCGCTGCTGGCGCACACCAGCAACTGGCTGTCGACGGTCGACATGATCGCCGCCAGCACCGACGCCAGGATCACGCCGTCGACCAGCGGCGGAAACAGCCGCGCGCTCGCCGCGTACAGCACGTCCTCGTGGCGGCCGGCCGGCAGGGTCGCGGTGGCGCGCCACGTCCAGCCGAGCACGAGCATGCCGCCGTAGAGCAGCACCGCCCAGCCGATGCCGACCGCGCGCGCGACCGTCATCGAGGCCTTCGGGTCCATGCCCATGAACTTGTTCACCGCGTGCGGCTGGCCCGGGTAGCCGAGCCCGATGCCGACGAGGCCGAAGGCGAACGCGAGGCCGGCGGCGCCGGTGCGGCCGCCCGCGAGGTCGTGGAAGCCCGGCGCGTCGACGGCGGCGACCGCGGCGATGGTGGCGTCGACGCCGCCCAGATCGGCGACGGCGACGGCGGGCACGAGCACGGCGACGGCGACCATCAGCAGGCCCTGCAGCGTGTCGGTGATGCTGGCGGCGAGGTAACCGCCGAGCAGGGTGTAGGCGATCGTCACGCCGGCGCCGATCACGATGCCGACCGACAGGTCGGCGTCGAAGGCATGGCGGAAGGCACCGCCCGCCGCCTGCATCTGCGCGGCGACGTACGTGGCGAGCGAGGCGACGGTGAGCAGCGAGGCGAACAGCGCGAGCGGCCGACGGCCCGGCGCGCCGTCCGGTCCGGCGAGGAAGTCGGTCAGCGTGATCGCGCTGCCGGTCTGCGCCCGCAGGCGCGGGGCCACGAACCACCAATTCAGCACGAAGCCGCCGACGCAGCCGGGGATCAGCCACAGCGCCGTCAGGCCGTTCTTGTAGGCGAAGCCGCTGGTGCCGACGAGGCTCCAAGCCGAAGACGAACTGGCGTTCGCCGCCAGCGCCGCCACCCATGGCCCGAGCGTGCGGCCGCCGAGGTAGAAGCCGGCGGCGTCGCGCGTGCGGCGCTGGGCGACGACGCCGAGCGCGAGCAACGCGACGAGGTAGGCGGCCAGGGCCGCGAGGATCGCCGTGGAGCGTTCCATGGCGCGAGACTACCATCGGGCTCCCGCGAGCCAACGCCATGCCCAAGCCGACTGCCGATCGCTTCGACCGCTACGTGCGGTTCCGTTCCGTCCTCGAGGACCCGTTCGTCGAACTCGATCTGTCGCACGCCGGCGTCGCGGACGCCGACGTCGACGCACTGGCGCCCGCGCTCGGCAAGGCGCTGGAGGCGATGCGGACCATCGAGTCGGGCGGCCTGGCGAACGCCGACGAGCAGCGCATGGTCGGGCACTTCTGGTTGCGCGCTCCCGGGCTCGCGCCGACGCCGGCCATCGAGGACGCGATCGCCGGCTCGATCGCCGCGGTCGAGGCCTTCGCCCAGGGCGTGCACGCGGGGCGCATCGCGCCGCCGGAGGGGGGCGCGTTCACCAAGGTCGTGCTGGTCGGCATCGGCGGCAGCGCGCTCGGCCCGATGCTGCTCGCCGACGTGTTCGGCGGCGTCGGCGCGCCGATGGCGCTGCACGTGCTGGACAACACCGACCCCGAGGGCATCGACCTGCAGCTGGAGCGCGTCGGCTCGCTGCAGGACGCGCTCGTCGTCGTCATCAGCAAGTCCGGCGGCACGCCGGAGACGCGCAACGGCATGCTGGAGGTCGAGCGCGCCTGCAAGCAGCAGGGGCTCGCGTTCCCGCCGCGCGCCGTGGCAGTGACCATGTCCGGCTCGCTGCTGCACCGCAAGGCCGAGGCCGAGCGCTGGGCGGCGATCATGCCGATGTGGGACTGGGTCGGCGGCCGCACGTCGATCACGTCGACGGTCGGCCTGCTGCCCGGCGCGCTGCTCGGCATGGACGTGCGCGCCTTCCTGGCCGGCGCGGCGGCGATGGACGACGCGACGCGGGCGGCCGACCTCCGCCGAAATCCCGCGGCGATGCTGGCGGCCTTCTGGCACCACCAGGGCCAGGGCCGCGGCGAGCGCGCGATGGTCGTGCTGCCGTACAAGGACCGTCTGCTGCTCCTGTCCCGGTACCTGCAGCAACTGGTGATGGAGTCGCTCGGCAAGGAGCGCGATCGCCAGGGCAAGGTGTGCAACCAGGGCATCGCCGTCTACGGCAACAAGGGTTCGACCGACCAGCACGCCTACGTGCAGCAGCTGCGCGATGGTCGCCACGACTTCTTCGCCGTGTTCGTGCGCGTGCTGCGCGACCGCGCCGCCGGTTGCTTCGAGGTCGAGCCCGGCATCACGTCGGGCGACTACCTCGACGGTTTCTGGCAAGGCACGCGCGCCGCGCTGCACGACAACGGCCGCGCCTCGGTGACCATCGCGATCGACGCGCTCGACGAACGCGCGCTCGGTGCGATCGTCGCGCTGTTCGAGCGCGCGGTGGCGATCTACGCCGAACTGGTCGACGTCAACGCCTTCCACCAGCCGGGCGTCGAGGCCGGCAAGAAGGCGGCGGCGCGGGTGCTCGACCTGCAGAAGCGCCTCGTCGCCGCGCTCGACGGCGAGCTGCGCGACGTGCGCGCGCTCGCCGGCAAGGCCGGCGCCGACGCCGCCGATTGCTGGCCGATCCTGCAACACCTCGCTGCCAACCGGCCGGAGGTGCACGGGGTGCGTCTGCACGATCCGGCGACCGCGGCGTTCCGGCGGGCATGAGCCGACGCCGCCATCCGGCCGTGGCGGCCATGTTGCTGGCGGCGGCCTGCGGTGTGCCGCCGTCGCCGCCGCCCCCCGGGGCGCCGGTCGCAGTGCTCCTGCCCGTCCGCGTCGACTTCGTGCCGCCGCTCCGGCGGCCCGGCGCCCTGTGGTTCGCCTGCGAGAACGGCGCCGGCGGCAGCGTCTCGGCGGCGTGTTCGGGCGTCGACCTGCGCCTGCCGCCGGGGCCGGCGACCCTGACGCTGAAGGCCGACGGCGCGGTGCGGGAACACGTCGTCGTCGTGACCCGCGGCATGGCGCCCGTGCGCTGGCGCTTGGAACCGGCGCCGACGCGCCGCGCCGCGGCGGGAAACAGCGCGCCGACCGTGGCGGGCCGCCGGACCCCTCGCTAGGCTCCGAACGCTTTCCCGACCCCTCCGGAGAAAGCGACTTGGCCGAGTTCCTGGGCGAAGGCCTCACCTACGACGACGTCCTGCTGGTGCCGCAGATGGCCTCGGCGCTGCCACGCGACGTCGACACCCGCACGCGGCTCTGCCGCGGCGTCGACCTGCAGGTGCCGATCGTCGGCGCGGCGATGGACACGGTCACCGAGTCGCGCATGGCCGTGGCGCTAGCCCAGCAGGGCGGCATCGGCGTCGTGCACAAGAACCTGACGGTCGAGAAGCAGGTCGGCGAGGTCGACAAGGTCAAGCGCTCGGCCAACGGCGTGATCATGGATCCGGTCGCGCTGCGCGTGGAGGACCCGGTCGGCCGCGCCAAGGACCTGATGTCGGCGCACAAGATCAGCGGCCTGCCGGTCGTCGACGACAGCCGCAAGGTCGTCGGCATCCTGACGCACCGCGACCTGCGCTTCGTCGACGACCGCGAGACCAAGGTCGGCGCGGTGATGACCCGCCAGAACCTCGTCACCGCCGTGCCCGGCACGACGCTCGACCAGGCGCGGCAGATCCTGCGCCAGAACAAGGTCGAGAAGCTGATCCTCGTGCAGCCCGACGGCCGCCTCGCCGGGCTGATCACCATGAAGGACATCCGTGGCACCGAGGAGTTCCCCTCGGCGGCGCGCGACGGCCGCGGCCGCCTGCTGGTCGGCGCCGCCGTCGGCGTGCACGACCTCGCGCGCGTCGGCCGCCTCGTCGAGGCCGGCTGCGACGTCGTCGTGGTCGACACCGCGCACGGCCACAGCAAGAACGTCATCGACACCGTCAAGGCCATCAAGAAGGCCTGCGGCATCCCGGTGGTCGCCGGCAACGTCGCCACCGACGACGGCGCCGCGGCGCTGGTCGACGCCGGCGCCGACGGCGGCGCCGACCAGCAGGCGGCCGCGGCCGTCGCGCGCCGC
>JBKDXM010000014.1:0-18140 GCA_046306335.1 Planctomycetota bacterium
CTCGGCGTCGAACCGAAGGACATCGTGGACGAGCGTCCGGCAGGTGGCTTGGGTGGGCACCGCGCGCCTCGTCGAGCAGGTCGTGCGACCCGTGTTCGCCGAGCGGCCGGCAGCGGACGTCGATCTCTGGATCGCTGCCACGGTCGACGGCCTCGGTTGGGGCGCGGCTGGAGCGGCAGCCGGGATGGACAAGGCGGCGATCGCCCGGATCGGCGCGCAATCCGTGACGCAGACTGCGAGGCGCGATCGTGCCGAGGATGCAGGTGTCGCTGACGACGGCGCCGATGCCCAGCAGGACGCCCGCCGCCAGCAGGCCAATACGTCACGCATGCGCGTGTAGTCGGGCCAGCTGCCGCGCCGGATCCCGCCGCAGCAGGTGCTCGCACACGACGACGCGCCCGATCGAGACCGACGACAGCGCCTTCCGACCCAAAGCCATCATGACGAAGGCCGGGTGCGGCAAGGAAGCCCAGGCCAAGTGAAGCCCATGGTACGCTCATTTGGTACGATCGCAGTGCCGAGGAGCGCGTGCGCCGGGACTCTCGCCGCTCCGGCGTCGACCAGCAAAACTCGGGTGAATCCATGAACCTCTTCAGCCTCGTCACCGCACTCACGCTCACCGGAGCAGCCTCGTTCTCGCTCGCGCGCTTGCCTGTGGGGCCGTCAGCGAGCAACGCGCACGCACGCATCACCGATCCTGAGCCGCGCGAGGGCGCCCTCACGACCCTGCGGAGCCTCGACGATCTGACTGCGACGTTGGGGTTTCCGGGTGGAGAGTACGGCATGGCCGTCGCAGGGAACGAAGTCTGCAATCGCAACAGCCACCTGACGTACGACCGTTTCACCAAGAACGCGCTGGTGGTCGGCATCCAAGGCGGATCGGAAGGTGTGATCCAGGACATCGGCGACGTGCGCACCCGCTCGACGTCGTCGTCGGTGCTGCCCTTCCTGCAGCTCCGCGATGGCGTGGTGTTCGACACCAGCAGCGAGAAGTCGTCGGTGCCGGAAGCAGGCATATCGCTGCAAGGGCGCGCGCGCGGCGCGGCAACGGCGGAAGCGAAACTCGGCCACGTCTATCTCGTGCGCATCGACGAACCGAACAAGTCGTTGTTTGCTGCCGTGCGGATCGTGGAGTTGCAGCCTGGTCAGTCGGTGACGCTGCGTTGGCGAATGCTGTGAGCAGTGCGCGACGAGTCCGACGCGAAGTGCTCGCTGCTGGTTTCGTCGTGCTCCTTGCGCTCGGAGCGATGGTCTTCGGCGGGTCTGGCAACGGGGTCGCGCCCGTGCAGGGCGATGCACGCTGGCCTGCGCCGACTGCTGCGGCGCCGGTCGATGTCCCGGCCGCGCTTCCTTCGCTGGTCGAACCTGCCGAGCGCAAGGAGGCGCTGGCACCGGTCGACTTCCAGGTCGTCGACGCAGACGGACGTCCGGTGCCAGGGATCGATGTCGAGTTGACCGCGAATAGCATGGTGGCCGGGGGCCGGTTCCGCAGCGGGACAACGAATGCCGAAGGAGTCGCGCGGTTCCTCCTGCCGCCGGCAGCAGCGCCGTGGACCGTGGTGGCCAACAAGGCGCTAGCAAAGCGCGAGTTCTCCTCCGACTGGTTGGAGGTGTCCGTGCGCGATGACCGCGCCCAAGCGCACACGATGAAGTTGGCCCCCCGGCGGGCCCACCTGCGGGTCCACGTGTGCGACGACGTCGGTGCGCCGATCGCCGATGTGCTCGTCGAACCTCAATGCTACAAGACACCCGCCGTTGCGACCGATGCGGCCGGCTGGGTGGAGTTCACGAATCTGCCAGCGGGAACGTTGCCCGTCCGGTTGCATGCGACAGCAGCGGTGCGCGGCCGCGTATCCTCGCCCGACGTCAGCCATTCGGTCGAAATGCACCTCGATCGGTATGCCGAGATCGAACTGCGGATGACGAGGCTGGCTGCGTTGTCGGTGCGTTTGCCCACGGCCGTCGCCGAGCGCGCGGTGGCGATCACGTTGCGCGGTCCGCTCAGCATCGCAGGCTTGGTCGATGTCGTGAAGCACGTCGATGTCGATGCTGACGGCAGCGCAAGGTTCGAAGACTTGCCATCCGGCGACTATGCCGTTTGGGCCAGCTTCCCGACGGAGTCGGATTGGCTCCACGCCTTGCCGGACGCCGTCGTGCTCGCGCCAGGCGCGCACGCGGAACACGTGGTGAGCGCACAGCGTTCGCAAGGGGTCTTGCGTGGTCGCGTGCTCGATGACGGCTCCCTGCCGCTCGCGAACCTCGTCGTGAATGCAATTTGGCGTTCGGATTCGCACCTCGGCACCTTCAAGCACGCCGTCACCGATGCCGCGGGATGGTTCACGATCCGCGGCCTGCCCGTCGGCGATGTCTTCTGCTACGTGGAGGTCGAGGGCATCCAGGGCCGTAACCTGCAGTACCTCGGCGGCCCCTTGCGAGCGCTGTCGTTCCGCTGCCCGGACGAGGGCGTCGTGCTGCGGTTGCGGGCCGGCAATCGCATCGCGGGTCGCGTCACGGACTCGCTGGGCAACGCGGTCGCAGGCGCGACGATCGCACTCCAGCATGCAGAGGTTCCTGGGACCAGCAGCACGCGGTCTGCTGCAGATTCCAGTGAGTCGACCCCTGGTTTGGCGCGTGGCGAGTTCGAGTTCAAGCACCTCGCGCCCGGGACGTACGAGGTGTGGGTCGACGAGGGTGGCGAGCCAGTGGTGACGCGGGTCGTCGTGGCCGATGGAGGGGGCGACACGGTGGGACCGATCGTGTTGGTGGCGCGAAGGTAGCCAGGAAGCGGATGCTCGCGGTCTCGGAGTGCGCCGTCCTCGGTGCGTGCGCCCGAGTCGATTCCCCGGGCAACGGAGTCGCATCCGTCAGCCTCGCAGCAGCGGCCATGACAGTGCGGGAGGCAACCGCTGCTGTCGGCTCCTGTGCGCTGTGGCTGACGACGGATGCCGGCAGGATCGCCCCTCGGCTCGCTGCGCAACGCGACGCGATCGAAAGGCGCCTTGCCGCTGCAGCGGTGCACGACGACGCGCCGTGGGCTGAACTCGAGGGTGCGATGCTGGACGCGATGGTGCATGCATTCGATCGGGTCGGACCGTCCTTCGACGCGTACCCTGTGCGGGCGGCTCCGATCCTCGCGTGGCAGGCGGAGGAACAACTGGCCGAGCACTCGCATCCTGCGTTGGTCGACGGTTGCTGGTATTGGCTGCGTCTGCCGCGAACAGCATGCCCGGAGGTGTTCGAAAGCAGGGAGCTCTTGTGGTCGGAGGCACGCGCCGCGGGCGAAGGTGCGCCGGATGAAGCGAGCGGTGCAAGGCAAGTGCATCCGATGTCGCTCGTCCTCGGCGAGCCCGCTGCCGAGGACGTCGTGCCATGGGAATGGTTGGTCGTCGGCGGCTGCCGCCCGCCGCGCGTCGGTGCTCCCGCGTTCGTCCAGCAGGTCCGCGTGCGGTGATTGCCCAGCGGAGCGGTCGCCGCGCGGTCGCACGTGTCCGGCGTCGTCACGTTGGCTCGTCCGGGATCGTGCCGCGGGGCGTAGAGGATCGGCACCGGCGTGCTCGGCGGCATGATCGCCGCGACGCTGCTGGCGGTGTTGCTCGTGCCGCTGTGGTTCTTCCTGCTGCGGCGGGAGCAGAAGCCGGCGCGGGGGAGGAGACGCCGGCCTCGGCGCACCCGCCGGAGCCCGTGCCGGCGCCGGCTGCCGGCCAGGGCCCGGCGGCGTGACGGATGCGCCGGCGGGCACGACGCAGCGCGCCATGCCTGCCCCGCGCACGAAGACGACCAAGCCGACCGCCGCTGCCGCCGCGCACCAGCGATCGGCGCGGCGACGAACGCTGGCCTCGGGCCGCCGCGGTCGACTCAGTAGCGGATGGTCCGGTCGTCCCAGTCCGGCCCGCGCAAGGCCTTGTCCTGGAAGCGGGGTCCGACGCCGAACGTGTTCATCTCGGCCGGGAACGTGGTCTTGCCGACGGTCGTCTGCTGGCCGCGTGCAGCGAGCGCGCCCGGCAGTTCCTCGGCGCACATGCGCAGGTACTCGTGCACGAAGTGCGGGCGCGCGAGGTACGCCTTGTTGAAGCCGCACAGGAACAGCGCGAAGTCGTCGGGACGTTCCCGCACGTAGCGCAGCACGCTCTCGGTGACCTGCGGATAGAGCCACGAGAAGAAGTCGTCGACGACGACGACGCCGTCCTTGGCCAGCAACTGGTTGGCCGTGGCGAGGTCGCTGGCCACCGCGCCGCCGGTGTGCTCGCCGTCGATGTGGATCCACCGGTAGGAGCGGCGCGTCTTCTGCGCCAGCTGGCTGGCGGGCAGGTCGCGCGAATCGCCGTGCACGGTCAGGAACTCGACGCCGGGGTCCGGCTGCGCGGCCTGCAGGGCCTGTTCGATCGGGCCCGGCTTCAACTCGTAGTCGACCAGCACGACCTTCTGGCCCGGTTCGGCGTACATCGCCATCAGCGCCGCGGACTTGCCGTGGTGGACGCCGATCTCCAGCATGTTGCCGTGGATGCGGCGGCGTTGCTGCCACGCGAGCAGCGCATCCCACACCGCGACCGCGCCGTCGAAGAACCAGCCTTCGATGCCGCCCGTGATGCGTCGGTAGGCGTCGTAGATGGCGACCGAATCCGTCGTGGCCGGACGCGTGCGGGCGACGTGCGACGACGGGGGGGTGACGGTCGACGAACTGCTCATGGCAAGGCTCCTTGGGTCGCGGGGGCAACCTGTGGGACTCTTCGGCAGTCCGCCCGTCGAACCGGAGTCGATCGTGCCCGGCGCCTGCGGGATGTCCGGTCCTCCAGTCGCGGGGAGCATCGGCGTGGTCGCCGCGCTTCGACCCCACGTGCGAATGGGAGCGAGGCATGCGTGCGGCACGGTGGACGACCGCGGCAGTCCTGCCCACGCGCGGTCGGCGAACGCCACCGGTCGCGCGACCCGGGCCATCGGCGTCCGCCGGACATCGTCGTCGCCATCGCGCATGCGATCAGGGCTGCGGCGCAGAGCGCGAGGCCGGCGACGGCCGCCTGCCGCGACTTGCCGACCGACCAGCGTCGCCACGTCGGCCGCGCCGCGCCGGCCGGCAGCGGCGGCGGCGCTCGTCGTCGTCGGCGGCGGGACGGTCGCTCGGATCCGGGATGTTGGAAGGATGCCGGCTGCGATCGCGCGGGTGTCCCGTGGGATGGGAGACCCAGCGGTGTCGCTGACGTCCAGCGTGCCATGGACGGCGCAGGCCTCGCAGGGACGCCTGCGACCAAGGCCGGCCCCAAGCCATCGGGCCGATCCTGCCTGCCCGCTGCGCACGCCGGCGGACCTTCCATGCCGCGAGTCGTCAGCGCGGACGATCCTCATGGCGGGAAGGTCTGCGTTCCAATCCGGCCCGATGCTCCTCGGAGTCTGCGTCACGAAAGGCTGCGCCGCCCGGCACGCGTCTACACGTCCGGGAGCTCGCCGCCGAGCTTTGGCGAATCGACCGATTCGCCTCCGGTCGTCGGCTTCGCCCCGGCCGCGAATCCGCGCACCGGATCGGCGCGCGTTCCGTGACGCCGACTCCTCGGAGTCTGCGTCACGACAGGCTGCGCCGCCCGGCACGCGTCTTCACGTCCGGGAGCTCGCCGCCGATCCTCGGCGAATCGACCGATTCGCCTCCGGTCGTCGTCTTCGCCCCGGCCGCGAATCCGCGCACCGGATCGGCGCGCGTTCCGTGACGCCGACTCCTAGGATGGCCCGCGCCGCAACGGACTCCGCCTTTGACCTCATCTGCCGCGAGTCAGCGAACCTTCCTCCTGGGCCTCGGCGCACAGAAAGCCGGCACGACGTGGCTGCACGACTACCTCGCGACGTCAGGGCTGGTCGCGACGGACGGCATCAAGGAGTACCACGTCTGGGACGCGCTGCGCATTCCGGAGATGGCCCACATGGTCGTGTCGCGAGCGGAATGCGAACGCAGCTCTGAGAACAGGGTCCGCTTCTTCTTGCAGCAGTCGCCGGACAACTACTTCGGCTACTTCGACGACCTGATGCGCCAGCAAGGCAAGGGCATCACGTGCGACATCACGCCGCTCTACTCCGGCTTGGACCGGGGCGTGCTGGGCATGATCCACGAGGGGTTTTCGCGGCTGGGCGTGGCGACCAAGGCCGTCTTCCTCATGCGGGACCCCATCGAGCGTTGCTGGAGTTCCGCGCGCATGGAGAGTCGCAACGCGCACGGGCACACCAGGGTCGACGACGAGGGCGTGCTCCTGTGGGCGAAGACGAGGTTGAGCGAACTGCGCGGCCGCTACGACGTGACGGTTGGCGAGATCGAGGCGGTCCTGCCGGGTCGCGACGTCCATCTCGGCATCTACGAAGAGATGTTCACCCCGGATCGCCTCGCCGCCCTCTCCGCGTTCTGCTGCGTGCCCTTCACGCCCGCCCACATGGAGAAGAAGTTCAACGTCAGCGAGAAGGCCGCGCCGCTCGGTGACGCCGTCTGCGAAGGGATCGCCCGCCACTACCGCGACGTCTATCGCTTCGCGGCAGTGCGCTTCCCCCAGACCATCGAGCTCTGGCGCGGGTTCCGGTATCTCTAGCCGGGCGCGAGCGAGCCGGTGAGGATCCGGCACGGCGCGTGCCGGCCCTCGGCGTGCGGTGGCGCTGGGCATGCAACGCGTGGCGTTCGACGAGATAGCGATCCAGCGTACCGGGCTGCGCCGGGGTGAACGCGCGACTTCGGCTGTCACCCGCTTCGCATCGGCAAGGGCGACGCAATGATGCGCGCGAGCGCGAGCGCCGTGGACGCAGGTGGTCGTCGATGCATCGAACTGACGT
Organism: Planctomycetota bacterium; assembly: GCA_046306335.1. Taxonomy (GTDB): domain Bacteria; phylum Planctomycetota; class UBA1135; order UBA1135; family UBA2386; genus UBA2386. The sequence continues at coordinate 6,799 of JBKDXM010000014.1, forward strand.
GGCCATGTCGCGTTGACGACGGACGTCCTGTGCGACATGCTGCGCCGATGCGAAGCATGACAGGCCTTCCTTCCTTCCTTCCCTCCTGATCGGGGCGCTGGCGCTCGCTGCGCCACTTGCAGCACAAGGCTCTGCAAACGTCGGCTCGGCAACGATCAAGTGGGGGAGCATCGATCCGACGACCGGGGACCGGTCCTACGAAGTTGCGGCAGGTTCTGACGACGTAGAGGTCACCGACATCGACGGGACCACCGTAAAGGTGTCCGCTGGCACTTCGCGGAAGTTCAAGGTGCCGCCGAAGAAGCGCATCACGGACAAGCAGGGCAACGCATTCACGATCTTCGAGAACGACCACATCATCACGTGACGCAGAGTGCATCCTGCCCGGAAGGCCATGCTGCGTGGGCGCCCGATGGTGGTCACCGCATCCTGGGCGCGTCCTCGGCCCATAGCTGTCTTGTCGAGGTGCCTCGATGCAGACGATGAAGCGTCGGATCGCGCTGGTCGGTCTTGCCCTGTTGGGACTGCTTGCCTTCTTGGGGCTGGGCGCGGCGATGCACGGGTCGCGTGCGCTGTCGGTCGAGGCGCATGTACCTGAGTCGACCGGCGCGGATGCTCCCCTCCTGAACGTCGCCGGCGGACGTCGTGGTGCCGACGCAGGCGCGGTGCCGGGGAGCGGTGCTGGGGAGCGGGTGCAAGCGCTTGCCCGAACCGATGGCAGCACGGTCCTGGTCCGACTCGAAGCAGTCGACGTCACGTCGTTGCTGCCACTGCGCTCCGCACGGGCCCGCATGCAGGGCGACGTCGACGGTGCGATCGATTTCCAGGCCGATGCGGACGGCCGGCTCTTCTGCGCGGCGCCTTGGTCGTCAGCGCCTGCGACGCTGCTCGTCGAGTGCCAGGGTTACCAGTCGGTGCGTTGGTCCGGTGCCTTGCCGCGCTTGTCCGTCGTGGATCTGGGCGTCATTCCACTGGTGCGCGTCGGCGGCGTCGTCGGAGCCGTGCATATGCCGGGTGGCGAGCCCATGGAGGGCGTCGAGGTCGTCGTCGTACGTCCTGATGCCGACTCCGTGCCTGCAGGGAGCGCGTGGCAGTCGTGCGGCATGCGAACTGCCACGACCGACGCTGCCGGCAGGTTCTCGATCCCCCACCTCGAAGTCGGCTCGTGGCGCGTTCAGCCACGGACGCCGTTCAGCCGGAGCGCCTTCGCCGACTTCGTGGTGGCTGCAGGCGATGTCGCAGAGGTGGCGGTCGTCCTGCCGAGAGATTCGGAGCAACTGCGTGGTCGGGCCACGGACACCCTCGGGCGCGCGCTTGCGGGTGTCTATGTCGGCACGGAGGACCAATCCGCCGAGGCGATGTTCACGAAGACCGACGATCAGGGGCGATTCTGGCTCGTCCGTCGTTCGGATGCGCCGAAGGTGGCGCAGTTTCGCCTCATGGTCCGCGACTACGACGGCGTTGCCGAGGTCGCGCACGGATGGTCGGAGGAACTGGTTCGTTGGGGGGACGACGGGTTGGACGTCCGGTTCCGCCGACGCGACCCTGTTCGCGTTCGCGTGACGGACGCCGAAGGCAACCCGGTGCCGGAGTTCCGTGCATCGTGCCGATGGCAAGGTCGACCGGACGGCGTGCGCGATGTCTCGACGACCTGCAGGAGCGAAACCGGGGTAGCAACGCTGGCGGGCGTGCCGCCCGGCCGATCCATCCTGCGCATCGACGCCGGGGCGTCCGATGTCGCCGCCAGCGTCGAAAGGGACGTCGAAGTGCCACCGACGGGCGGGATCGAGATACCGATCGTCTTGCCCCCGGTGTTGCGAGGCCAATTGCTCGTCGTCGACGAGGTCGATGTGCCGGTCTCTGCGTGCAACGTCGAGTGGATGCGGGCCGTCGAGGGCATTGCCATCGACGCGGGCGATGCGCCTTCGACCGGACTGCTGCGTCCCCTGGGTTCCGGGATCACGGACGCCACTGGGCGGCTGCAGATGGTCACCACGGCGGGAACGCCCATGGACATCGTGGTTCGCGGTCCGGGGTGCGTGCCGCAGGCGATGACAGGCGCCACGTTGGTCGACGGCGAGATTCTGCGGCTCCAGGTGCGGCGTGGTGGCTCCATCCAAGGCAGGGTCGTGCCGCAAGCCGCCGTCGACTTCATGTGGGTCGACGCGCTCGGCCGCTCACAGGGCGACCGATGGCGCGTCGTGCTGCTTCCGGTCGGCATGCCAGAGGCTCAGGCGCGGCCATGTGAACTTGGCGCAGATGGCGCGTTCGAGGCCGATGGGCTGGCCGTCGGGGAGTGGCGCGTGCGACTGCTTGGACCGGGTGTGCACGGCGACCTCGGCACGGTCGTGGCCGCGACACCCGCACTGCGGATGGACTTCGCGGCCGATTGGGTCGTGCCTGCCAACGTCAGGGGCTTTGCCGTCTTGCCGCCCGACTTGATGGCGCGCGGCTGCATGCTGTCGCTCGTCAACGGCCGCGTGGACATCGCGGTCCCGATCGGAAGCGATGGTGCCTTCCGGGTCCGTGCGCCGAGTGGCAGCTACCACGCGCGCATCGTGGTGCCCGGCGTGGCCACCCAGCCGCCCACATGGTTCGACTTCGGCGACGTGGTCGATCTGCCGCCTGGCGATCGTTCGGTCACGCTCGTCCCGCAAAAGCGCCGGGGCGTGCTTCGCCTGGTGAACACGGACAGGCAACCGATGGCGGGTCTGCAGGTCACGCTGGATGTGGAGAGGGCCTTGGGGCGATGGCGGACCTACACCGCGGACGAATCCGGCCGCATCATCTTGGATCCGGCGCCTACGGGTGCGTTCAAGGTCTTGCACGAGGGACCACAAGGCATGCGTGAGTTGGCGACGCTCGCCATCGTCGCCGACGGCGAGCAGGCCACGATCGTGGTGCCGTGAGCGGGACGCGGATCGCTAGCGGCGACACGGAACAGCGTTGGTCGCAAGCTGTTCCGCGCCCTACCGCACCGCCCGCGGCGCGCCGATGCGCACGGTGACGTCCTGCGCCTCGTGCACCAGCGCCGGGCCGGCGAGTGCTTCCGCGGGCACGCCGGCCGCGACGACGAGGCCCGGGTCGACTGCGCGCAGCGCGCCGGCGCGGATCCGGTATGGGGCGTGCCGCACCTCGGCGTGCAGCAGCGTGCGGCCGCGCTGCGCGTACAGCGCGTAGCGTTCGACGAGGAAGTGCTCCAGCGTGCCCGGTCGCGCCGGGGCGAACGAGGCGTCGGCGGCGAACGTCGCGTCGACCAGCGAGCGCGCCGGCGTCGGCTGCGGCCAGCGGCGTTCGCTGGTCGCGACGCGCGTGGCGAGCGCGCGCGCCGCGGCGTCGGTCGCCGTCGCGCGCTCGTAGCGCATCGTCGCCTTGAAGTAGGGCAGCCCGAAGCCCCAGCGCGCGGCCCGCACCGCCAGCGAGCTCGCGGCTTCGAGGCTGTGGAACCACACCGCCGGGATCGGCTCGCGCGCCACCCCGCGCCGCCGCACGTAGGTGCGCACGTTGGTCTCCAGCGTGCGCGACGTGCCGGGAATCGGCGGCAGGCCGACGCAGCGGATGCCGGTCATCAAGAACGGCACGAGCGCGACGTAGGCCTTGCCCTCGAACGTGTCCACTTCCAGTTCCGGCGGCAGCAGTGGCGCCACCACCGCCGGGTCGACGGCCCAGTGCACGAACACGAGGTCGCGCCACGTCTGCCAGAAGATCTGCCGGAAGGGTGGGGCTGGGGTCATGGCCGAGGCCGGGGCGCGCGGCGCACATGCTACGCGGCGAGCAACCGCGAGGCTGCTGCCGCGACGGCTGCCCCGCTACCGTTGCGGCATGGCCATGCCCCAACGCCTCGCGTCGTTCCTCGCGGCCCTGCCGCTCGCCGCCGTGCTCTGCGCCCAGGAGCCGGCGACCGCCCCGAAACCCAAGCCCGCGGCCGCGGCCCCGGTCTACGACGAGGCCGCCGACGCGCGCGCGCAGATCGCCGCCGCCGTCGCGATCGCCAAGCGCGACAACCAGCGCGTGCTCGTGCAGTGGGGCGCCAACTGGTGCGGCTGGTGCAAGTGGCTCGCGGGCACGATGCAGTCCGACGAGAAGCTCGCGCGCGAACTGCGCTACGAGTACCAGGTCGTGCACGTCGACGTCGGCCGCTTCGACAAGCACATGGACGTCGCCAAGGAGCTCGGCGCGAGCTGGAAGGGCATCCCGTACCTGACGGTGCTCGACGCCGATGGCAAGCCGCTGACGCACGCCGACACCGAGCCGTTCGAGACCAAGGTCGACGGCAAGAACGGCCACGACGCCGGCAAGCTGCTCGCCTTCCTGAAGCAGCACGAGGCCAAGCCGCTCGTCGCCGCCGACGTGCTGGCGGCGGCGTTGGCCCAGGCCAAGAAGGAGCAGAAGGTCGCGTTCCTGCACTTCGGCGCGCCGTGGTGCGGCTGGTGCCACAAGCTGGAGGCGTGGATGGCGCGGCCGGAGGTCGCCGCGCGGCTCGGCAAGGACTTCGTCGACGTCAAGGTCGACGAGGACCGCATGGCCGGCGGCATGGAACTCAAGAAGGCGCAGATGGCCGCGGCCGGCCCGGGCGACGGCGGCATCCCGTGGTTCGTGTTCCTCGACGGCGACGGCAAGCAGCTGGCGCACAGCACCGGGCCGCAGGGCAACACCGGCTTCCCGTACCAGCCCGCCGAGGTCGCGCACTTCGTGACCATGCTGCAGGCGATCAAGAAGAACCTGACCGACGACGACATCGCCTTCCTGCGCCAGTCGCTCGACGACAACCGCGCGGCGGAGGAAGCGGCGCGCGCGAAGGCGAAGGCGGAGGCAGCGCAGCAGCGCGCGCAGGCCGAGAAGGCGAAGGCCGAGTCCGGCGGCGAGTGAGGCCCGCCGGGTCAGCGCGACTGGAAGGCCTTGTGCTTGCGGTCGCCGCCCGAGACGAGGTACGCGATCAGGTCCATCACTTCGTCCTTGCCCATCGCCGCGATCGTGCCCGGCGGCATCAGCGAGACCTGCGAGGCCTCGATGTTGGCGACGTCCGCCGCCGGCAGCCTGGTCAGCGTGCCGAGGTCGTACGGGTCCATCGCCAGCGCCAGTTCCTGCTCGTTGCGCCAGATCCGTCGGCCGTAGCGCACGGCGCCGTCGCGCAGCGTGACCTTGCTGGCCATGTACTGCTCGGAGATCGACTGGCTCGGCTCGCAGATCGCGACCAGGATGTCGCGGACGGTGAAGCGCTTGCCGAGCGAGCCGAGGTCGGGCCCGGCGTAGCCGCCTTCGCCGCGGAAGCGGTGGCAGGCGACGCAGCGGCCGGCGGCGAACATCCGCTTGCCGTTGTCGTGGTCGCGGCCGGCGAGCTCGTCGGCGAACAGCGCCAGCGCCGTCTCCGTCGTCCAGCCGCCGGCCGGGCCCTTCGGCGTCGGCAGCTTGCCGACGTCCACCTTGGCGACGTCGCCGAGCAGCCACGACACCGCGGCGGCGTCGGCCGGCGGCAGATGCGCGATCGCGTCCTCGCGGATCGCGCGAACGTAGCCGGCGAAGCTCTTGCCGCCGTCCTTCTGCAGCGTGTCGTTGAGCCAGCCGAAGTAGCGCTTGCGGTCGGCGAGCGTCCAGCCGGCCTGCACGCGGCGCATGGCGGCGGCGTAGTGGATGTTCTGCACGTTCGGCGTGTTGGCCATCGCCTTCAGGATCGCGTCGCCGTACTCGTGCCGCGTCAGCAGCGCCGTGTCGTACGCCAGCGCCTTGGTCGTCGTCGCGTCCATGAGCGCGAGCGTCTTCGTCACCACCGTCGGCGCGCCGAGGTGGCCGAGCACGCGGCTGAGCTCGGCGTCGACGCGTTCGTCGTGGGCCGGATAGAACGGCTCGCACCGCGCGACCACCGCGTCGGCGTCGGCGGGCGCGATGGGGCCAAGGCGCAGCAGGCACAGCGACACCGCGCGCAGCAGCGCCAGCCGGTCGTCGCGGCCGAGCGTCTCGAACGGCAGCGCGCACAGCCGGGCGAGCGCGCGGCCCGCGAGCGCCGGCTCGCCGTGGCGCGCGAGCGCGATCAGCGCGTGGATCGCCGCGCGCGGCGCCGTCTCGGCCAGCTCCTTCTCCTGCCACAGCGCGCGGTCCTGGCACTCGATCGCGAGCCGCGCGGCGTAGCGCAGCGCGCGGTCGTCGTGCGCCAGATACGGCCACGCCGCCGCGACCGCCGCAGCGCCGCCGGCGTTGCTGCCGTGGAAGGCTTCGAGCGCGCGGCGCTGGTCGCGCAGCCCCTGGTTGGCGAGCAGCCGCTTCGTGACGCCGTCGTCCTTCGGCCCGGTGTAGCGCACGCGGTAGAGCTTCGAGCTGGTGTTGCGGCCGCCGACGAGGAAGTACATGTGGCCGTCGGGCCCAAAGCGCATCGCCGCGATGTTGAGCGGCGAGCCGGTGAGGAACTCGCGCGTCGTGCCCTTGTAGCTCGACCCGTCCTCGACCATGTCCAGCGTGTAGATGGTCCCGAACGTCCAGTCGCACAGGAACAGCTTGTCCTGGCACCACGCCGGCCAGTTGGAGTGGTGGCCGAAGGCGATGCCGGTCGGCGAGCCGGGGCCGACGTCGCAAACCGAGCCGAGGCTGTCGGCGAAGTAGTCAGGCCACGGCGCCGAGCCGGCGCGCCAGCCGAACTCGCTCGCCGACGTGACGTGGTTGACGCGCGTCGGGCGGTACCACGGGCTGCCGACGTCGAACTCCATGTCGGAGTCGAACGTGAACAGCTCGCCTTCGCGGTTGATCGCGAGGTCGACGGCGTTGCGCAGCCCCGACGCGACCATCGTCCAGTCCGTGCCGTCGGGCGCGATGCGGCAGATCCAGCCCGCCGGCGGCTGGATGCCGACGGCGTGGCCGGTCGGATCGGGGATGGTCGGCAGCAGCGAGTCCTCGCGCCACACCGGCGGCTGCAGGCTGCGCGTGCCGGCCGGCGGCCGCGAGTGGTTGCCCGACACGAGGTACAGGCCCTTGCCGTCCTCGGTGAGCACGATCGAGTGCGCCGAGTGCTCGTACCCCATCTCCAGGTCGCGGATCTTCGTGAACTCGTCGAAGGCGTCGTCGCCGTTCGTGTCGCGGACGCGGAAGAAGCCCTTCATCGACGACATGTAGAGGCTGTCGAAGGCCCACAGGAAACCGAGCGCGCCGCCTACGGTGCGTTTGCCCCACGGCACCGGGTCGTACGGGAAGCCCGGCAGGCTCTCGACGCGCATGGCCGCGTCCGTCGCGCCGACCGCCGGCAGCGTGACGCGGAACACGCCCTGGCTGTCCTGGTCGCTGACGATCAGCCGGCCCTTGGGATCGAACGCCATCGCCACCCACGAGCCCTGTTCGGGCGGCACCGTGTAGACGATCTCGGCGTCGAAGCCTTCGGGCAGCGTGATCTGTGTGTCGGCGTCGAGCACGCGCGGCGGATGGGAGCCTTCACCGGCCGCCTCGACCGGCGACGCGGCGGGCGCGGCGCCGGGCGCGGGCGCGCGCCGCAGCAGCCACGGGTAGGCCGCGGCGGCGGTCGCAGCGGCGGTCAGGAGCGCGAGCGCGAGGTGCTTCGACGAGGCCATCGTCGCCGCATCGGACGAAGCGGCGGCGCGCCGCGCCAGCGGGAAAGCCCGCGGTTGCGCGCCTGCGACGAAGCGGTGCGGGCGGGCGCGCGGGCAGGTCGCCGCGGTGGCGCGCTACAGCCGGTCGCCGCGCGCCCGCAGGATGCGGCCGCCGGCGTCGCACTGCACCCGCACGAACAGCGTGCCGCGTTCGCACTCGGCGCGCAGGTACACCAGCTGGCCTTCGTCGGTGCGTTCGTCGTCGAGCACGGCGACGTCGGTGATCGCGCCCATGCGGCCGAGGTCGCTCTGCATCGCCGCCGCGATCTCGCGCCCGCGCGCTTCGCCGTCGGGGGCGTAGCGCGCCGCCGCGCATTCGCCGCGCTGCCACCGCGCCAGTTCGTCGCACAGCATGGCGGCGACGGCGGGCGCGACGGCGTCCGGCTTCGGCGGCAGGTTCGCCCACGGCGCGGTCGGCGCGAACAGGCCGGCGACGCCGAGCGCGAGCCCGCGCGGCGCGCTGCCCGACGGCCGTTCGAGGTTGGTGAACACGACCACCGACAGGTCGTCGTCGAGCAGCCGCAGGAAGAACACGCCGGTGAAGCCGCTGTGCTGGACGACGCGGCGGCCGCGGAACGTGTCGACCATCCAGCCGAAGCCGTAGCCGGCGAGGTCGTCGGCGGCGTGCGCGACCTCGCCGCCGTCCAGGCGCGCCGGCGTCCACGCGCGCGCCAGTTCGTCGCGCGTCAGCAGCGCGCCGTCGCGCAGCGCGCGGTCCCACGTGACGAAGTCGCCGACCGTCGCGGCGAGGTCGTTCCACAGCCCGTAGTCGACGAGCCGGCGGTTGTTGCGCAGCTGGCCGTCCTGCAGCAGGTAGCCGGCGGCGCGCTGCGGCACGATCGCGTCCGGGGCGGCGACGACGACGCCGTCCATGCCGAGCGGCGCCAGGATGCGCTGGCGCAGCGCCTGCGCGTACGGCACGCCGCCGGCGCGTTCGACGATCAGGCACAGCAGGAAGTAGCCCTGGTCGCTGTACGACCAGCCGCTGCCGGGCGCGAACAGCAGCGGCCGCGTGCGCGCGTGCCGGTACAGCTGCTCGGTGGTGTAGTCGACGAAGCCGCGGCCATCGTGCGTCTCGAGCCAGTCGTCGGGCATGCCCGACGTGTGCGTCAGCAGGTGCCGGATGCGGATGCCCGACCACTCCGACGGCGCATCGAGCAGGTGCAGGCCGATCGGATCCTCCAGCGACAGCTTCTTGTCGCGTTCGAGCAGCAGCACCATCGCGGCGGTGAACTGCTTGTCGAGCGACGCGACGGCGAACTTGGTCTCCGGCCACACCGGCGTGCCGGTCTCGACGTTGGCGAGGCCGTAGCAGCGCAGCGCCGCGACCTCGCCGCGCTGCACGACGGCGAGCGCGAGCCCCGGAATGCGGCGCGCCTGCATTTCGCCGCGCACGTAGCGATCGAGCGCGTCGGGCGCAGCAGCCGGCTCGGGCGCGGCGCACGCGGCGGCGAACAGGACGGGGACCAGCAGCGCGCGAAGGCTCATGCGGTGGGCGCGCGATGCTAGCCCGGCATGTCGGCGCACGCCCGTCGGCGCAGAGCGATGGCGTCGGCGTGCGATGAGTTCGGTTGCGGCTTCGGTTGCGAGCGGCAAGGTATCGCCGTCAGCAAGAAATGCCGATCGGTGCCTTGGGGCGCCACGGTGGAATCGTCGCTGCTGTCGGCGGCTTGTCGTGGCGACCTTCGAGCCATCAGTGGTCGATGCGTTTGTGTCTGCATGTCGTTTCGCGGGGCGCAATCCGGCGGTTGCCGTCATGGCAAGGCAAAGCGCTCGGCGTCGCAAAGAGGCTGTAGCGCCTTCGATCGGACATCCACTCGGATGACCCAAGAAATGCGGCGCGCCAAAAAATGAGTTCCATTCGGACCTCGAGCGGGCCCTTAGCGGAAAAATTCGAATCGACAAGCATGGTACGACCCAGTGCGTTCTGTTGACGTCAATCATCGTTCGCGATGAGGAATTGACCCTGACGATGTTGCGCTCGCCCCCTCCGGAACGGACCGCGCTTGAAGATGCCACCCTGAAGCAGATTGATGCCTCTTGCATTTCGAGCGTCTGTGTGTACACGTCACAACCGTCAACGTCCTTACGTTGGCTTTACCAGGGAGTACGCGCTTGACCGGGACCTTCTCTCCTTCTCTCCTTCTCCCCTTCTCGTGTCGCGTGCGTCGTAGCAGCAAGCGACTGCTCAGCAGGGTTCTGCTCGCGCTGTCGACGTTGCTGTCGACGACGGCAGCCGAAGCGCAGGCCCTTCGGTGTCCAGACCCGTGCCCGAATCAGGGCCGCACTCTCCTCTTTCCGTCGGGGGTTCAGCCTGGCTCGACGCAGACGGCAGCCTGTGCGCAGTTCACGATCAGTGTGCTCGGGGTCACGATCAGCTCGCCTGCGAGTTGTCCGTCTGCATATACCTGGCGTGCAGATGACGTGTTTCAGTGCGGTGGCCAGCTGGTGGGGCACTGCTGCAATCCAACGGCTAACAAGGTGGCGCTCAAGAACTTCGGACCTGATGGAGATGTCTGTCCCGCCGCTGGCTTCGCAGTGCCGGCGACGGTTGCGGAGGCCTTCAAGCTCATGTCCTGCAAGGCGCCCAAGTTGGCCAATCAGACGTTCACTTGGTCGGCGAAGCCGGTCGAATGCCGAACAGGCAAGAAGAGCACCCAGGGTGAAGTGCGACACGGCGAGGCGCGCGGCGCGTACGTAGGTTGGTTTGGTAGTCCAGACGCGCAGTTGCCGCCCGCTGATCCACAGCTGATCGCGGGTTGGTTCGCTCCGCTCGAGGACATGCCTGCGGGGGACTTGGCGTCGCCGATGCGTGAATTGTGGTTGTCGGCTCCTCCCTTGCCAGCCGTTGAAGGGTTGATCGCGCGCGTCATCGTCAAGTACGGCGGTGCGAACCCGCGCTCATTCGAGTACGACGTCGTCGGGAGGGTCGCGGGCGATGGTCGATTCGCCGTGACCAGTACGTCACTGTACGGATCCGATGGCGAAGAGGCTGCTTTGGCGATCGACTTGTCGTACGATCACAAAGCGCTGTTCGTGGGGCAGGTGGGATCCGATTTCTACAGTGCCTTCGCGAGCAGTCGTCCGGATCTGTTCCTCAACTTGGCGACGATTGCAATGGAGGCGCTGCCTCTCGTGGATTGGGTGCAGGGCCCCTTCCGGATTCCGAGATGGTCGCAGGTCGCTTGGACGACGGAGTTGTCCAATGTGATCATCGACGGCACCGCCCAGGACGTGCTGCGTATGACGGCTGTGCTTCCTAGCCCAGGGGCTGCCGGGCGTCGTGTCTACGACGTTGCCATTGGCGGCAACCAGCCGCGGCTGTTGCGCTTCCAGGACTTGGATGCCTCGAACTTGGTGACGTTCCGGAAGACGTTCGGTGAGTATGGCGAGATCGAGCCTGGAATGCAGCGCCCCTTCCGAGTGACGTCAGCGTGGTTTGAACCGGGTGCGGACGAGCCATTCAAGGAAGAGAGTGTGTTGATTACGGAGGCGCGGCCCGTCGCGTTGGATGCCGTCAAGTCATGGCGGCTATCGTCGAGTGCCAACAAGTGGTTCGTCTTCGTGGGGCCTTGATGCGGCGGTTGACCCGAAGGGCAGCGTCGGCAGGGGCCAATGCCATTAACTTGACACACGAAGTTGGCGATCTGCCGTGATGCTCGCTCCGCCGCTGATGAAGCCTGTGTCTGCGCGTGAAGCCCCGCAGCGGCTGTGATAGAATGCGCCCTCGGCAGAAGCCGACAAAAATTCTTC
>JBKDXM010000015.1:0-24757 GCA_046306335.1 Planctomycetota bacterium
CGGTGCCACGTGGGGCCTGCTACCCGGTGCTTCGGCGCTTGCCGGGGCGGGACTGGCTCCCGCGGATCGAGAACGACGTGCGCCAGCCGGCTTCGGCCCTCGCGGGTCTCTGTCGTCTGTCGCGTCACGACGCACCATCGCAGCAGGATATCGCCGTGCTGCGGACTGCGCGTCGGCATGTTCGGGCGGATCCGCCCGACGTACGGCCCACGCGTTGCGCGCCGCCGGACGCGGCCACGACGAAGGTCGCGCCGGGCGCAGCCTGCGCGACCGCGCGCAGGCCCGGCAGGTCACTTCGTCAGCACCTCGACCTCGTCGACGGCGCCGCGCAGCAACGGCCGCAGCTCCGCGACGGTGAGCGCGTCCCGCGCCTTCGCATCGTCCTTCAAGTGCCAGTCGAAGAACCGCAACGTCGCGTGCTTGGTCACCGGCTGCACGTCGGCGCGGGTCGCCGACGCCTGCATGCGCCGGCTCGCGCCCGCCGAGTCGGTGAAGTCGAGGTGCGCCGCGTTCGCCAGCCAGACGAAGCGGTGGTCGCCCTCGGGCCAGCGGGCGAACGCATCGCGCCGGTTGCGCGCCGGCTGGCCGGCCTGCTGGTGGTCGGCGTCGCCGGAGACGCCGAGCAACGGCGCCTGCAGGCTGGCAAAGCTCTCGGCGACGAAGAACGGTTCGCCGACGCCCTGCGGCGACAACGCGACGCCGCAGCGCACGCGCGCATCGCGCAGGTCGGGGCCGAGGCCCTTGCCGGGCGGCACCGGCGGCACGAGCCAGTCGAGCGCCGGCCGCATGCCGCACACGACCATCGTCGTGAACGCGCCGAACGAGTGCCCCAGCGCGCCGACCCGCGCGAGGTCGCACCGGCCGCGCAAGCGGGGATGCGACCGGTTCCAACGCTCGGCCTCGTCGATCGCGAACGCGACGTCGCGCGGCCGCGCCAGCACTTCGTCGGCGTCGCGGATCATGGCGTCCAGGTTTTGCAGCGGCCGCAGGCCTTGGGTCAGCCGATCGCGGTTGCTGCCGACGTGCTCGATGCAGACGACGACGTAGCCGTGCGCGGCGAGGTCCTGCGCCTGGGCGAAGTGCGTATCGCGGTCGCCGCCGGCGCCGTGCGAGACGACGACAACCGGCCATGGGCCGTCCGCCGTCGGCGCGTGGACCTTGATCGGCACGCTGCGACCCGCCGGCTTCGCGTCGCGCTGGCGGCGCGGTAGCAGGCGCGGTCGCTGCCGCTCCGCGGCCACCTGTCCGCCGCGCGCGTCGTCGACGAGGTCGGGGAAGTCCAGCACCTCGACCTCGACCGGCGACCGCAGCACGGCGGGCGGCGCTCGGCGGGCCGTTGGCTCGGGAACAGCGGGCGACGGGGACGGCGCACTCGCCGGCGGACGCGATGGATCCTGACGATCCTGACTGAGGTCGCACGGTCGGCCTGCACGCGCTGGCGCCGACGACGCGCTGGCGCACACGGCCGCGAGCAGCAAGGACGCAGGCAGCAGGAACAGACGCAGCGAGCACATCGTCAGGACGCCCATCGGCAAGGCGCGGTGGCGACCCGCATCGCCGACAGCGCGGATTGTCCGCAACAGACGGTCGGGGACAGCGCAGGCGCCTGCGGCAGCCCCGGACCGTTCGCGCCGACGCCCGACGCGGCGTGGCGAGTTCCGCCGCGTCGCAGGCCGGTGCGGCCCGAGCTTCCGGCGAACTCCGCTTGCGCGCCGGCCTTGGTCGCGCCTTCATGTCGCCGTGACCGAGACGATCCTGCACGACCTCGCCGCCTTCGACCGTGCGCTCGCAACGCATCCGCGCGTGCTGCTGTTCAAGCACAGCCCCACGTGCCCGATCAGCGCCGAGGCGCGCGAAGCGTACGCCGCCTTCCGCGCCGACCTCCCCGACGCGCCGACGCTGTTCGTCGACGTGGTCGCCGACCGGCCGGTTGCGCGCGGCATCGCCGAGCGCTGCGGCGTGCGCCACGAATCGCCGCAGGCGATCCTGTTCGAACTCGGCAAGCCGGTCTGGCACGCGTCGCACGACGCGATCACGGTCGGCGCGCTGCACGCCGCGTTCGCGCCGCGCTGCTGAACGGCGGGCCGTTCGCGCGCACGCGAACATGCCTGGGACCCCGCTGGCGGCCGGCCCGACCGCCGACGAACATCCGCGCTGTGCTCACCGCCCTCTGCCTCGCCGTGATCGCCGCCTCGCCCACGCCGCCCACGCCGCAGCAGCCCGACCCGCGCGCCGCCGCGGCGCTGCATGCGCCGTACTCGCCCGACGATCCGGTGCCGGGCATCGACCGCGGCCTCGCCCGCGCCCGCGCCGCCCGCCTGTCGCACGTCGGCTACGACCTGCGCCTGCAGCTCGCGCACGACGCCGCCGCGGTCCCCGGCACCGTGACGATCACGTTCACGCTCGCTGCCGCCGCGCCGACCGCGCACGCCGTCGCCGCCGCCCAACCGCCGCTCGCCGCCGAATCGCCCGACCTCGTGCTCGACTGGCAGGGCGAGCCGCTGCGCGACGTCACCGTCAACGGCACGCCGGTGACGCTGCGGGCAGTGCACGACCACGTGATCCTGCCGGCCGCGCTGCTGCACGTCGACGCCAACACCGTCACCGCCGCGTTCACTTCCAAGGTCGCGCCCACCGGCACGCCGCTGACGGTCTACAAGGACCCGGCCGACGGCGCGTCGTACTACTACACGCTCGTCGTGCCGGCCGACGCGCACCGGCTGTACCCGTGCTTCGACCAGCCGGACGTGCGCGCGACCTTCGCGTGGACGCTCGACCTGCCGGGCGCGTGGACGGCGATCGCCAACACGCAGCCGACGGTCGCGTGGCTCGATGCGAAGGCAGAAGCCGGGCCGGCCACCAACCCGCCGCGCCGCCGCTGGACCTTCCCGCCGAGCAAGCCGCTGCCGACGTACCTCGCCGCGTTCGCCTGCGGACCGTTCGCGTCGTTCGAGGCGCCACAACCCGACGCCGCCGGCATCACGTCGCCGCTGCCGATGCGCGTGCTGCTGCGCGCTTCGCAGCTGCCGCGCGTCGACCGCGACGCGCTCGTGCGCCTGCACCGCGACGGCCTGCAGTGGCTCGCCAAGCAGTTCGACGTGCCGTACCCGTGGGACAAGCTCGACCTCGCGCTGCTGCCCGGCTTTCCGTACGGCGGCATGGAGCACGCCGGCGCGATCTTCTACCGCGAGCAGGCGCTGGTGTTCGACCACGCGCCAACGCCGGCCGAGCTCGTGCGCCGAAGCACGCTCGTCTACCACGAGCTCTGCCACCAGTGGTTCGGCAACCTCGTCACCATGCGCTGGTTCGACGACCTGTGGCTGAAGGAAGGCTTCGCCACGTTCGTCGGCTACCAGGCGATGGCCGCGCTGGAACCCGCGCAGCAGCCTTGGCTGCGCTTCGGCCAGCGCGTCAAGCCGCGCGCCTACGAGATCGACGGCACGCCCGGCACGGTGCCGGTGTTCCAGTCGCTGCAGAACCTCGCCGACGCAAAGAGCGCGTACGGGCCGATCGTCTACAACAAGGCCCCGGCGGTGCTGCGCGCGCTGCACGAGCAGCTCGGCGAGGCGAACTTCCGCGCCGGCCTCAAGCGGTACCTGCAAACGCACGCCTACGGCGCCGCCGAGTGGCGCGACCTGGCGGCAGCACTGGCCGGTGCTGCCGGCGCCGACCTCGACCGCTGGTCGGCGCGCTGGCTGCTGGCGCCGTCGATGCCGCAGGTGCGCGCGGCGTGGACCGCCGGCGCGGACGGCCGCGTCATCCGCGCCGAGGTGACGCAACGCGCGATCGGCGGCGATGGCACGTGGCCGCTCGCGCTCGAAGTGCAGGCCATCGCCGCCGACGGCAGGGCTTCGACCCATCGCGTGCGCAGCGACGCGCCGACCGTCGCCATCGACGGCCTCGTCGGCCAGCCCGCGCCGGCGGCGCTGCTGTGCAATCCGCGCGACGTCGCCTACGGCCAGTTCGTGCCCGATGCCGCGAGCCGCAGCTGGCTCGTCGACCACGCCCACACGCTCGCCGACGCGCAGCAGCGCGCGACGGCCTTCACCGCCTGCTTCGAAGCGGTGCGCGAGGCCGAACTCGACCCGGCGGCGTTCGCGGCGATGGCGCTGCGCGGGCTCGCCGCCGAGCGCGACGCCGACACGCACAGCTGGCTGCTCGAGCTGCTGGCGCCCGCCCTGCACCGCTGGCTCGACGACGCCCGCGGCGCGCCGCTGCGCGCGCAGGCCGTCGACCTGCTGCTGCGCCAGTTGCGCGACGAAGGCGGCTCCGGCCGCGAGCTCGCGACCTTCCGCCACCTCGCCCGCCACGCCGCCGACCCGCGCGTGCTCGACCTCTGCCGCGCCGTCGTGCGCGGCGAGCCGCTGCCCGTGGGCCTCGCCCCCGGCAAACAGGACGCCTACCTCGCCGCCGCAGCGCTGCTCGCCGCCGGCGTCGCCGACGATGCGTTCGAGCGTCTCGCCGTGCGCTTCGCGGGCCAGGACGTCGGCAAGGAAGCGTTCCTCGCGCGCGCGGCGGCGCCCGATGCCGCCAACAAGGCGGCGTTCTGGCAGCAGTACCTGCAGCTCGACGCGCCGCCCGAGCAGTGGACCCAGGACAGCCTGCCGTGGTTCCACTGGCCGGGCCAAGCCGCGCGAACGCTGCCCTACCTGCAGCAGGCGCTCGAACGCGTCGAGTGGGTCAAGCAGAACCGCCGCATCTTCTTCATGCCGGCGTGGCTCGACGGCTTCGTCAACGCGCACGCCAGCGCCGAGGCGCTCGCCATCGTCGACGCGTTCCTCGCGAGCCGCGAACTGCCCTCCGACGTGCGGCAGAAGGTGCTGCAGTCGCGCGACGGGCTCGCGCGCGCGGTGGCGATCCGCCGCGCGTTCGCGGCGGGTCCAGCAAAGGCGCGCTGAACCCGTGACCAAGCGTCGCGCCAGCGCGAACGCGTCACGGCATGGACCATACGGCGCCGCACCACGGCGGCGAGGCCGCCTGCGCACTTCGCTGCGTCCGCGCGTTGGCCGGTGCGTTCGCTGCGCGCCAACCGCCCGTGCTTTGCCGCGCGGTCGCGCGCCGCGTGCCGCCTCCGTAGCATCGCCGCGATGAAGCTCACGTTCGACGCCACGCCGAAGGCCCTCGCCGCCGCCGACCACCTGCTCGTCCTCGCGCCGAAGACCGCGTTCGGCCCGCGCGCCCGCGCCGCCGGCGCGCTGCAGAAGTGGCTCGGCACGCCGCTCGCCGACCTCGCCCACGACCTCGGCGCCGAGGCCAGCGTCGGACTGCTCGGCGGCGCGGCGACCTCGCGCACGCCGGCCGGCAAGCGCCTTACCGTCGGCGCCCTGCCCGACGCGGTTTCGCGCCACAACGCGCCGTCGCGCGCCGAGTCGGTGCGGCGGCTCGTCGCCGGCAGCGGCGTCGGCGGCGTCGAGCAGGGCGCCGTGCTCGTGATCGTCGACGAGCGCGAGCACGCGCTGCCGGTCGCCAACGCGATCGGCCGCGCGCTGCCGCTGTTCACCGCCAAGTCAGGCAAGCCGAAGGAACGCCGGCTCACGGCCGGCCTCGCGCTGGCCAGCGGCGCTGGCGTGCCGGTCGACGCGCACGCGCAAGCGATCGTCGGCCGCGCGCGCGAAGCGGCGCGCTTCGTCGACATGCCGCCGACCGAGCTCGACCCGGCGGCATTCGCGGCGGCGGCGAAGAAGCTGCTGAAGGGCGTGCGCGGCGTCGCCGTGCGCGAGTTCGCCGGCGACGCGCTGCTGCGCGCGAAGCTCGGCGGCATCCACGCCGTCGGCCGCTGCGCGCGCTCGGCGCCGCGGCTGCTCGTGGCGCAATGCGGCCCGGCGCGCGGCCCGCACGTGGCGCTGGTCGGCAAGGGCGTCACTTACGACACCGGCGGCCTGCACCTCAAGGCGCGCGGCGCGATGGAGACGATGAAGAGCGACATGGGCGGCGCTGCGGCGACGCTCGGCGCGTTCCTGGCGCTCGCGGCGCACCGGCCGAGCGTCCGGCTGTCGCTGCTGCTGTGCCTCGCCGAGAACGCCATCGGCCCGGCGAGCTACAAGCCCGACGACGTGCTGACGCTGCACTCGGGCAAGACGGTCGAGATCAACAACACCGACGCCGAGGGCCGCCTGCTGCTCGCCGACGGCGTCAGCTACGCCGCGCGCGTGCTCGGCGCGGGCATCGTGCTCGACGCCGCGACGCTGACCGGGGCGCAGGGCGTGGCCACCGGCGACCTGCACGCCGCCGTCGTCAGCAACGACGAGGCGATCGAGCAGGCGCTGCTGCACGCCGGCCGCGCCACCGGCGACCTGTGCTGGCCGCTGCCGTTCGCGCCGGAGTTCTATCGCTCGGAGTTCAGCAGCCCGATCGCCGACATGCGCAACTCGGTCAAGAACCGCAGCAACGCGCAGTCGAGCTGTGCGGCCGAGTTCATCCACTGGCACCTCGACGGCACCAAGGCGCGCTGGGGCCACGTCGACCTGGCGTTCCCGGCGTTTCGCGGCGACCGCGGCACGGGGTTCGGCGTCGCGCTGCTGGCGCGCGCGGTCGAGCTGCTGGCGCGAGCGTAGGCGGCGGCGAGGCTGCCCCGGCCTCGACTGGCCACGCCAGCGCGCGGCACGTAGCCTGGGCAAGGCACGCGCCCGTAGTTCAGCGGAAGAACATCGGTCTTCGGAACCGAGGGTCGCAGGTTCGAATCCTGCCGGGCGTACCAGCTTCGTCGCGGCTGCCTCACGCCTTCCACAGCGTCCACGCGCCGATCAGCACGAACCCGACCCCCGCCACGTACTTAAGCGTCTGCTCGCTGACGTACGTCGACACCATCTTCCCGGCGAACACCCCGAGCGCGGTCGACACCACCAGCGCCGCGGCGGCGCCGGCGAACACCTGCCAGCGCGAGACGCCGTCCTTGCTGGCGAACAGCATCGTCGCCAGCTGGGTCTTGTCGCCGAGCTCGGCGACGAACACGGATCCGAAGATGGTCGCGATCAGCTTCCAGTCCATCGTCGCAGGCTACGTCGTCGGCGACGGCGGCGCACCGGGCTTCACGGCTCCTGGTTGCGCGTGTACCAGCCGATGCCGTGCAGCGGCGCCTGGCCGCTCGCCGAACGCACGCCCTTCACCGCGACCTCGTAGACGCGGCATGGCTCGGTGCGCGCCAGCGTGATCGCCAGCGCCGGCTGGCCGGCGACGACCGCGACGGCGGTCACGTCTTCCGTGCGCACGTCGCGCGGCGGGCAGCCGTAGCCCTCGTGGTGGTCGTAGGTCCAGCTGCGCACGGCGACGTTCGCCGGCAGCGCGCTCGCGGCGTCGACGTCCATGGTGAAGCGCGCGGTGAAGCCGCCCTGCGCGGCCTTCAGCTCCAGCAGCTCGAACGGGTCCTTGTCCTGCCATACGAGCCGCTGCAGGCCGTGCTCGCTCGGGCCGAGCGAGCCCCAGCCGCGGTTGGTGAGCCCGCACCACAGCGTGCCCTTCGTCCCCCACAGCACGCGCGTGATGCCGCACTTCAGCCCGCGGCGGAACGGGTAGCACGCGCCCTGCAGCTTGCCGCCGACGTCTTCGAGCGACATGCGGAAGACCTCGGACGAGTACTGGTCGCCGCAGAACACCTGGCCGCGGAACGGGCCGAAGTTGCCGGCCGTGTCCCAGACGAAGCCGCCCGGCGAGCGACCGCAGAGGTCGTACGGGATCCACACCGCCGGCAGCGTGAAGCCCGGGATCGTGCGCGCGGCCTCGGCCATGCGCAGACCGCTCTTCACCTCGCCGGGATGCGCCACCTTGCTCGCCGGCAGCTTGCAGCTGTCGATGCCCCACGGATGACCGTGGAACTCGCCCTGCTGCAGCAGCGCGAACTTGCTCGACGCGCACCACTCGCCCTGGTTGTCCGTGTACCAGACGCGGCCGTCGGGCGCTGTGCCGACGCCGGCCGGCGAACGCAGGCCCGCGACCACCGGCTCGAAGCTGCCGCCGCCGGCGGGCACGCGGATCGCCCAGCCGCGCCACGGCGCGCGCCCGAACGGCTCGTCGCCGAACGGCTTGTTCAGCGTGATCCAGAACGAGCCGTCGCCGGCGACCGCCGGGCCGAACGCGTACTCGTGGTAGTTGCCGCTGATCGGCCAGCCCTCGGCGACCGTCTCCAGCGCGTCCATGCGGCCGTCGCCGTCGGCGTCCTTGCCGCGCGAGAGTTCGCCGCGCTGTGCGAAGTACAGCCAGCCGTCGCGCGGCATGAGGCCGAGCGGCTCCATCAGGCCCTCGGCCCACAGCGTCGCCTTCGGCTGCGCACTGCTGACGTCGGCGAGGCGCCAGATCTCGCCGCGGCGCGTCGCCGCGAACATCACGTCGCCCTCCAGCGCGAGGCCGCCGACCTCCAGCACGACCTCGGGCGGCAGCGGCACGTCCTGGATGGCGACGTACGTCGCTTCATCGGGCGCAGGCACGGCCTTGACCGGACCGGGCGAGGCCGGCTCCTGCGGCGCGAGCAACGAGACCAGCAGCGCGAACGTCACCATTGGTAGCAGACCTCCAGCGTCTGGCCCTGGGCGAGGCGGTGCGCGCCGGCCGGCTGGCCGGCGACGAGCGCGCGCACGCCGTCCTGCGTCGGGAACGCGAGCGCGAGCTCGCCCTTGGTGGCGCGGAACGTCCGCACTACCTCGCTGCCCTTCTCCGTGAGCCGCGGCCGCGCTTCGTCCTCGTACTCGACGTCGCCGGCGGCGACGCGCAGCGTCGGATAGCCGTCCTGGGCGATGCGCTGGCCGAGCAGGCGGCGCGGCGCGCCGTCCTGCACGACGAGGTCCTGCAGCACGATCAAATCGCGGCCGAGCGGCTGCAGCAGCTGGCCGGCGCGGCCGCTCCAGGTGCCGTGCGCGTCGAGGAACTCGCCGCGCCACAACCACACGAGCCGCGGCTGTTCGAGGTCGAACGCGAAGTGCGTGCGTTCGACGGTGCCGACCGAGACCGTGCGCGCCGAGACATCGCGCAGGAACGCGCCGTGCAGTTTGGGCCGATCGCCGGGCACCAGCACGAGCGAGTCGGGCTTGGCCTTGATGCCGGTCGGCAGCGGTGCTGCGGCGCCGAGCGACAGCCACGAGCGGATCGCCGCTGCCTCGCCGCGCGCGGCCTCGTCGTCCTTCAGCCACAGCGCCGGCATGCGCGTGCCGGGGCGCAGCGTCGTCGGGTGCAGCAGCCAGTCCTGGAACCAGCCCGCCTGCAGCCGTTCGTGCTGCACCGACAGGCCCATGCCCTGCACGCCGAGCGACGGCAGGCCCTGGAAGGTGTGGCACGTGATGCAGTTGCGCCCGCCGAGGCCGGCGAGCTGCGCGCCGCGCTTGGCGGCCTCGACCGAGAACGCCGGCTCCGGCCGCGGATCGACGCCATCCACCGCCGCGAACCACTGCGCGTACTGCACGGCGCGCGCAGCGCCGACCTTCGGCATGCGCACGCGCAGGTACGGCCGCACGCCGTGGCCCTCGCGCAGCACCTTCTCGATCCAGGCGGTCTTCAGCCGCTTGCCGACCGCGGTGAGGTCCGGCGGGATGCGGCCTTCGTCGCCGATGTCCTCGACTTCGACGAGGTGCGCGCGCACCGCGGCCGGCACGCCGCCCTGGCCGTCGCGCACGTGGCAAGACAGGCAGCCGTCCTGCAGCAGCGCCGTCGCCAACCGCTGCGCGTCGTCGAGCGGCCGCGCCGCCGCCGTCTGCGCCGCCGCGAACAGCGAGGCGCCGGCCGGCGTCTGCGGGCACTCACCGCCGCGCAGCGCGCTCCACGCCTTCGTCGCCGGCGGCGCCAGCAGCGCGTCGAACTCCGGGTCGGCGACCGCGTGGCAGCTGTCGCAGCGACGTGCGCGCGCGGCGGCGCGGCCTTGCGCCACCAGCTCCGGCGTCGCCGGCCGCGGCGCCGCCGGCGGCAGCAGCACGCTGCCGACCGTCGTCGCGCGCGCCGCCGGGATCGGCACGTGCTCGTCGACGCCGGGTCCGCGCCACAGCGCCTCCAGCGACGCGCCGCCGTGGCCCTGCGTGTGCATGACGACGAGCTCGTGCGCGCCGGCCGTCAGCGTGACCTTGCCCTCGCGGCGGCGGTGCGGCGCGATCGCCTCGTTCTTCACCACCTGCTGGCCGTCGATCCACAGCCACGAGCTGTCGTCGCTGCCGGTGACGAAGGTCCACTCGCCGGCAGCCGGCACGTCGAGCTTGGCCTCGAAGCGCAGCACGTAGTCGTCGCGGCGCGTCGCGACCGCGTCGTCGATGAGCGCGGCGACGCCGGTCGCGGCCGGCGGCTTGCCCGCGACGTCGGGCAGCGCGGCGTCCTTGATCGGCAGCTCCCACATCGACCAGCCGAAGCCCGGCTGCGGCGCGCCGTCGACGCGTTGGCCGCGCAGCAGCCACGCGGCGACGTCGTTCGCCTCGGCGACCGACAGCGGCGGGTGCACGAGGCCCGGATGGCGCGCGCCCGGCTCGGCGAGGTAGGCGGCGAGGCGCGTGAAGTCGGTGCGCTGCGGCAGGTCGTCGAACGCCGCCGGCGCGTGGCAGGCGCCGCACGCGAGCTGCCTCATGAGCTGTTCGCCGCGCGCGGCGCCGCTGGCCGGGTGGCCGGCCGGCTGGGCGTGCGGCGCGTCCTGGCCGAGCGCTGCGAGCCAAGCCGCCAGTGCGGGCGCGTCGTCGCCGCCGTGGTGGCGCTGCAGGAACGCCTGCCCGCCGTCGGCGTGCCAGCGCGCCGCGTCGGCGAGCGCGGGTCCGCGAGCGAGCGCATGCCGTTCGGCGTCGGCGCCAGCGCTCGCGTGGCAGCGCACGCAGCCGGCGCGGGCGACGGCGACGTCCGCGGCGACCAATTCCGCCGTCAGCGGCACGGCGGCGGCTGCCGTGGCAACGGCGGGCGGTTGGGCGTCGCCGCCGCAGGCAGCGAGCACGGCGAGCACGATCACGGCGCGGGAACGGCGCATGGGGTCGCGCACCCTACGGCTTGGCCGGTCGCTGCTCCATCGACGACACGGCCCGCGTTGCCGCGTGCGCGGCCGCCGCCACCACGCCAGGGCGCTTCCCCTCGCCGACGTGCCGGCGCGCGCAGGGACCACCGCGCGCCCGGCGGATGTCCCACGCTTGTCGCGCGACGAAGCTGCGCCGCGCCCGGCCGTCGCGCCGCCGCGCCCAGGCGCTCAGGGCAACTGCACGACGAGGCGCGGCACGCCCGGCGCGAGGACCACCTTCTTGGCCGGCCGGTAGTCGCCGAGCAGCGCCACCTCGTACCGGCCGGGCAGCGCGTCGGCGATCACGGCGATGCCGGCATCGTCGATCTCGACGTTGGCGAAGAAGCGGCCGTAGCGACGGACCTGCAGGAAGCCGGTGGCGCCAGCCAGTTCCCGATCGACCACGACCTCGATCAGCGCGCCCGCCTGCAGCGCCACCTGCAGCGGGCGCGTCGACAGCAGGTCGCGCGGCAGCGCCAGGTCGATCGCGCGCGGCGCGAACCCGGCGGCGCGCACGACGAGGCGGCTCGACCGCTCGGCGACGCCGGTCAGTTCGAAGCTGCCGTCCGCGCCGCTCCGCGTCGTCGGTTCGAACAGCTCGAAGTCGGACTCGTACCCGACCAGCACCTGCGCGCCGGCGACCGCCGCGCCGTCGGCACCGACGACGACGCCGCGCAAGCGCGCGCCGCGCTCCAGGACGATCTCGCCCAGGTCGTGCAGGCCACCCGGCTCGAACTCGCGTTCCACCACGAACGGCGCGTGCCCCTCGCTCCACACCTCGACGCGCACGCGTCCGGCGGGGCAGGCGTTCCAGCGCAGCTCGCCGTCGACGAGGTCGAACCACGTGCCCGACCGCGGTCCGTCGTCGTCGTCGTCCGCGGCGACGCGCACCAGCACGCCGGTGAGGCGGCGACGGCCGGGCAGGCCCGCCACCGTCGCCGTGATCGTGCACGAGGGCGCGGCGTCGAACTTCACGACCAGCAGCTCGTCGTTCGCCGGCAGCGGGCGGATCGCCAGCTCCCCGCGATCCGGCCGCGCGATCACGAGATCGCCGCCGCGCTCGATCGCCTCGATGGCGAACGTGCCGTCCTCGGCGCTCACGGCGCTGACGCCGCCGACGCCCGTGCCGCGCAGCGAGATCGCGGCGCCGGCGAGCGGGCTGCTGTCGCGCGCGACGACCTTGCCGCGCACGAGCCGCGGCGGCGCCAGCGTCAGCGTCAGCGGCGCGCCGCCCGACGGCTGCGCCGTCGCGCGCCGGAACTCGCCCGCCGACGCCTGCGCCGGATTGCGCGCGCGCACGCGGTAGTCGCCGGGCGCGAGGTCGTCGATCGACCAGCGACCGGCGCCGTCGGTGACGGCGTTCGCCGCCAGCTCGTCGCCGCGGAACACCTGCACGAAGGCGCCGACGAATGGCCGGTCGGCGCGCAGCACCTGCCCGTGCAGTCGCGCGGCGGGCGGCATGACGACGGTCGTCGCGCGGGCCTTGCCGCCCGCGGCGACCACGGCCACTTCGCCGACGACCGTGGCGCGCCCCGGCGCCGAGAACAGCAAGGCGGTCGAGCCCGACTCGGTCGACGCGATGGCGACCGCGCCGGCGGCATCGGTCGCGGTGACGGCGACGTCGCGCGTGCTGGTGAAGATGCGGGCGAGGTTGCGGCCGAAGTCGGCGAGGTCGCCCTGGACGGCCGCGCCGCCGACGGCGCGCACGTTGACCGGCCGGCGGCCGCGGATCACGACCGCGGCGCCGGGGACAGGCGCGCCGCGCTCGTCGACGACCACCGCGCTGCCGCGGAACGGCGACGTGACGGTGCAGCCGGCTTCGGCGACGGCCTGCTCGTCGATGCGCACGTCGATGGCCGGACCGAGGGTCGCCGAGAAGATGCAGTCGTTGTCGATGGCGCGCAGTTCGGCGATCCCGGGCGACCAGTCGCCGGCGAAGCGCAGCGCGGCGTCGGCGCCGACGGTGGCGAAGCCGATCCGTCCCGCGAGGTCGCGCAGGCGCATCGTCGCGCCGACCGGCAGCGTGCTGCCGCGCGACGCGTCGAGTTCGACGACGAGCGCGGCGCGGCGCGGCAACTCGACCTCGACCTGGGCGTCCGCCGCGCCGACCGGCAGCATGCGCACGGCAGCCCCGTGGTCGGGATGGCGCACGAGCAGCCGCATCACGCCGCGGCCGAGGCCGGCGATCGCGAAGCGCCCATCGGCGCCGGTGCGCGCCGTCAGCGGGTCGGCCAGACCGATCTGGGCGTTCGTCGGCAGCAGTTCGACGAGCGCGTCGGGCACCGGCGCGCGCGTCTCGACGCTGACGACCACGCCGCGCACGGGCGGCAGCGATGGCCGCGCGACGCGCAGTTCGACGCGGGCCTGCTCGCCGACGACGGCCACCGGCAGCACCGCCGGCTGCCACGACGGATGGCGCGCGACGAGGCGCGCTGGCCCCGCTTCGAGGTTGGCGAAGGCGAAGGCGCCAGCGCTCGTGGTCACGGCGACGCGGGCTCGGCGGTCGAAGCCGACGACCGACTCGACGGCGACGCGGGCGTTGGCCAGCGGCGCGCCCGCTTCGGTCAGCACGACACCGGCGAGCGCGAAGCCGGGCGCCAGCCGGATGTCCAGCGGCGGCCCGCCGGCGCGCGCGCCGACGATCTGTTCGGCGTGCTGCGGGTGTTCGACGCCGACCAGCAGGCCGTGCACGACGGGGGCGACGAAGCGGAAGGCGCCGTCGGCGCCGACGAGCGCCTGCTCCAGGCGTTCGCGCTGCCACTCGGGCCACGCCGTCAGTTCGCGATACAGCGTCACGGTCGCGCCGGGCAACGGTCGGCCATCGGCGGCGCGGGCGATGCCCTGGATCTGCCTCGCCGACGCCGGCGCTTGCGGCGGCGACTTCGCCGGCGAAGCCGCCGGCGCCGGCAGGCTCGGCGGCGCGGGCACCGCCGGCACGATCGCCGACGAGGCGCTGGCGCGCGCGCGCAGCGTCGCAGCGGCGTCGCGGCGCACCAGCTGCGCCACGGCCACCGCGAGCGCGGCGAGCACGACGAGGCCGACCAGCCAGGCGGCGCGGCGGCGCGGCGGCGGCCTCATCGCGCCCTCCCGCTGGCGCCGAGCTCGGCGCGCACGTCCTCGAACTGCTGCGCCAGCAGGCGAGCGTTCTCCGCGGCGCCGCCGGGCAGGCCGCGCTCGGCCTCGCGGCAGACGCGCACGACCTGATCGATCGCCGCGTCCGGTTCGATCGCCTCCTGCACCACGACGATCGCGTCGTCGCGGGCCTTCGCGACCTCGCCGCCGAGCAGCAACGCGCGCATGCGGAAGAGCCGCGCCTCGGGATCGCCGTCGGCGGTCACCACCCACGATTCGGCGTGCCGCGACGCGTCCGTCGAACCGGCGGCGACGTGCATGATCGCGGCGATGCGGGCCATGCCGCGCAGGTTGGGATAGTCGCGGCGCAGCGCTTCGAACGGCTTCAGCCACAGCGCGGCGAGCGCGCGCGGCGGGTTCAGCTGCAGGAACCGCTCGAAGGCGGCGAGGCGCAGTTCGGGCTCGGGCGCATCGGCGCGGACGACGGCGCCGCGCTGCGGCGGCGTGGTGACCATGTCGAGCACCGCGCGCCAGCTGTGCAGCGGGCTGTCGGGCGCGGCCGCGGCGACGACGGCGGCGGCGGCGCGATCGGCGAGCTGACGCAGCACCTCGGGATCGCCGTGCCGCGCCATCGGCTCGGCGCACAGGCTGGCCAGGGCCGCCGCGAGGCCGGTGGCCTGCGGCCCCGGCAGCGCGTCGGCCGGCGGCTCGCCGAGCCACGCCAGCGCCTGGGCGCGCAACGCGCGCCGCTGCGGATAGCCGAGGCCGAAGTCCATCAGGTTGGCGCCCGGGCACGGCTGCAGGCCGCTGATCGCCCACAGCAGCGCGCCGACGACGCGCTGCCGTTCGGGCGCGGCGGCGGCGAGGTCCTCGGCGAGCCGCTGCAGTCGCGTCGCCGGATCGCCGCTGGTCGCCACCTCGACGGCGGCGAGCAGCGCCAGCGGAAAGGCCGCGCCGGGCCGCAGGTAGCTGGCGAGCGCGAGGTCGGTGCGCGCATCCTCCGGTCGCGCCACCGCCGCGGTCAGGCGGGCGACGCCGCGCGCGAGGTAGAGCTGGTAGAGCCGCAGTTCGACGACCAGCTCGCGGCCGGCGCGTTCGAGCAGCGCTTCGGCGATCGCCGCGTCGAGCGCGCGCGCCGCCTCGTGGCCGCGGCCCTCGCGCAGCAGCGCGGTCGCCAGCGGCGTGGGATCGTCGCGCCACGCGCTGCGCATGGCGCCGACCAGTTCGTCGTCGGGATCGGCGGCGGCGGCGCGATCGAACGCGGCGAGCACACGCTGGCTCGGCGGCGTCCCCGGCTGGTCGACGCCGGTCAGCGTCGCCAGCATCCCCGCCGGCCCGGCGACCTCGCCGCGTTCGTCGCGCACGAGCTTGCCGATCTCGACCAGCTCCTCCTGATGGCGCAGCGCGAGCCCCTGCACGCGCTCCTTGCGCAGCACGCCGAGCAGCACCACGGTGAGCATCGTCAGCACGACGGTGGCGGCGATCGCGCCCGACAGCACCGGGTTCTTGCGCATGCGCCGCCACGCGCGCACGTGCAGCGGCAGGCGGCGGATGTGCACCGGTTCACCGTCGGCGATGCGCTGCAGGTCGCGCGCCAGCGCTTCGCCGTCCTGGTAGCGGTCGGCGACCTCGCGCGACAGCAGCTTGTCGAGCACGGCCTCGAGGTCGCGCGGCGGCGACGGCACGAAGTCGCGCAGCCGCCGCGGCGTGCCGTAGAGGATCTCGTGCAGCATCGCCTCCGTGGTGCGCGCCGCGAGCGGCAGTTCGCCGGTGACCGCCTCGAAGATCGTGACCCCGAGCGAATAGAGGTCGCTCGGCGGCCCCAGTTCGCCGCCGAGCGCCTGCTCCGGCGAGCTGTAGTGCAGCGTGCCGAGGAAGCCCGCGTCCTTGGAGGTCAGACGCATCGTGGCGTGGTCGAGCGCCTTGGCGAGGCCGAAGTCGGTCAGCGCGAGCGTGCCGTCGACGCTGACCAGGAGGTTGCCCGGCTTGACGTCGCGGTGCAGCAGGCGGCGGCGGTGCGCGAGCCCGAGCGCGTCGGCGACGCCGGCGAAGCGCCGCGCGGCGTCGAGCGGCGCCATCGGCTTCTTGCCGCCGCGCCGCGCCGCGGCGATGTGCTTGTCGAGGCTCATGCCGACGACGCGTTCCATGGCGAAGAACAGCACGCCCTGCGACTCGCCGTAGTCGTAGATCGGCACGATGTGACGGTGGTGCAACGCCGCGGTCGCGCGCGCTTCGGCGCGGAACCGCTTCTGCATCGTCGGGTCGCCGGAGTACGCCGGCGCCAGCACCTTGACCGCGACCTCGCGTTCGAGCTCCTCCTGCCAGCCGAGGTAGACCGTGCCCATGCCGCCGCGGCCGAGCACGCCCTTGATGGCGTACGGTCCGATGCGCGCCGGCGTCGCGGTCGAGTCGGCGCCGCCGACGACCTCGCGCATCAGGTCGAGCGCGTCGAGGCGGCCGCGCAGTTCCTCGCCGACCGGCGTGGTGTCGCGATGCAGTTCGGCCCGCAGGTCGCCGACCGAACTCGCGCGCAGGGCGTCCGCCAGCCGCTGGTCGACGGCTTCGGTCGGCTCGTCCGCGGGGGCCGGCGGCGGCGGCGCATCGTCGTCGGCCGTGGTCACGGCTTGAGTTCGCGGCGCAGCTTCTCCAGCGCGCGGCTGGCCAGCAGGTAGACGGCGTTCTCGGTGCGGCCCATGTGCTCGGCGACCTCGCGCGCCGAGCGGCCCTCGATCTGCATCATCATCAAGACTTCGCGGTGGTCCTCGGACAGCTTCTCCATGGCGGCAGCCAGCAACTGCAGCCGGTCCTTGCGGTCGGCGTGCGTCACCGGACCCGAGCGGCGATCGGCGATCGGCAGGTCGGTCTTCGGCGCGACTTCCCTGCGCGGATCGCGCGCGGCGACGCTGATCTGGTCGCGGATGATGCGGCCGACCTTGCGGCGGGCCAGCGTCACCAGCCACGCGCCGGCGCTGCCTTCCTCGGCGAGCGTGTGCCACGAGTTGACCGCCTCGATGGCGACCTCCTGCAGCACGTCCTCCGGATCCATGCGCGCCCGCAGCGCCGGCCCCATGCGCAGGTAGATGACCGACAGCAGTCGTTCGCGATGCTGCTCGAAGGCGACTTCGGGGGAGAGGGCCATGGCGCGCGGGGGCAGGTGTACGACTGGGCGACGCAGGGATTCCCAGGTCGCCGGGGCGAAGCGTACGACATGCCCGCGCTGACGGCGAGCCGTACGGACGGGGTCAGAGACCGGGCTCGACCAGCTCCGCCGGCAGGCGGCGCAGCTTGCCGTCGCGACCGACGCAGGCCAGGCGCGTGCGCGCCGTGGCGCACACCATGCCATCGGAGGCGCGGCGGCATTCGTACTCCAGGGTCACCGCCGCGCGGCCCGGCTCGGCGACGCGGACCGCGATCGCGACCACGTCGTCGTAGTCGACCGGCTTGTGGTAGTGGCAGATGAAGTCGACGACCTGCAGCAGGTTGCCTTCGTCCTCCATCTGCCGGTACGTCTTGCCGCGCTGCCGCATCCACTCCGTGCGCGCCTCCTCCAACCACGCGACGTAGCTGCCGTGGTGCGCGACCGCCATGCGGTCGGTCTCGCAGTAGCGCACGCGGATGCGGTGGACTGGCGGCGGGAACGGATCGTCGGCCATCGGCGCCGGCAATCTACGGTCGCGTCAGCCAGAAGGCGCGCCCCTCGGTGGCGAACAACCGGCACCGGCCGAGCGCGATGGTCGCCGCGGGGCTGTGGGCGTGGCCGAACACCACGAAGCCGTCGGCAGCGGCCGCCAGCAGTTGCGTCAGACGCGACAGCTCGTCGCGGCGCACGCCGGGCAGGGCGGGGTTCTGGTGCAGCAGCAACACGTCGGGCGCGGCCCCGATCGCGGTCGCCACGGCCTCGATGTAGTCGTCCTGGTGGCGGCGCCATGGCCGGTCGGGATTGCCGACGATGCCGCTGACGCCGGCGACGCGCAGGCCGGCGAACTCGGCGGCGACGGCGAGGCCGTGCAGGCCCGGGTCGAGCAGCGCGATGCCGGCTTCGGCGGCGAAGGCCTGCACCTCGGCGCCGGTCGCGCCGAAGTCGTCATGGTTGCCGGCGACGCCGGCGACGAACGCGGCCTGCCTGGCGAACGCGCGCCACACCGGCCGCACGTCCCCCACCGCGGCGCGTTGCCCGTCGTCGGCCGGGGCGAACAGGTCCCCCGCGAGCAACACGCCGAGGCGGCTGCGGCCGACGCCGGTGGCGGCGGCATGGCGACCGACCGCCGCGGCGACGGCGAGCCCGACCAGTTGCTCGCCCTCGTCGCCGTCGACGTACCCCTGCAGGTCGGAGGCGAGGAACAGCGCGTCGAGCGCGGGCGGCAGGCCATCGACCAGCGCGCGGTGCACCCGCAGCGACCCCGGTCCGGCGCCGTGCGATCGACGGTAGGCGACCTCGAAGGCGGGCGCGTCGTCGACGGCGAGGAGGTTCACCGCGTCACCCTACGGCGACCGCGGCGGCGGCACAACGACGCGTTCGGCCGGCGCGCGCCGACGCGCGGCGGGCGCTGGGGAAACTGGCGCGGCGGCGACAAAGCGGGAAGGATTGCGGCCGACTCCCCTCCAACGCCGCCACCCATGCGACCGACGCCGCTGCCTGCGCTGCCGCTGTTGTTCCTGTTCGCCAACGCCTGCTCGACGACCGAAGAGGTCCGCCGCGAACCCGCTGTCGAGGAGGCGGCGACCGCTCGCGAGCAGGACAAGAACGCCAAGAAGTACCGCGACTTCCGCGCCGTGCTGGTGCGCCTCGATCAGGCCATGGACAGCTACGTGCAAGCGGTCAGCAACCAGGGCGAGACGCGCGCCGACATGCAGAGCGACCGGCTCTACAAGCTGATCCAGGACATGGTGCTCGACCGCGGCGCCGCCCGCCCGGACCAGGTCCGCCCGCAGCCCGGCGAGACCTTCGCCAAGCTGCGCGCGCTGGCCACCGATGGCAGCGAGCCGGACGGGCAGGGCATCGCGCTGACGGCGCTCGGGTTCAGCGGCGACGGCTCGGTCATGCCGACGATCCTGCAGGGCGCGCAACTGAACGATCCCTTCCTCGTCGATCGCGCGCTGCTCGGCCTCGCCGTGCTGCGCGCGCCGGCGACGCCGCCCGGGATCTTCGAGGCGGTGATCCTGCGGCCCGCCCATCCGGACGATGGCCGCGTGCAGGCGGCGTGGGCGCTGCACCGCATCCAGCAGACGGTCACCGACCAGGAGCCGATCCTGGCGGTCTGGCGGCGGGTGCTGCGCGACCATCGCGACGCGGTGCCGCCGGGCGTGCTGGCCAACGCCGTGCGCGGACTGGGCTTCGGCCGCAACGCGGCGGACGGCGCGCTCGCCGGATCGTTCCTCAAGCATCCGGTGCCGCGGGTGCGCATGGCGGCGACGATCGCCGTGGGCCGCATCAAGGCGCAGGACCAATGGCCGCTGCTGGTCGACCTGCTCGCGCCGCAGGAGACGGTGCAGAACGTGCGCCTGCACGCGCGCAAGGCGCTGCAGGAGCTTGCCGGCGGCACCGACCACGGCTACGACGTCGCGGCGTGGCGCAAGACGTTCGATCGCGGCGAGCGCTGAGCTGCGCGCTGCTGCTGGCGGCGTGCGGCGAGGGCGGCGACGTCGCCGAGGCGGCGACGCCGCGCGCGGTCGAGCTGGCGGCGATCCCCGGCGAACAGCTCGCCGCGGCGGTGCTCGCCGAATGCCATGCGCCACTGCGTTCGGCGATGACGCGGCTCGCGGCGACGGTGACGCTGCCGGACGGGCGCGTCGTGACCGCATTCGTCGAGCTGCCGGACCGGCTGCGCGTGCAGTCGAGCGCCGGTCTGTTCGTGCTGCGCGGCGACGACGTTCGGCGCCTCGACGGCGATGCGGCGACGGCGACGGCGACGGCGGCGGCGCGCGACGAAGCGCGGGCCCTGCGCGCGCTGCTCGACGCGGCGGCCTTCGGGCCGCTGCACCGCGCCGAGCGCTGCGCGCGCATCGACGCGACCACGTTCGCGGTGGTCGATGCCGACGGCGCGACGACGCGCGTGACGCTGCGCGCGGGCACGCTGCTGCCGGCGGCGTTCGCGGGCCCGCACGGCGACGTGGTCGTGCACGACTACCTGCGCACCCCGACGACGTGGATCGCGCGCGAACTGACGGTCGCCGGCCTCGGCCGCTGCCGCGTGCGCTTCGACTCGGGCGCCATCGACTGGAACGACGACGCGTTCGCGTGGCCGGACGCGACCAAGCCGGCGCCGGACCGGCCGCGCGTCACGGCGCCGGGTGGCGGCGGCGAACCGCAATCGCCGACGCCGACGCCGGTCGCCGTCAAGGCGATGCGCTGGGCGTGCGTGCGCGACCCCGGCGACTGGCCGGCGCGCGCCGACGCCTACGCGCCGCTGCACGCCGAACTCGGACGGCAGCAGCAGCAGATCGCCGGCTTCCCGCTGCTGTTCGAACAGGACGGCGGGCGCTGGCTGGCCGTGCCGTTCCGCCGCCGCGCCGACGGACCGGAGTTCGCCGTGCCGACCGGCTGGGACGTGCGGATGGTGCCGGACGCCGGACTGCTGGTGTGTTACCCCGACGGCGCCGACGTGGCCGCCCGCACCGCCGCCGGCGAAGCCGCGCTGCGCGCCGCCCTCACGGCGCAGGGCCGCACGGCGAAGGGCCCGGTGACGGCGCAGCCGTTCGTGCACCTCGACGAAGGCCCGCCGACCGCCGCCAAGCTGGCGACGGCGAAGGTGCGCGTCGCCGTGCGCGTCGAGTGAAGCGCTCCACCGCGCCAGCCCCTCGGCGCCACGCGATCCGATCCGCCTCGCCAACCTCGCTCCCCCGACGCGCCATGACGCCCCCACCGCTCCCACCACCTTCCGAACACGCGCGCCACTGGGACCTCGATCCGACGGTCGTGTTCCTCAACCACGGCAGCTTCGGCGCCTGCCCGCGCATCGTGCTGCAGCGGCAGCAGGAGCTGCGCGCCGAGATGGAACGCGAGCCGGTGCGCTTCGTGCACCGCGAGCTGGAGGGCCGGCTCGACGAGGCGCGCGCGGCGCTGGCCGCGTTCGTCGGCGGCGATGCCGACGACCTCGCCTTCGTGGCCAACGCGACCGCCGGGGTCAACACCGTGCTGCGCTCGCTGACGTTCGCGGCGGGCGACGAACTGCTGACCACCGACCACGAGTACAACGCCTGCCGCAACGCGCTCGACTTCGTCGCCGACCGCAGCGGCGCCAAGGTCGTCGTCGCGGCGATCCCGTTCCCGCTGCAGTCGCCGCAGCAGGTCGTCGACGCCGTGCTGGCCAAGGTGACGGCGCGGACGAAGCTGCTGCTGATCGACCACGTCACCAGCCCCACCGGCCTCGTGCTCCCGATCGCGCCGATCGTCGCCGCGCTGCGGGCGCGCGGCGTGGAGACGCTGGTCGACGGCGCGCACGCGCCGGGCATGCTGCCGCTCGACCTGCGGACCCTGGGCGCCGCGTACTACACCGGCAACCTGCACAAGTGGCTGTGCACGCCGAAGGGCTCGGCGCTGCTGCACGTGCGGCGCGACCGTCAGCGGGACGTGCGGCCGCTGGCGATCAGCCACGGCGCCAACAGCCCGCGCGTCGATCGCTCGCGCTTCCGGCTGGAGTTCGACTTCACCGGCACCGACGACGTCACGCCGTTCCTGTGCGTGCCGGCGGCGCTCGCGTTCCTGGAGAGCCTGCTGCCCGGTGGCATCCCGGCGCTGATGCAGCGCAACCGCGCGCTGGCGCTGCGCGCGCGGGAACTGCTGTGCGCGGCGATCGGCGGCGCGCTGGCGGCCCCCGAGTCGATGATCGGCGGACTGGCGTCGGCGCTGCTGCCGCCGAGCGCCGAGCCGGTCGTGCCGCCGTTCGGGCTCGATCCGCTGCAGGTGCGGCTGTACGAGCAGTGGCGGATCGAAGTGCCGGTGATCCGCTGGTCGCAGCCGGCTCTGCGCATGGTGCGCGTGTCGCCGCAGGCGTACCACTCCGAGGCGCAGCACGCCTACCTGGCGACCGCCCTGCGATCCGGCTGTTGAGGCGACGGCGCGACGCCTTCCCGCCGAGCAGCCCGTCGCGGCGCCAAGCCCCGGATGCGTAACCTGCCCGCCATGACCGCCCGCCCGCCGTCCCTCACCGCAGCGACCGTCGTCCTGCACCTCGCGCTCGCGGGGATGTTCGCGCTGTTCGCGTGGCTGCAGCGCAACGACCTCGACCCGGCGATCTACGACCGGCCGTCGGTCGTCGACGCGGCGCTGTGGTTCGCCTTCTACCTACTGATCGCCGCCCTCTTCGTCTGGAGCCTGTTGCGGCGCGTGCCGCAGTGGCTGCTCGCCATCGCCGCCATTGCGTGCCTGCTCGAACTGGCGACGACCGCGCCCGGGTTGTGGGAGAACCTGTTCGGCGGCCGCGACTTCACGTTGACGCAGGCGAGCATGTCGGCCGACGACCCGCGCGTCGAATTGTCGCGCGAGTTCGGCGGCGCGCTGATCGCGCTCGCCGGCGTCGCCGTGCTGTGGCGGCGAGAGCGGCGGCGGCCACCGGCCACCGCCGGCTGAGCTGTCGTCTCAGCCGCTGCAAGAGGCGCAGTAGGAGGCGCAGTCGGCGGCGCAGTCGGCGCCGCCGACGGCATCAGACGCCGACGCGGCCCGCGACGCCGTTGCGGGTGATCGCGCCGAAGGCGTTGACGCCGGGCTGCAGCACGGCGGCATTGGTGTGGAGATTGACGTTCAACAGCGCCGGCGTCGCCGGCACGCTGAGCGAATACGCGTACGTGGAGCCGGTCGCGAACCACGGCGAGATCACGTCCAGCGACGCGCGCAGGCCGCAGCCCGGCAGTCCGAGGATGGTCAGATCGGCGATGCCCGGGTCCGTGAGGCCGAAGATCGACACTCCGAGCAGGCCCGGCGCCGGCACGTCCGTCACCAGCAGTCCCCAGTTGGAGCCGAGCACCGGCCGGCTGGTCGGCGTCAGCGTCAGCGGATCGCGGCGGAAGCGCGCCGCGGGGAACGTCGCCGGCAACTGCGCCGAGATGTCGATGCTGCCCGCGTTCGGCGAACCGCCGACGTCGGAGAAGCCGACGAGCCGCACGTTGGCGAGCTGGCTGATCGACTGGTAGACGTAGTGGACGTTGCCGGTCGCGAGGTCGAACTGCGCCTGGAACGTGTTGGCGCTGGCGGGCGACGTGCCGGCATTGTCCCAGACGCCGTCCCAGGTGACGACCGCGAGGCTGCCCAACTGCTCGAACTTGACGACGCCGCTGCCGGCGATCGCCGGATTCATGTCGCGCCAGTTGACCGCCCAGAACGCACGCACGTTGTTCAGCAGAATGGACGCCGATGGCGTGCCCGAGGTCGTGGTCGACGCGCCGGCGGTGATGAAGCCGTTCGAAGAGACGCTGAGCGTCGTCGTCGTCGCAGTGCGTCCGACGGGCAGCGGCGCCGACAGCGCGACGTTGACGACCGTATTGTCGTTCAGCGCCAGCGTCTGCGCGGCAGCGGACGGCGGCAGGAAGGCCGACGTCAGCGGCAACGCGAGGTAGCCGTCGTCCGAGCGCAACAGAGTCAGGCCCGAGTTCGCGAGATCGAAGCCGACCATCGCGGGGAACAGCTCGTAGAACGAGGCATCGTCGACCTTGATGCAGCCAGCGCCCGCCGACGCATTGGCCGCGAGCGCGCCGGAGGGCGCCGGCGTCCAGTCGACCGCGATGATCGGCGCCGAGGCGTCGACGCCATTGGCCAGCGGGTAGTTCGAGCTGCTGAACACGCGGCGCGCCAGCGGCGAGACGTTCGTGACGTCCATCGACGCCAGCGTGCCGCCGGCATACGAACCGATTGCATACTTGACGTCGACGATCAGATCGCCCGCGTTCGGATCGTAGAGGAACGGCGGATTGACGACGATGTCCACGACGTACGGCCCGGGCACGCCCGCGCCCGCGCCGGTTCCGGGCAGGACGTTGACCGCGCCACTGCGGACGATCGTGTAGTCGGGCCCGATGTTGGCGGCGAAGTTGGTCGTCGCCGCGGCGTGGTCGATCGTCGCCGTGCCGAGCGCGACCGTCGCATTGCTGAAGACGCCGCCAGTCCAGGACGTCGTGCCCGCGGCGGCGCGCCACTTGACGTTGGTGATCAGGATCGGCGCGGTGACGGCCTGCGCGGTGAAGTGCGAGCTGTCGTAGATGGCCTGCACGCGCATGCCCGGCCAGACGGTCGAATTGATGCCCCAGGGGAAGGCGTTGGAGTTGGTGCCGACGACGCCGTTGGCGCTGGCGGGAAGGACGACGGTCTGGGCAGCTACGGATGCGGCGAGACCGAAGACGGCAAGCAGGGGGATTGTGCGCATGGTTGCGGCAAGATTTGTCGGGTCGAGGATGGCGGCGCGGATCGTTTGGTTACCGAAGCCGGTCACGGCCGACCCGGGACGAACGGAGACGGAGGAGGATAGCGGGGAGGGGCGGCAGTTGGTGGAAGGTGGCTTGGCTGCGACGGGTTGGTTGCAATCATGCGGCGGGGCAGAAGCGACCTGATCGCTCGATTGTTGTTCCCCCGGCCGCAGCCGCAGGCAGCGGCACTCCCGGGTGCCGCCCGCCCCTACGCGCCGACCGCCGCCGGCGCGCCCGGTGCCGCCGGTGCCGCCGCCGCCGGCTCGCCGACGCGGCGGCTGCCGTCGCTGCTGAGTGGATGGATGCTGTGCAGGCCGAAGTCCTGCCGCCACCGCTGCAGTTCGACCG
>JBKDXM010000016.1:0-9336 GCA_046306335.1 Planctomycetota bacterium
GGCGCGCACGCCGGCACCAGCTCGATCGGCGTGACGTGCTTCTGCCCGCCGAAGGTCAGCGTCCAGTAGACTTGGTCGTAGAGCAGGAACAGCGCCTTCTGGCCGGTGCCCTTGCGCCGCTCGTTCTCGTCGACGACGAGCACGGTGTCGAACACCTTCTTCTCGTGCGGGTCGTGCACCTCGGCGAAGAAGTGCGCCTTCCACGCGGTCGAGTTGGTCTTGCCCGAGCCCGCCGAGTGCTGGATCAGGTTGTTGGCGCCCGCCCCGTCGCGCAGCACCGCCGCCTGCAGCTTGCGCGTGACGTCGAGCTGGTGGTAGCGCGGCAAGATCGTCCGCGTCGGCTGCTGCTTCTTGTCGCGTTCGCCGATCAGGTAGCGGCCGATGATCTCCAGCCAGCTCGCGCGCTCCCACACCTGCTCCCACAGGTAGGCGGTGCGGTGGCCGCCGTTCGGGTTCGGCGGGTTGCCCTTGCCGCCGCCGTTGCCGAGGTTGAACGGCAAGAACTCCGTCACCGGACCACGCAGCCGCGTGGTCATGTGCGCTTCCTGGTTGGAAACGGCGAAGTGCACGAGCGCGCCCTGCGGGAACGCCAGCAGCGGCTCCTTGCCTTGGCCCTTGGGCTCGGGGTTGCGGTCGAAGCGGTACTGGTCGATCGCATCCTGCACGCTCTGCGTGAAGTCCGTCTTGAGCTCGACGGTGGCGACCGGCACGCCGTTCAGGAACAGCACGAGGTCGAGGCAGTTCTCGTTGGCGAGCGAGTACTTGACCTGCCGCACGACCCGCAGGCGGTTCTTGCCGTAGCGCGCGAGGATCTCGGGGTTGAGCCCGAACGCCGGCTGGAACTGCGCGAGCTGGATCGGCTTCTCGACCCCGAGCAGCTAGATGCCGTGGCGCAGCACGTTGAGCGCGCCGCGGCTGTCGAGCTGTTGCGCAGGCTCATTGCCCGGCTCCGCTGCGGTGGACGTGGTCTAGCGTGCGGACGTCGGCGAGCTTCCAATCGATCCAGCCGTTGGCCGAGCACCCGAGCAGCGCGACGTGAGCGTCCCGGTGCGCCCCGATGGCATCTTCCGCATCGGCAGCGTGCCGTCACGTCGCCAAGAAGCGTGGATCGACGTCGAGAGGCGAGGGTCCGAGCATTGGCACACGCAGCGACTGGGGCCGGTGGCGACGTTCACGGTGACGGCGACATCACAGCCGCCGACGCCGCCGCTGCTCCTCGACGCGAGCCGTTGGTTGCCGGGTCGCCTCGACCTGCAGGTGCTGGTCGACGGCGAACCGTTCACCGGCGTGGTCGAGTTGCGCTCCGAGCACGGGATGGTCCGGTACCACTCGGACCGCAGCGGACAGGTGCGCAGCGATTGGCTGACGCCGGGCAGCTATCTCGTCGGCGTGCAGTTCGAGACGACCCGCTCCTGGCCGCATGCATCGTTCGACCCGCGGTCGGTGGCGCTCGGCGCCGGTGCGCATGGCAACGCGGTTGCGAGCATCGACCGCCGCCCGGTCACGATCACCGTGCAGCAGCCCGCGTCCGGCGCTCCGGGGGCCGGGGGTTGCGTGCTGCTGCGTGCGCCGGACCAGCCGCTGCTGCCTGACGATTGGCAGTTCGCGCCGATCGACACGGACGGGGTCGCGCGGTTCCTCGCCGCCCCACCCGGACGCCTCGCGGTGTGGCTGCTGACTCCCGAGCAGGTCGACGCACGCGACCTCACCAACGCGGTGAAGCTCGGCGAACTCGCCGCCGATCAGAAGTCGCTGCGCTGCACGCTGCCGCGCTGACGAGGTCGAGGCGCGGCGGCCGTGCCGCGTGTCGCATCGCAGCGCCCGGGTTCAGGAGTCCGGGTCGCCGATGCGTGGTCGAGGTGCGTCGCGACGATCTCCCGTCGTGCGAACTCGCCGCCGATGCCGACGGCGCGCAGCCCGCCCCGCTGGGGTCTCTGGGCCAACGACCGACTGCCGAGGAACCGGCGTGGCCGAGCGTGACGGAAGCTCCATGCGTCCTGAGTCGACCGATCGCCAATCGCTGCGCCAGCTTCGCGGGACCGCTGCCGGCATTGCCGCGCCTCGACGGATCACCCTGCTGCGCCCGCAACGCGGCGCCTCGCCATCGGCGCGCGAAGCTCGGCGGACCGAACCGCGCAGCTCCCACTCCGG
This sequence comes from Planctomycetota bacterium, assembly GCA_046306335.1. Taxonomy (GTDB): domain Bacteria; phylum Planctomycetota; class UBA1135; order UBA1135; family UBA2386; genus UBA2386. The sequence goes on from JBKDXM010000016.1 coordinate 2,152, forward strand.
ACGCCGATCGACGGCGCACCGGCGAAGGCGCCGGCGAGGCGGTTCCACATCGACGTGAAGACGGTACGGGGCCCGCCGCGTCATCGGCGCGCGAGCGCCGCGTCCTCCGGCCGCGCCAGCAGCGTCTTGAGGGCTTTCGGCATGAACCGGCGCGGCGCCGTGATCGCGTAGAAGGACTCGTGCAGGTGCGGAACCTCGCACAGTTCGACGAGATGGCCCGAACGCAGCTCGTCTTGGACGACGATGGTCGGCAACAGTGCCATGCAGTCGCTGTCGCGCGCCAGGAGGCGCAACAACGCCATGTCGTCCGCTTCCGCTCGCAGCGTGTAGCGCACCGCCAACCGACGGCACATCACGTCGAAGGCGGCGCGAAACTCGGTCTCCTGGGTGGGCAGCACCAACGCCGCGCCGTCCAGCCCCTGCGGGAAGCGGAACGGCCGACGCCGCGGACCAGGGTGGCCGACGAGGCTCACCGGCTGCCTGGCGATGCGGCGACATCGCCAGGGATCCTCGCCCGTGGCGACGACGCGCTGGTTCGCCAGCACGACGTCCAGGCTGTGCACGCGCAACTGGCCGAGCAGCTCGCGCAGCGTGCCCGACGTCACCGACAGGCGGACGTCGTCGCCATGCAGCAGCGGGCGCAGGAAGTTGTCGAGGAAGTTGCGCGACAACGTCGCCACGCCGCCGACGCGCAGCAACTGCTGTCGCGACTCGATCCGGCCCTGCAGCACCGCCAACAGCTCGTCGCCGGCGGCGAAGATGGACTCGGCGTAGTTCAGCGCCAAGCGCCCGGCCTCGGTGAGCCGCATCGTGCGGGCCGTGCGGACGAACAGCGCCTGCCCGAAGCGCTGTTCGAGCTGCCGGACCTGCGCCGACAGCGACGACTGCGCCACGTGCAGCCGCGCCGCCGCCCGCGACACGCCGCCTTCCTTCGCGACCGCCCAGAACTGGCGCAGATGGTGGTAGTTGAGGTCGTGCATTGCGTTCGCTTTTTCCGCTGGTTTCTATCGTTTTCCTGTCATCGCTGGAAGGCGGTCGGCGGACGAACATGCGGCGCATGACGAATGCGGACAACCTGTCGGCCGCGGCGCGGGCTGCCGTCGCGCTGCACGCGGCGGTGCCGGCAACCTTGGCCGCCGGCGCCGCCGCGGTGGCGACGTTCCGACGCTTGCCGGCGACGGCCTGGGCGCTGGCCGGGACGGCTGCCGGATCGGCCCTGGCGCTCGCGCTGGCCGGTGGCTTCGCGACGGCGGTCGCCGCCGCGACGGACCGCGCGCCTACGACGCTGCCGCAAGCCGTCCTGCTGGCGTTCGTCGGCCTGCTCGGTCTCGTGCTCGTCCGCTTCACCCGCAGCTACCTGGCTGGCGAGCGCAACGAGGGCGCTTTCGCCGGCTGGTTGCTGGCGACTTTGGCGGGCGCCACGGCCGTCCTCGCCACGGACAACCTGCTGCTGCTCAGCCTCGCCTGGGTGGCGACGAGCCTGTCGCTGCAGCAGCTGTTGACGTTCTACCGCGAACGGCCATGGGCACTCGTCGCGGCACGCGAGAAGTTCCTGGTCGGTCGCTGCGCCGACCTCTGCATGCTGGTCGCCACGTCGCTGCTGGCGATGCGCGCCGGCTCGCTCCGAATCGACGACATCGCAGCGATGGCGGCAGGGCAGGAGCTCGGCGAGGAAGCCCGGGTCGCGATGGGCTTCGTCGCCATTGCCGCCCTCTTGAAGTGCGCGCAGATGCCCTTCCACGGCTGGCTGCTGCGCGTCATGGAGGCGCCGACGCCCGTCTCGGCGCTGCTGCACGCCGGCGTGGTCAACCTCGGCGGCTTCGTGCTGCTGCGGCTCGCGCCGCTGCTGGCCGAAGCCCCGGTCGCGCGCTGGCTGCTGATCGTCGTCGGCGCGGCGACCGCGGCGACCGCCGCGTTGGCGTCGAGCATGCAGCCCAGCGTCAAGTCGGCGCTGGCGTGGTCGACATGCGCGCAGATGGGCTTCCTGATGCTGCAATGCGGCCTGGGACTGTTCGAGATGGCTTTGCTGCACCTCGTCGCCCACTCCGCCTACAAGGCGCACGCCTTCCTAACCGCCGCATCGTCGGTGCGGGCCAGCGCCATGGACGCGCTGGCGCCACCCGGCCAGCCGACGGGGCCGACGGCACGCATCGTCGCCGGCTTCGCCGGAGCGGCGCTGGCGCTCGCGGTCGGCGTCGCGATCGCAGGCGAAGGGGCCTTCGACCCCGCGACCGTGGTCGGCGCGACGATCCTCGCGCTCGCGCTGACGCCGCTGCTCGAAGCCCGGCGCGACGCCGGCGTCGGCGCGCTCGGTCGGCGCGGCATCCTTGCCGTCGCGGTCGTCGGCGCATGGTTCGTCCTGCACGACGGCCTGCGCCACGCCCTCGGCCTCGCCGCGACGCCGCCCGCCAGTTGGGCGCAGGCGGCAGTGGCGCTCGCCATGCTGCTGCCACTGCCGGCGATCCGGCTGCTGCTCGCCTGGCGCCCGGGCCACGCGAGTGTCGCGAGCCTCCACGCTTGCTGCCAGCGCGGCTGGTTCCTGGACGAGTGGTTCACCCGCATTGCGCTGCGGACTTGGCGCCTGTCGCCATTCCGCGGCAGCGGCGCATTCGCGCCCGACCTCGACGACGCGCCGCGCGCGCGGACCGAATCATGATGCACCAAGCCATGGCCGACGCGACGCCCCGCCGTCGCGTCTCCGACCTCGCCATCGAACGCGCGACCGCCGGGATCGCGCCTGCTTGGCCGCTCGATCGCCTGATCGCGGTCAATCCCGCCCACGGCTGCGTCGATCGGCGCTTCGAACAGGTCGCGGCTGAGTTCGCGGCCACGGCCGGGGCACGCTTGCTGCCGCCGCGCAGCGTCGTGCGCGAACTCTGGCGCGCGCGGCAGGTCGGTCGCGAGCACCTCGCCGCAGCGCTCGCCGAGGCCGCCGGCGACGACCAGGCGCCAACCGAGGCCGCGGTCGACGCGCTGGCCGGGGCGATGCACGAGGACGGCCCGACCATCCGCAGGTTGCCGCTGCTGTCGGACTTCGCCGACGCGCACCGGCCTGACGGCGCCGATCGCCCGTGGTCGCAGCGCGTCGTCGAACAGATCGCGCGCTTCGCCGCGTCGTGGTTCGACCGCGGCCAGTCGAACTGGTCCCCCGACCGACGTCGCGGCTTGTTCGCCGCTTGGCGGGCGCGATTGGCTGGCGAGCGCAGCGTGCCGACACGCTCCGGCCGCAGGGCGCTGCGCGCCGCCCTGGCGCACTTGCCGGACACCGCCCGCGCGCTCGTCGACCACGCCGTCGAGCGCCTCGGAATCGAGCCCGCCGTGCTCGACCGCGTCGACTACCTCGGCGCCCTGCTGAGCACCGTCCGCGGCTGGGCGAGCTGGTGCGCGCACGAGCGCTGGCAGGCGCGACTTCGCGTCGGCGACGACGACGTCATCGTCGAATTGCTGGCAGTACGCCTCGCCTGGGAGGTCTTGCTGCTCGACGACCTCGGCCTGCACGACCTTCTGCCGCGCTTCCGTCGCCAGTTGTTGCGCCACCCGGATCGCGTCGGTGAGGCGCACGAAGCGCAGCGCGACGACCGCCTGCTCCTGCGAGCGGTCGAGATCGCCTGCCACGGGACCCTGGCGGCCCGGATCACTGCGCTGCCCGTGGCTGCGACGCCCGCGGCAGCGACGCCCGAGGCAGCGGCGCCCGCGGCAGCGGCGCCCGCGGCAGCGGCGACGGTCGCCGCGGCGGTGTTCTGCATCGACGTCCGCTCGGAGCGCTTCCGCCGCGCGCTCGAACGGGAGAGCGACGGCGCCATCGCGACGCACGGCTTCGCCGGGTTCTTCGGGCTGCCGGTGGCGATGACGTCGCTCGGAACGCACGACGAGCGCCCCCGACTGCCCGGCCTGTTCGCGCCCACGCTCGCTGCGAGCGAGGACGGCCCGGACCCGGAACGCACGGCGACGATCGCCCGGCGCCGCAGCGAGCGCCTCGGCTGGCGGCAGCGTTGGGCGCGCTTCCGCAGCAGCCCGGGCTCGGCCTTCGCCTTCGTCGAGACCTGCGGCCTGCTGTCGCTCGGCGCGATCGTTCGCGACGCGTTCATGCGGCGTCCGGCCGTCCGACCGGAACACGCCGGCCTGACCCCGGCGGAACAAGGACTGCTGCAACCGTGCTGGGCCGGCGACGCCGCGGTCTCGGTCGCGCAACGCGCCAACTTCGCCGCGTCGGCGCTGCGGGGCATGGGCCTCGTCCGCGACCTGCCGCCGGTCGTGCTCTTCGTCGGCCACGGCAGCACGAGCCGCAACAACGCGCATGCTGCCGCCCTCGACTGCGGCGCGTGCGGCGGCCACAGCGGCCACGACAGCGCGCGCCTGCTGGCCCGCACGCTGATGGACCCAGCCGTGCGCGACGCCTTGCGCGACCATGGCATCGCGGTGCCGGCAGGGACGCAGTTCGTTGCCGCCTGCCACGACACGACGACCGACGAGGTAGCATTCGCGGCGGCGGCGATCGACGACGCCGTCGCGCAGCGCCTTCGCAGCTGGCTCGCGCAAGCCGGCGAGAGAGCTCGCGCCGAACGCGCACCCGGACTCGGCCTGTCCGCACAGGCACGCGATCCGGTCGCGCTGCTGGCGGCCATGCGCGACCGCGCCGGTGACTGGGCGCAGGTGCGACCCGAGTGGGGCCTCGCCGGCAACGCTGCACTGGTGTTCGCGCCCCGCGACCGCACGCGCGGCGCCGACCTCGGCGGGCGCGTCTTCCTGCACGACTACCACGCCGACGACGACCCGGACGGCGGCCTGCTGGCGCAGCTGTTCTCGGCGCCGATGCAGGTCGCCACCTGGATCAACCTGCAGTACTACGCTTCCGTCGTCGACCCACGCGCGTTCGGTGGCGGCAACAAGGTGCTGCACGACGTCGTCGGCGGGCGACTCGGAGTTTACGAAGGCAACGGCGGCGACCTGCGGGTCGGCCTGCCGATGCAGTCGCTGCACGACGGCCGCCGCTGGCGCCACGCGCCGGTGCGGCTCGCCGTCTACGTCGCCGCCGACGAGGCGCGCATCGAACGGGCACTCGCCGCCAGTGAGCCGGGGCGTCGACTCGTCGAGAACGGTTGGCTGCACCTGCTGCGCCTCGCCGACGACGGCACCGTGTCGGCGCGCGGGCGCCAAGGCGGCTGGCGAACGACGACGCCGCAGCCTGCGACCTACGTCGCTCCGGAACCACTGCCGCCGCCACCGCGTCGCGTCGTCGAGTTGGCGCGCGTGCACGGCATGGCGCTGGCGATGGCCCTGATCGCGCTCGCATTGGCGCTGCGCGCCCGCTACGTCGCCTGACGCGGCGGCCGCGAGACCGCCCACCGCCGCTCGACGCCGGCCGCCGGCCGCCCGGCGCAGTCGCACGGCGTCGCCAGGCGCTCGCGGTCGCGCGACGACACCCAGGTGGCTGCGGCCGTCACAAACCGAGTTGCAACCGCGCCCCGCGCGTCGCCGCGATGCCCTGGAAGCCGGGCAGCGGCGCTCCGGCGGCGTCCTGCACCAACCACTGGCACCACAACGTCGCGCCGACGAGCGCGGGCTGGCTTGGAATCGGCAACGGCTCGATGCGCAAGCCGGCGCCGGTGGTCAGTCCGATCCACACCGGCAACGCCGGCGCCGGATCGACGAGCAAGTTGCACACGCCGGCGATCGGCAGCAGTGCCTGCGCGCTGCTCCACCACAGCAGCGCGATCGCCGACGGGGCGGCAGCGCTGACGCCGAGCTGGAAGCCGGCGTTGCCGAGCCGCGGCAGACCGTTGGCGTGGAACGTCGGCACGCCGCTGACGCCGGCGCAGCCAGCGCCGAACTGCGCGACCGCCGCGGCATGGGCCGGAACGAGGTACCACGGCGCGGCGATCGCATCGCTGGTGAAGAACGCCTGCAGCAGGCCGACGACCTTGTCGCGGCCGGCGGGGCTAGGATGCAAGCCATCCGTCTGCACGTCGGCGCACGTCCACGTCAGTCCGTCGCTGCGCGGCACGACGCCGTCCGTCCACAGGTACGGGCCCGCGCCGAGCCACGGCGCCGTCACCGGGCCCAGCGCCGGATCGCAGTTGAGAGCGGGATCACCGGCCATCTGCTGGCCGAGCAGCCACTGCACGGCGAAGCCCGATTCGTAGGCGTACGGCTCGGGGTTGGCAGCCGTCGTCGCATAGCCGCCGTAGGTTCGGCTGCTGACGAAGCAGACCTCCAGGTTGGGGTACCGCTGCTTTGCGATGCGCACGATCTGCGCGAGGCGAGCCTGCAGTTGCTGCGCCCCGCCAGGGAAGCCGCCGCTGACGAGGCGGATCGCCTGCTTCAACCACACCGCCTGGACCTGCTGCGGCGTCACGCCCGCGGCCGCGAGGCGTTGGTCGACGACCGTCCAGAAGGCCGCCGTCGGGTCGCTGACGATCACCGCGTCCTGGCCGCCCTGCGCGCCGTCGACCAGCGTGACCGCCGGGTTGCGGTTGGGGTCGGCGTTGGCCGTCGGGATCCACGCCGAGAACTCCTGCGTCGTGTTCGACATGCCGAGCGACAGCAGCACGATGCGGCCGCCCGGTGCCGGGTTGCCCGCGGCATCGCGCGGGGTGATCGCGTCGGCGCGCTGCTGTCCGCGCGCCAGGTGCGCCGGCGGCGGCGCGTTTTGGCCTTGGCCGTAGAGGCCGCCGGCGAAGCCCTGGTAGGTGCCGAGGCCGAGGTCGACCAGCGGCACGGCCCCGATGGACGTGTTGGCGCAGTTCTGCGCGGTGGCGAATCCAACGACGAGGCTGGCCGACAGGAGGGCAAGGCAACGCAACATGGGACGGATGGCAACGGGCCCGAGCGGCCCGGGCAGCCGGTAACGCGATCGTGGCAGGATGCCCCACCGCGCCGCCAACGCCAAGCCGGGCCCAGGCAGTGAGGGCATGCCGGCGACGCCCCGCCGCGGCCGCTCAGCCGCGCAGCGCGTCGCGCAACCGCGGCAGCATGCGCTCGATGTCGGCGAGCGAGCAGGCACCGACGGAGGGGCGGCACCAGCCGGTCTCGTCGGGCAGACCGAAGGCCTGGAACGGCACCACCGCCATGCCGGCGCGCTCCAGCAGGAAGCGCCGCAGTTCCTCGTTGTTGGCGAAGCGCGTGCCGACGCAGTCGAAGCGCACCGACAGGTAGATCGCGCCCTGCGGCTCGATGACGTCGATC
>JBKDXM010000017.1:0-12707 GCA_046306335.1 Planctomycetota bacterium
CCGAAGTCACCGCCGTCGCTGCCTTGTGGGCGATGGCGCGCTTCTCGCCGCACGACCGGCTGTTCCAGGCGACCTTCCGCAGCCCGCGGCTGCTGGCGGCGTGGCTGCGCCGGGTCCTGCCCGCCGAGTTGGTGGCGCTGCTCGACATCGACCGCCTGCAGCCGCACGGCGACCGCGCCGTCGGCCTCGGCCTGCGCGCCCACTTCGCCGACCTCGTGTTCGAAGCGCCGCGCCGCGATCGGCAAGGCCGCGTGCTGGTCGTCGTCGAACACAAGGCGGACACCGACCCGGAGTTGCCGTCGCAACTGCTGCGCTACGTCGTGCACCTGCGCCGGGTCGCGCGCCAGCGCGGCCGTGGCGAACCGGCCGTCGTGACGGCGGTGCTGCACCACGCCCGGGAGCGTTGGCAAACGCCGACGGACCGCGATCCACCGCCGCTCGCGGCGACGAAGCCGAGCCTGCCCTTCGCCGTCGACGACCTCGCCGGGCAGGACGAGGCCACGCTGCGCGATCCACGCCTGCCGCCGCAGGCGCAGCTGACGCTGCTGGCGCTGGCCACGCTGCGCTGGTGCGACGTCCCGGCAGCGCTCGCCGCACTCGACCGATGGGGAGACCTGCTGGCGGCGATCGACGCTGGCGATGCCGAGCCGACGGCCGAGGACGCCCTCGACGCCATTTCGCAGTATGTTCTGGAGACGACGGACGTGAGCCCGGAAGACCTCACGGCCGTGCTCCAGCGCCACCTGACCCGCACGGAAACGAACCGCATGACCACCGCCCAACGCCTGCGCAGTGAAGGCCTGTCCCAAGGCCTGTCCCAGGGACGCTCCGAAGGCCAGGCTGCGACGCTCGCGCGCCTGCTCGCCAAGCGCTTTGGCCCGCTGCCGGACGCCGTTGCCGCGCGCCTGCGCACCGCCGCGCCGTCCGACCTCGACCGCTGGACCGACCGGCTGCTCGACGCGCCGTCGCTCGAAGCCGTCTTCGCCTGATCCGGGCACAGCCCTGACGACGCGGTCGGCAGCGCCTATCCTCGCGCCGTGCTGCCGACCTTCCACCCCACCGTCGCCGCGTGGTTCGCCGAGCGCTTCGGCGCGCCGTCGCCGCCGCAGCAGCAGGGCTGGCCGCACATCGCCGCCGGCGCGCACACGCTGATCGCCGCCCCGACCGGCAGCGGCAAGACCCTCGCCGCCTTCCTACACGCGCTCGATCGCCTGCTGCGGCAGGGTGACGCGCTGCCACCGACGCTGCAGGTCGTCTACGTCTCGCCGCTGCGCGCGCTCGCCAACGACGTGCAGAAGAACCTGCAGCAGCCGCTCGCCGAGCTGCGGGCGCGCGATCCGTCGCTGCCCGAGGTGCGGGTGCTGGTGCGCTCGTCCGACACGCCGAGCCGCGAGCGCGCGCAGATGCGCAAGGCGCCGCCGCACATCCTGGTCACCACGCCGGAGTCGCTGGCGATCCTGCTGACCACCGTCAGCGGCAAGGCGATGCTGGCGACGGCGCGCACGCTGGTCGTCGACGAGATCCACGCCATCGCCGGCAGCAAGCGCGGCGCCCACTTCGCGCTCACCTGCGAACGGCTGCAGCACCTCGTCGAACAGCACGGCGGCGCGCTGCAGCGCATCGGCCTGTCGGCGACGCAGCGGCCGATCGCAGCGACCGCCGCGCTGCTGGTCGGCGACGGCCGGCCCTGCGCAATCGTCGACGTCGGCCACCGCCGCGAACTCGACCTCGCGCTCGAACTGCCCGGCGCGCCGCTCGGCCCGGTGTGCGGCGGCGAGACCTGGACCGAGGTCTTCGGCCGCATGGCCGACCTCGTGCGCCAGCACCGCACGACGCTGGTGTTCACCAACACGCGCAAGATGGCCGAGCGCACCGCCGCGCAGCTCGCCGAGCGCCTCGGCAAGGACCGGGTCACCAGCCACCACGGCGCGCTCAGCAAGGAACGGCGGCTCGACGCCGAGCGGCGGCTCAAGGCCGGCGAACTGCAGGCGCTCGTCGCCACCAGCTCGCTCGAACTCGGCATCGACGTCGGCGAGGTCGACCTCGTGGTCCAGGTCGGGCCGACGCCGACGATCGCCGCGTTCCTGCAGCGCGTCGGCCGCGCCGGCCACGCGCTCGCGCGCACGCCCAAGGGCCGGCTGTTCGCGCTGACGCGCGACGAGCTGCTCGCCGCCGCCGGCCTGCTGCACGCGGTGCGGGAGGGAGCGCTCGACGTCACCGTGCAGCCGCAGCACCCGCTCGACGTGCTGGCCCAGCAGGTCGTCGCGTGGTGCGTCGACGCGACGTTCGGCGAGCACGAGCTGTTCGCGCGCGTGCGGCGGGCGTGGCCGTTCCGCGAGTTGCCGCGCGAGCGCTTCGACGCCGTGCTCGCCATGCACGCCGGCGGCCGCACGGCGCTGCTGCACCGCGACCCCGTACACCGCACCGTGCGTGGCACGCGGCGCGCGCGCCTGTGCGCGGTCACCTGCGGCGGCGCCATCCCCGACGTCGCCGACTGGACGGTGGTGATGGACCACGACGACACGCTGGTCGGCACCGTCAACGAGGACTTCGCCATCGAGAGCTCGGTCGGCGACGTGTTCCAGCTCGGCAACCAGAGCTGGCGCATCCGCCGCGTCGGCAAGGGCCAGCTGCGCGTCGCCGACGCGCAGGGCGCGCCGCCGAGCCTGCCGTTCTGGTTCGGCGAGTCGCCGGCGCGCTCGGCCGAGCTGTCGCAGGCGGTCGCGGCGGTGCGCGCGCACGGCGAGGACCCGGCGTGGCTCGTCGCGCGCTGCGGCCTGACCGACGCCCAGGCCGAGCAGCTGGCCGAGTGGCTGCGCAGCGGCCGCGCGGCGCTCGGTGCCATGCCGACGCAGGACCAGCTCGTGCTGGAGCGGTTCTTCGACGAGACCGGCGGCCAGCAGTTGGTGCTGCACTCGGCCTTCGGCAGCCGGCTCAACCGCGCGCTCGGCCTCGCGCTGCGCAAGCGCTTCTGCGTCGGCTTCGGCTACGAACTGCAGGCCGCCGCCGACGAGGACCGCGTGCTGGTCTCGCTCGGGCCGATGCACAGCTTCCCGCTCGACGACGTCTGGTCCTACCTGCACCCCAGCACCGTCCGCGACGTGCTGGTGCAGGCGATGCTGCCGTCGCCGATGTTCCAGGCGCGCTGGCGCTGGAACGTCACCAGCTCGCTGCTGGTCGAGCGCTTCCGCGGCGGCAGCAAGGTGCCGGCCCCGCTGCTGCGCTTCCGCGCCGACGACGCGCTGGCCGCCGCGTTCCCGCAGGCGCAGGCCTGCCCCGAGACGCTGCCGCCCGGCCCGATCGACGTGCCCGAGGACCATCCAATCGTGGCGCAGACGGTGCACGACACGCTGCACGAAGCGATGGACATCGACGGCCTGCAGGCGCTGGTCGCGCGCATCCGCGGCGGCGGCATCGGCCTCTGCGCCGTCGACCGCGCCGCGCCGTCGCCGTTCGCCGAGGCGATCCTGCACGCCAAGCCCTACGCCTTCCTCGACGACGCGCCGTTGGAGGAACGCCGCACGCACGCGGTCGCCGCCGCCCAGCGCGGCGCGCGCGCCACGGCGCAGGCCGGCGACGGCGACCTCGACGCCGCGGCGCTGGCGGCGGTCGCGCGCGAGTGCTGGCCCGAGCCGCGCTCGGCCGCCGAACTGCACGAAACGCTTGGCTGGATGGGCTGGCTCGCTGCCGACGAGGCGCTGCCGGCGTGGGCGCCGTGGCTGCACGAACTCGCCGCCGACGGCCGCGCCGTGCGCGATAGCGACCGCTGGTACGCCGGCGACGCCAGCCGCGACCTGCTCGCCGGCTGGCGCGGCCGGCTCGAAGCCGTGCTGCCGGTCTGGGACGACGGGCTCGACGACGCGGCGCGGCAGGCGATGCTGACGCTGCAGGCCGAAGGCGTGGCGATGCAGGCGCGCTGCGGCGGGCGGACGCTGTGGGCGCACCGGCGGCTGCTGGCGCGCGTGCGCACGCGCACGCTGGAGACGCTGCGGCAGGCGATCGAACCGGTGAGCCAGGCCGACTACGCGGCGTTCTTGCGCCGCTGGCAGCACGAGGCCCCGGGCTGCCAGCAGAGCGGCCCCGCCGGCCTCGCCGCCGTGCTGACGCAGCTCGCCGGCGACGCGCACCCGGCCGATGCGTGGGAAGACGACGTGCTGCCAGCACGCCTCGACCAGTACCGGCGCGAGTGGCTCGACCACGCCACGCTCGGCGGCGAGTTCGTCTGGCTGCGGCTGTGGGGTCCGTGGCGCGGCCCGCTCGGCCGCTGCCCGGTCAGCGTCGTGCCGCGGCGCGAACTGCCGCTGTGGCTCGAACTGCCGCTCGAACGCGCCGCCGTCGCTGACCTCGGCGCCGCCGCGCGCACGCTCTTCGACCTGCTGCAGCAGCGCGGCGCGGTGTTCCCGACCGACCTGCAGGCTCACAGCCGGCTCTTGCCGAGCATGGTCGAAGACGGCCTCGCCGAGCTGGTCGGCGCCGGCCTCGCCACCTGCGACTCGTTCGCGGCGCTGCGCCAGTTGGCGGTGCCGCCGAGCCGCCGCGCGTTCCCGCTGTTCGCCGTCGGCCGCTGGAGCCTGCTGCCGCTGCCGCCGGCGGGCCAGCGCGCCAGCGAAGCGGCGATCGAGTTCGCCGCGCAGGCGCTGCTGCGCCGCTACGGCGTCGTCAGCCACGCCCGCCTGCTCGCCGACCGCGCCCCGGTCCCGTGGCGGCTCGTGCTGCGCGCGCTGCGCGGCATGGAACTGCGCGGCGAGGTGCGCGGCGGGCGGTTCGTCAACGGGGAGGGCGGTGAGCAGTATGCACTGCCGGCGGCCGTCACGGCGCTGCGGGCCGAGCGCGATCGCCGGCGCGATTCCTCCGACGCTGCCCGCCTGGGATGATCGCGCCCGCAATGCGCCCTACCCTCTCGCGCCATCTCGGCGTCGCCGCGCTGCTGCTCGCCGGCGGCGCGATCGTCGCTCATCGTTTCGCCGCGGACGGCCGCGCGATCACCGCCGGCCTCGTGGCCATCGGCACCGCCGCGCTCGCGGCGCTGTCGGTGGTGCGCGGCGCGTCGTCGCGGCGATCCCAGGACCCCGTTGCGCGACGCCTCAAGTGGATGGCCGCGGAGGTCACCGGCGTGCAGGTCCGTCGCTACGTGCGCGTGCCCGGCGCGGCGCGACCGACGCAGGTGCACCTCGAGGGCAAGGCCAACGGCGCGCCGGTCGAGGCGCAGACCGACGGCGTCGACGTGCGCGAGCCCGATCCACGGCTTCCCGACGCCGCGCCACTGAAGGCTCCGTACCGGTTCCGCGTCGAAGTCGGCGGCCTCGTCGTCGACACTGGCGACGGCACGCCGCGCGCCTTGGTCGACCTGCGCGACGGCGCAGCGCCGCACGCCGTCGACGCGCTGCACGAGGCCTGCGTGCTCGATCAGCACGTCGTGCTGGTGGCGAAGACGCATCCCGTCGCCGACGGCAAGCGCACGGCCGCGCGCGAGTGGATCGTCGCCCGCGCCGAGCTGGATGCCAGCCTCGCGCCGCCCTCCGACTCGTGACGACACGGCGCGGCGCGCACGACCGCGGCGCCAGCGGTCAACGCGCGGTCGACGGCGGGGGTTCGACGTCGCGCGCGAGGCGATAACCGACGTCGAGCGCCGCGTATGCGACGTTGGCGTGGGAGCGCGCCGCCGAGCGGCTGCGCTGGATCGAAGCGTCGTGGCTGCCGCCGCGCAGCGCCCGCGCCGTTGGCGCCACGATCGCGCCGGTCGCGTACTCGTACGGCGGCTCGGCGCACCACTCGCGCACGTTGCCATGCACGTCGTGCAGCCCGTACGGGTTGGCCGCGAAGCTGCCGACCGGCGCCGGCGGACCGACGCCATCGCTGCCGACGAAGTCGACCGGCGGCGTCGCGGTGACCGGCACGCGACCGTTGGCGTCGAGGCAATCGATCAGGTTGGCGGCCGCGCGCAGGGAGGCCTCGTCCGGCGCGCACGACCACGCGCCCGAGGTGCCGCCGCGCGCCGCGTACTCCCATTCCGCCTCCGTCGGCAGGCGCGCGCCCAGGCGCGTCGCGACCCGCACGGCGTCGTGCCAACTGACGTTGCCGATCGGCAACGGCGATCTTCCGGCGCGCTGCGTCACGGCGTCTTCGACCCTGGCGTTCGCCGAGCGCAATTCCTTTTGCCGCGCGACGAACGTCGCGGCGTCCCAGTGTCCGAAGGCATCCGCCGACTCGCCGTGCTGCGGGATCGTCACCTCGTGCTTGCCGACGAAGAAGGCCGGCACGCGCACGCGGTGGGCCGGCCGCTCGATGGCGGCCTCATCGGCGTCGACGCCAGCGATCGGCTCCTCCGGCGTGCCCATCACGAACTCGCTCGCAGGCAGGAGCACGAGCACGGGACCGTGGTCGAACGGCAGGACCAACGCGCCGCTGGCGTCGCGCGCGGGCGGCGGAGGGGCTCCGCCGTCGCTGCGCCGACGGCGGGCGTCGAGCAACTCGAACTCGAACCAGCCGCTCGCCGGATCGCGGCCTAGTGGACGCAGGCCGAACTGCGGCGGCAGGTCGAGCCCCCCGTAGCGCGGTTCGGCGCGCACCGCCGAGCGCATCGCCGCCCAAGCCGCGGCGTAGTCGGCCAGGCGCGCCGCCAGCCACCGCAGGTCCTCGCGCTAGGCCGACGCCGTCGCCACGGCGGCAGCGAGTTCGCCGAGGCCAGCGGCGACGAACGTCCCCGAGCGCGCGTCGCCGGCGGCCGCCCGCTGTCGGTGCTCTTCGGCGCGCGCGAGCAGCGCCTCGGCCTGCGCCAGCCAGGCGGTCAGGCGCGCGGCGCCGTCGCGATCGCCGCGCAGTGTCGCCAACTGCTGCAGCAGTCCCGACGCCGTCAGCGGATCGGCGGCGAGCAGCGCCGCACTCGCGAGGCGGCGCTCGGCGCGGTCGTTGGCGACCGCCTGGACCCCGACGACCGCGGCGGCGGCGGCGAACGTGCCGACCACCGCGACGGCGGCGGCGTGGCGCTGCGTCCACAGGGCGAGCCGGCGCAGCGGCGACGGCGGACGAGCCTCGATCGGCCGCCGCGCCAGCACGCGCGCGACGTCGCGGGCGAGGTCGCGGACCGAGGCGTAGCGGCGCGCGCGATCGCGCTCGATCGCGGCGCCGACGACGACGTCGAGTTCGCCGCGCAGGGTCGCGGCGAGCCGGCGCGGCGTCGTGCCGCGCGCCGCCGCGCGGATCGCGGCGGCCGGGTCGTCGCCGGCGCGCGCGCTCATGCGCCGCGGCGGCGGACCCTGCCAAAGCGTCGGCAGCGCCGCGAAGCCGGCGGCCGCGACCGCGCGCACGTCGACCGGCAGCAACCCGGTCAGCAATTCGTGCAGCAGCACGCCGAGCGCGTAGACGTCGGTGCGCACGTCGAGGTCCTTGCCGCCGCGCAGCGCCTGCTCGGGGCTCATGTACTGCACCGTGCCGACCAGCAGGCCGACCGGCTCGTGCAGCGTGGCGCGGATGCGCGACGGGTCGGACGGCTGCGCGAGGCCGAAGTCGATGACCTTCGCCGCCACGCGCCCGTCGACCTCGCGCACCAGCACGTTCGCCGGCTTGAGGTCGCGGTGCAGGATGCCGCGCATGTGCGCGTGGTCGACGGCGTCGCAGACGGCGAGGAACAACCGCAGCCGCGCGGCCACGTCGAGCTGGTGCTCGTCGCAGAACGCCGTGATCGGCCGGCCGGGCACGTACTCCATCGCGAACCAAGCCCGGCCGTCGGTCTCGCCGGCGTCGTACAGCCGCGCGATGCCGGGGTGGTCCATGCGCGCGAGCGCGTCCTGCTCGAAGGCGAAGCGCGCGCGGTACGAGCGATCCAGCTTCTCGACGCGGATCACCTTGACCGCCGCCCGCTGCACGATCGGCGTGCTGCGCTCGGCCAGCCAGACGACGCCCATGCCACCCGCGCCGATGCGCTCCAGCAGACGGAAGGCGCCTAGGCGGTCGCCCGGATCGGCGTCGGCGTCGGATCCAGGCGGCACTTCGCCCATGCGACCGGCACCGTAGCGAAGCCAGCGCCGCGACGGAACCGCCACGCCCCGCGCGCCCCGTTTCCCGCCGCCGTCAGCCGGCCGCCGCCAGCACCGCGTCGACGTCGAGCAGGTCGCCGGCGGCGCCGTCGAGTTGCTGGTGCACCAGCCGGCCGTCGGGCCCGAACACCAGCACGCCGCCCTGCTGCCACGGGTCGCCCTGCACACCGGTCTGCTTGTGGCCGGCGCGCAGCGCGCGCAGCAAGTTGCCGAAGAACCGCGGCCGCAGCAGGTTCCACGGCGAGCGCGCCATGCTGGCGGCGGCGAACGCCTTGCGCTCCGGGTCGCTCAGCACCGCGCCGCCGAGCCCCTCCTTGGCCGCGAAGTCGGCCGCCATCGCCGGCGTGCCGGTCGAGACGTAGACGAGGCGCGCGCCGCGGGCGGCGAACTCGGGCTGCCGGGCGCGCAACTGCGCGGCCCGTTCGCGGCAGAACAGTCAACCGAAGTGCCGCAGGAACACCACCACGGTCGCGCGCGGACCGAGCTGCGCGCGCAGGGTCGTCGGCGCGCCGTCGGCGGTGCGCAGGGCGGCGGCGAGGACGGCATCGGGATCGCGGGCCATCGAAGCATCATCGCCATCGCCCGGCGGCGCGCCAGCGCACGCTCACCGGTTGTACGGCAGTTCCTGGCGGAAGTGGAAGCCGCGCTGCAGGTCGAACACGCGCCGCACCAGCTGAAGTTCGACGCGCTTGCCCTGGTGGCTGCCGGTCAGCGCCAGCGTCTCGCGTTCGCGCTCGACCTCCTTGCTGAAGTCGTCGCGCGTGAGCGGCTCCGGATGCGGCACCTTGCGCAGCGCCTTGCCGCGCTGGGCCTGCCAGACCACCGCATCGCCGCCGCCGCGCGGCGTGACCGCGATCGTGCCGTTGGCGAGGTCCTCGCGGACCGCGATCAGGATCTTGCCGCCGGCGACGTCCTCGAAGAACGCGCGTCCACCGCGGCCGACGACGAAGCGCCGCCAGCGCGTCGCGTCGGTCGGCGGCACCTCGCCGAGTTCGGGGGCCGCACCGTCCGCCGCCGGCGCGCGTTCGGCCTTCATGCCCTCGACCTCCCACACGCCGTACAGCGCCGGCAACGTGCCACCCTGCTCCTTGGCCTGCGCGGCGTACGCCGCGTGTTCAACGTGCACGTGGGTGAAGTGCGCCGTCAGCAGCAGCGCGCCCATGCACGTCAACAGCCAACGCAGCCAACCCCGCTGCACGACCGCAAGGTCAGGCGGCGGGCAGCTGCGATTGGCGACGAACAGCGCCCACAGCGCCCCGCGCCACGGCAGCATGAGCGCCAGCGCCGCGACCAGCAGGTGCGTCGAGTACAGCTTGACCGGCACGTCGTAGCACCAGTTGAGCGCGACGACGTTGGCCATGACGACGGCGGCGAGCAGCGCGCCGAGCAGCGCCGTGTGGCGGTGGAACAGCAGCAGCGCCGGCAGGATCTCCAGCACGCCGGACAGCGTCTCGTAGGCCGGCGACGCCGCCATGAACGACCACAGCAGCCCCATCGGCGAGAGGTCGCCGAAGTCCGACAGCAGGCGCGTGTTGTTGAGTTCGCCGAACTGGCCGACGTAGAGCTTGGCAACGCCGTACAGCAACAGGACGAACGCGAGGCACCAGCGCACGTAGAGGTGCAACCAACGGCCGGCGCGCGGGTAGCCGGTCGGCCGCCGCGCGAGCAGCGACCAGACCAGGGCCACGAGCAGGCTCGCCAGCGCGACCGCCAGCGTGCGCGCGATCTCCAGCGCCGTGTCCCCACTGCCGGTCGCTTGCACGATCACCGGGTACGGCGTCAGCCCCTGCTCCGACAGCCACACGAGCGCGCCGGACCACAGGCCGCTCGCGCCATCGAGCCAAGTCGCCGCCGCCGTACACCACGAGAACGGCGCGCCGGCGAGCCACGGTTGTGCGAGCGCCTTGCCAAGCTCTGCGCCGGTGGTTCCGACGCCGCGCAGCAGGCTGTGGAACGGCTCGGGCAGGGCGTAGAGCAGCGCATAGCAGAGCGCGAAGCGGAACAGCACCACCTGCGTTCGCGGCCAGATGCCGGGCGGCGGCGGGACGGGGCGCTGCAGCGCGAGCGGCACCGGCGCCGGCGGGGCTTGGACCGGTGCGGGCGGCGCCGCGCTGGGCAGCTCGGCGGCAGGACCGGGCGGCGGATTCGTGCTCATCGGACGCGCATGGTTGCCGCCGGCGGCGCAATCGACAAGGGTGGCGCCGCGCGTCGCCGACTCAACGCACCGCCAACTCGGCGAAGTGCGTCTCGGCGTCGCTCGCGCCGAGACCGAGCGCGGCGAAGCCGGAAACCTCGGTCGGCAGCGGCACGGTGACGCGCACCCCCGCGGCCTCGGCGACCAGTTCGCGCCGCGCGAGATCGACCGCAATGCGCAGCGCCACGGCGGCTTGCCCGTCCCACGGCAGTGCGGTCGCCCACCGCGCCTTGCCCCCCATCGGCCCGAGCACGACGAGTTGCTTGGCGCCGAACTCGATGCCGACGCGCCACCGCGCCGCGCCGGCGCCGACCGACCCGTCCGCGCTGCCTGCTGCCGCGAGCACGACGAAGCCGTTCTGCTGCGGCTTGCCGGGCAGCGGGCGCAGCGTCGTCGCCACCTCGAAACGCTGGCCCAGAGCCTGCGGCCGCACCGCCCAGCCACCCGGCGCGTTGGACCACAGCCGGTAGCCGCCGTCCGCGGCGACGATGCGGGTGACGCCAGCACTCTGTGGGAACCGCGCCGGCAGCAGTTCGCCGGTGTCGTCGCCGAACTGCGCGCGCAGCGCGACGAGCTTCGCCGTCAGCTCCTTGCGCACGTCGACGTACGCCGGATCGTCGGCGACCGAGCGCAGTTCGTCGGGGTCGTTGGCGAGGTCGAACAGTTCCCAACCGTCGACGCCCGGCTCGTAGTAGCGCACGAGCTTGTGCGTCGCCGTGCGCACGCCGTACATCGCCGGCACGCGGTGCGTCGCCTGCGACTCGTAGTAGTGGTAGTAGACCGCGTCGCGCCAGTCGGCCGGCGCCTCGCCGGCGAGCAGCGGCACGAGGCTGCGGCCGTGCACGCCCTTCGGCGCCGGCACGCCGGCGAGTTCGAGGAACGTCGGCGCGAAGTCGATGTTCTGGGTCAGCTGCGCCACCTCGCGGCCGGCGGCGATGCGGCCGGGCCAGCGCATCACCAGCGGCATGCGCAGGCACTCCTCGTCCATCCAGCGTTTGTCGTACCAGCCGTGCTCACCGAGGAAGAAACCCTGGTCGCTGCTGTACACGACGAGGGTGTTGGCCTTGACGTCAGGATGCGCGTCGAGCCATGCCAGCAGCGCGCCGACGCTGCGGTCGACGCCCTGCACGCAGCGCAGGTAGTTCTTCAGGTAGCGCTGGTACAGCCAACGCACGCGCTCGCGGCCCTGCGGGTTCTCGCGCCGGAACGCCTCGTCCTCGGCGGCGAAGGCCGCGTCCCACGCCGCGCGTTGGGCGTCGTCCATGCGCGCGCGCTGCTGCGCGTAGGCGCGGTCCAGGTCCGCGAGCGTCGGCGCTTCGGCGGCCGTCGGCGGCACCATCAGGTCGTAGTGCAGCGTCATGTGCCGCGCGATCTCCATCTCGGTGTGTGCGCGCGCCGGTAGCCGGCCCTCGTAGGCGTCGAACAACGTCGCCGGCTCGGGCAGGTCGCGCCCGCGGAAGGCGCCGAGGTCGGCGGGTGCGGGCAGCCAGTTGCGGTGCGGGGCCTTGTGCTGGCACATCAGCACGAACGGCTTGTGCGGATCGCGCCGCTCCAGCCAATCGAGCGCCAACTGCGTCGTGACCTCGGTGGCGTGGCCGTGCAGGCGCATGCGGCCGTCCTTGGTCAGGAAGTCCGGATTGTAGTACTGCCCCTGGTCGGGCAGCACGACCCAGTGGTCGAAGCCCGTCGGCGTCGAGTCGAGGTGCCACTTGCCGACGATCGCGGTCTGGTAACCTGCCTGCTGCAGGAGCTTGGGGAACGTCGGTTGGCCGCCGTCGAAGACGTTGCCGTTGCGGCAGAAGCCGTTGCCGTGGCTGTGCAGCCCGGTCAGGATCGTCGCCCGCGACGGCCCGCACAGGGCGTTGCCGCAGAAGTTGGCGCGGAACAGCGCGCCCTCGTCGGCGATGCGGTCGATGTGCGGCGTCTGGTTGATCCGCGAGCCGTAAGCCGAGATCGCGTGCGCGGCGTGGTCGTCGCTGAAGACGAACAGGATGTTCGGGCGCGCGCCGGCGAGCGGCTGTTGGGCTGGCAGCACGCTCGCGGCGGCGACGGCGAGCCCGAGGGACGCGATGGCGCGGGACGGACGCATGAGCGCAAAGCGTAGCGCCGGCTGGCGGTTGCTTGGTCCATGCGGTGTGCGCGGTGAGGGACCAAGCGACGCAGGATCGCGGGGCTTCGCTGCTGCTCGGTGTCCTCCGTGCTCTCTGTGGTTGTTCTGCTGGTGATGCCCGAAGCAACCACAGAGAGCACAGAGGACACCGAGACCAGCAGTCGGACCACGACGAACGGCACACCGCGCCGACCGGTGTGGTGCCTGCTTGCCTGCCTGTCGCCGACTTGGGTGCGCATTTTCGGGCCAAATCGCGGCCCGGAGCTCCATTGCCGTGTGGCCTCCCATCACGACCACTTCTTCCAGGTCGCCTTCGGCGAGCCGGAGCACGCCGTGCCGTTGCTACGCAGCGCCCTGCCGGCACCGG
>JBKDXM010000018.1:0-31486 GCA_046306335.1 Planctomycetota bacterium
TCGGCGCAGCGCACCGACGTACAACAACCGCACGACGGCGGCGTCCCGAACGGCGTAGCGGTCGCCACGCTCGGCGGCGTCGTCGAGGTGCGCGACGAGCCGTTCGATGTCGCCTCGGCGCGGCCCGGAACGATCCTGCGACGGTTCGACCTTCGGCGCGACGCCTTCGAGTCGCCACGCCACGAGGACGGCGCGACGCGCGGCCGACACGCGCGAACCGCGCGCGACGACGTAGCCGGCGACCGAGCCCGACGCGAGGCCGGACGCCGCGAGCTCGTCGCGCCAACGCCTCACGAGCTCGCCGGCGCGGCCGGCGTCGAGGCCAACGAGCAACCGCAGGCCGGCGACCGGCTCGGCGGCGTCCTCCAGCGCCCAAGCGGCGAAGCGAGCCAGCGAGCGCCGGTAGGCTCGCCGAGCCGACGGCGACAGCGCCGCGAGCCAGCGCGCGACGAGCTCGGCCGGCTCGACGTCGAGCGCCTGCGCGGCGGCAGGACGAAGAACGAGGCCGGCTTCGTGCGGTTGTGGGGCGGCGCTCGATGCGCTAGACCGGGGAGTGCCAGGCGCACACGGCAGCAGCCGCGCACGACTGGTGACAAAACTGGTGACGGCGTGCCCGTTGCCGGCGCTGTCGCGTGTCGTCGAGTTCATCGAAAGTGCTCGCCGCAAGCGGGTTACGGAATCTTCGCCTACCGACGGAGTGCCGATTGGCTTCGTTCCAGGACTACTACACGACCCTCGGCGTCAGCCGCACCGCGACGCCCGACGAGATCAAACGCGCCTACCGCAAGCTCGCCAAGGAGTGGCATCCCGACCGCCATCCGCCGGCCAAGCGCAAGGAGGTCGAGGACAAGTTCAAGGCGATCGCCGAGGCCCACGAGGTGCTCAGCGACCCCGAGAAGCGCAAGCGCTACGACGCGCTGGGTGAGCACTGGCGGCACGGCCAGGAGTTCGAGGGTGGGTCCGGCGGCGCGCCCGGCGGCGGCGGCCCCGGCGGCTACCGCACCGTCAGCCCGGAGGAGTTCGCGCGCATGTTCGGCGGCCGCGGCGGCATGGGTGGCGGGGGCGGCAACGGCGGCTTCTCGGACTTCTTCTCGCAGATGTTCGGCGACATGTTCGCCGGCCAGGGCGGTCCGCGCGCTGACGGCAGGGAGCG
Organism: Planctomycetota bacterium; assembly: GCA_046306335.1. GTDB lineage: Bacteria > Planctomycetota > UBA1135 > UBA1135 > UBA2386 > UBA2386. The sequence goes on from JBKDXM010000018.1 coordinate 1,154, forward strand.
CGCGCAGGCGGCCCGCGGCGACGACGCCGAGGCCGAGATCGAAGTGAAGGTTGGCGACGCGCTGCTCGGCGGCAAGAAGCCGTTCACGCTCGCCATCCGCACGCCGTGCGAGGCCTGCGAGGGCGAGGGCCGCATCGGCCGCCGTACCTGCCCGGCCTGCGGCGGGCTCGGCAGCGCGCAGCGCGAGCAGTCGATCGACCTGACGATCCCCAAGGACGCGCGCGACGGCATGGTCGTGCGCCTGCGCGGGCTCGGCGCGCCGGGCGACGCCGGCCCCGGCGACCTGCTGCTCACGCTGCGGCTCGTCGGCGACGACGTCTACCGCCTGCGCGGCGACGACGTCGAGGCCGACGTGGTCGTGGCGCCGTGGGAGCTCCTCGACGGCACGTCGGTCGACGTCGCCGTGCCCGCCGGCACGGTCACCGCCAAGCTGCCGGCCGGCACCAAGGCCGGGCAGAAGCTGCGCCTGCGCGGCCAGGGGCTCGCGCGCGCCGACGGCAGCCGCGGCGACTTGTTCCTGGTCGTGCGGCTGGGCCTGTCCGAGCCGCTGACCGACGCGCAGAAGGACCTGCTGCGGCAACTCGGCAAGGACGCGCCGAAGGTGCGCGGCGGCGCAGCGCGCTGATCTGCCGCGCGCCAACCGCGCCAGCCGCGCCAACCGCGCCAGCTGCCATCTGCTCGTCGCGCTGGGCGCCGCGGAACGGTGCGTCGTCGACGTCGCGGTCGGGGGATCGCGGCGGGCCGCTTCGGCGGGAACTCCGACGCCGTGCGTCAGCTGCCCGCCATGTCGGCCGGCAGCTTCGCCGTCGCCGTCTCGACGGCCCACGCGACACTGGCGATGCGCCAGCCGTTCGTCGTGCGCACCAGCGTGAAGCAGTTGATGCCGCGCTCGAACGGCGGCTGGTCCGGCGCCAGTCGCGACGCGAAGCTGCTCCACGCCGTGGCGATGCCGCCGAAGACGTCGACGCGGGTGCGGATCGGCGCCTCGTAGAACGAGCGCTGCTGCGCGCCCTGCACGACCATGTCGGCGAACGCGCCGACCGGCATGCTCTGCGCCATGCTGGCGCCGTTGGGCCCGGCCTGCACGACGACCAGACGGCCGTCCGGCACGAACAGCGTCAGCAGGCCCTTGCGGTCCTTCGGCGCGCCTTGCGGACCGGACACCCAGGCGTACACGCTGTCGATCACCGTGCGCACTTCGGCTTCGGCGGCGGCGTCCGCCGGCGATCGCGCCGGCGACGGCGCGGGGGTGCCCTGGCAGGCGGGGACGAGCAGCAGCAACGGCAGCAGCAGGCCTGCGATGGTGGGGAAGCGTGCGGATGTCGGCGTGTGCATCGGCCCATCGCACCCGATGCACGCGCAGTCGTCCAGTCGAACGTGCGCTGCCGTCGCACGGGCCGCAGCGGTGTGCCCAAGGTCGCGAGGTGACGCTCGCCATCGCACCTTGCCCGCCGATCGCCGCTGCGCCATCGTGCGCCGATGGCGCTGCTGACCCTCAAGGACGTGCACGTGACGATCGGCGACCGCCGCCTGCTGCAGGGCGCGGCGATCGTCGTCGGCGAGGGCGACCGCATCGGCCTGCTCGGTCCCAACGGCTGCGGCAAGTCGACGCTGCTGCGCGTGCTGGCCGGCGAACTGGTGCCCGACGCCGGCGAGCGCGCCGTCCGCCGCGACCTGCGCATCGGCTACCAGCCGCAGGAGCCGATCCTGCCGCCGGACGCGCGCGTGCACGACGTCGTCGTCGGCGGCATCGCCGGCCGCGCCGAGGCCGAAGCCAAGCTGCGCGCCGTGCCCGACGCGCTGGCGACCGAAGCCGACGCCGCGCGGCTCGACACGCGGCTGCGCGAGCAGCAGCGGCTCGACGAGCAGCTCGAACGGCTCGGCGGCCACGACGTCTCGCACCGCGCCGACGCGCTGCTGCAGGCGCTCGGCATGGCGCGGCCGGAGGCGCGCTGCGGCGAGCTGTCCGGCGGCGAGAAGCGCCGCGTCGCGCTCGCGCGGCTCCTGCTGTCCGAGCCCGAGCTGATGCTGCTCGACGAGCCGACCAACCACCTCGACGCGCAGGTCACCGACTGGCTGGAGACGTTCCTGCTCGAACGCGACGTGCCGCTCGTGCTGATCACGCACGATCGCTACTTCCTCGACCGCCTGTGCAGCCGCATCGTCGAGTTCGACCGCGGCACGCTGCACGAGTACGACGGCAACTACCGCAGCTTCCTGGTGCAGCGCGCCGACCGGCTCGAACGCGAGGCCAAGCACGAGTCGGCGCGGCTCAACACGCTGCGGCGCGAGACCGAATGGGTGAAGCGCGGCCCGCCGGCGCGCACCACCAAGGCCAAGGCCCGCATCGACCGCCACGCCGCGCTCGTCGCCGCCGCGCCGCCGCCGGACGCGAGCGAACTGGAGTTCGCGATCCCCGAAGGCCCGCGCCTGGGCGACTTCGTGCTGCGGCTGCGCGGCGTCGGCAAGTCGTTCGGCGAGCGCACGATCCTGCGGCCCTTCGACCTCGACCTCGGCCCGGGCCAGCGGCTGGGCATCGTCGGCCGCAACGGCGCTGGCAAGACGACGTTGCTCAAGATGTGTCTGGGCCAGCTGGCGCCCGACCTGGGCACGGTCGCGATCGGGCCGACGGTGAAGTTCGCCGGCATCGACCAGTCGCGCTCGGACCTGTCGCCGGACAAGACCGTGCTGCAGGAGGTCGCCGGCGGCAACGACTACGTGGTCGTCGCCGGCCGCGGCGTGCGCGTCGAGACGTTCCTGGAGCAGTTCCTGTTCCCCGGCGCGATGAAGCACGCGCGCATCGGCTCGCTGTCTGGCGGCGAGCGCAACCGCGTGCTGCTCGCCAAGCTCCTGTGCGCCGGCGGCAACGTGCTGGTGCTCGACGAGCCGACCAACGACCTCGACCTCGCGTCGCTGCGTGCGCTCGAGGACGCGCTGCTGGCCTTCCCCGGCAGCTCGATCGTCGTCAGCCACGACCGCTGGTTCCTCGACCGCATCGCCACGCGCATCGTCCACCTCGACGGCACCGGCAACGCGCGCGTGCACGAGGGCGACCTGTCGCTGCTGCTCGAACGCCTCGCCGACGAGCACGCCGCCGCCGAGAAGGCCCGCCAGGAAGCCGACGCCAAGGCCAAGCACAGGGCGCAGGCGCAGGCCGGCCAGCAGGCCGCGCCCAAGGCGCGCAAGCTGAGCTCGCGCGAGCAGCAGGAACTGGCCGCGCTGCCGGCGCGCATCGAAGCCGCCGAGGGCGACCTCGCCGCCGTCGACGCCGGGCTCAACGACCCGGCGCCCTCCGCCGCCGGCGGCAAGGAGCGCTTCGACGAGCTGACGAAGAAGCGCAAGGACCTGCTGCCGGCGATCGCCGCGCTGTACGCGCGCTGGGAAGAACTCGAAGCGCTGGCGGCAGCGGGCAAGGCCTAGGCGGCTGCGTCACGGCAGGCCACGCTCCGGTTGCGGTCAACGGCATCGCCCCGGCCGCACATCCGAGCACCGGCTCGGCGCGCGTCCCGTGGCGCCGACTTCTAGCCACTGGCGCTCACTTCGGCACGGCCGGCGGCGTCCAAACGACGTTGCCCGACAGCGTCTCCAGGAACGCGACCAGCTGGTCGATCTCGGCGTCGCTGAGGCCGCGGTCCATCACCAGCGGATCCTTGTGCGGGTTGTCGATGCCGCCGCTGGCCATCAGCTTCACGGCGTCGCGCAGCGCGGCGACGCTGCCGTCGTGGAAGTACGGGCCGGTCTTGGCGACGTCGCGCAGCGTCGGCGTCTTGAACTGGCCGGTCCGGGCCGGATCGTTGAACGCCTTCTCGCCGGCGGCGCCGACGTCGGGCTTCTCGGCCTTCATGCCGATGCCGACGTTGTGGAACAGCTTGTTGGTGAACAGCGGCGGCGTGTGGCAGACGATGCATCCGGCCTTGCCGGTGAACAGCGCGTAGCCCTCCTTGGCGGCGTCGGACACGGCCTTCTCGTCGCCGGCCTGCCAGCGATCGAAGGCCGCGTCACCGCTGCGCAGGCCGCGCAGGAACGACGCCAGCGCCTTGACGATGGTGTCCTCGCTCGGGCCGGCGCCGAAGGCCGCCTGGAACGCGTCGGCGTACTCCTTGACCGCGGCGAGGCGCTTGCTCGCCTCGTCGGGCTTGCCGCCGATCTGCGCCTTCCACGCCGCGAGCACGTTGCCCTCCAGGGTCTTGGCGCGGCCGTCCCAGTACAGGCGGTCGAGGTAGCCGACGTTGTGCATCGTCGGCGAGTTGCGCGTGTTCATGCCGCCGTCGTCCTTCTTGGACACGGCGTTACCGTCGGTGAACGCCTTCTCCGGCAGGTGGCAGGCCGCGCACGCCATCGCGCCGGTGCCCGACAGGCGCGGGTCGAAGAACAGCTGCTTGCCGAGCTCGTACTTGGCGCGGTTCAGCGGATTGTCGGCGCTCTCGACCAGCTTGGCGTTGGCGAGTCCGAGCGGCGTCGCCAGCGGGTCGGCAGGGACCGCTGCCGGTTGCGCGTTCGCGCCAGCGGCCAGCGGCGCCGCCGGCTTGGTGCAACCGGTGGCAGCGAGTAGGAACAGGACGGCGGTGGTGGCGGTGCGCATGCGTGCGTCTGGAGCGACAGCGCGATCATGGCCGCGCGGCGGATGCGACGCCAGCGGCGAGCGCAGGCCGCCGCACCTGGGTCGCGCGCTGGACGTGGCGGCGGCGCGCCCCGTCGCTCACGAACGCCGCGTGACGCGCATCAGGCGGCGCGCCTCGGCGCGCTCGCCGGCGGTGACCGCCTGCCGGAACCGCATCGTCGCCGCGAGCACCATCTGCTGCTTGAGGGCGCCGACGCGGGCGACCCCGACGACCGGATCGAACGGCGCGACCGGCGGCTGCGCGACCGGCATCGGCGGTTCGACTTGGCCTTGGCGGCGCGCGGCGGCGTCGGCGACGAAGACGTTGCGGCGATTGCGTTCGACGTCCTGGAGGATCTGCCGCTCTTCGTTGGCCTTGGCCAGCGCGGCGGCGGCGTCCGCCTCCATCTTGGCGATCGCCTCCACCGTGAGGTCGTCCTTGTCGACGCGGACGACGCGCTTCTTGGCGACCGTCATCTCGCCGCCGACGACGCGCAGCACGTAGTGGTCGGCGTCCTCGGACAGCAGCACGCCGCGGATGCAGTCGAGCACCGGGTTCTCTGCCGACGCCGCGGGCGGTTCGGCGAACCAGTAGGTGTCGGCCTTGGCAGGGACGGCGCACGTGAGCGCGCACAGCAGGGGGGCGAGGATCCGCATGGCAAGAGGGTAGCACGCGCCGTGCCAGTGTGACGGCAATGGCACGAGGCTGCGGGTGGACGCCGTTGCCGCCCCGGTGCTATGGGGTGTTGGCATGCGTCTCGTTCTGGTCGCGATGTTCACCGCCGCCGCGGTCCTGGCGCAGCAAGCGCCGTCCCGGCCGGTCTTCGATGGCCGCACGCTCGCCGGCTGGCGCGGCGATCCGGCGATCTGGCGCGTCGAGAACGGCGCCATCGTCGGCTCGTCGGTCGGCCGCGAACTCCGCAGCAACTCGTTCCTCGTGCTCGACGCGCGCGCGCCGGCCGACTTCGAGTTCGTCGCGGACGTGCGCTTCGAAGGCGACAACAACGGCGGCGTGCAGTACCGCAGCCGCGAGCTGCCCGGCGGCGACGTGGGCGGCTACCAGTGCGACCTGCACCCGCAGCCCGAGTTCACGGCGATGCTCTACGACGAGCACGGCGCTGGCATCGTCGCGCAGCACGGGCAGTTCGTGCGCTGGTCCGACGCCGGCAAGCAGGTCGTCGGCGCGCTGGCTTCGCCGCGCCGGCGCGACCTCGCGCAGTGGCATCGGCTGCGCATCGTCGCCAAGGGGCCGCTGTGCTGGCACGAATGGGACGGCCGCGTCGTCACGGCGTTCGTCGACGAACGCGCGCAGGCCCCGCGCGCCGGCGCGCTGGCGCTGCAGTTGCACGGTGGCGCGCCCGCGAGCCTCGTCGTGCGCGACCTCGCGCAGCGCGAGTTCGCCGATGCGGCGGCGATGGCGGCCGCCGGGCCGACGCCGCCGGCGGTGCGCGCGCTGCTGCGCGTCGAGGCGCTGGCCAAGGCGCAGAAGGCGGCCGCCGGCCCGGCGACCAGTTGGATCTGGGACGACAGGCCCGACGCCGACGACGAGCTGTTCTTCCGCCGCGAGGTGACGCTGTCGCAGGCCCCCGACAGCGCGCAGCTGATCGTGGCGTGCGACAACCACTGCAAGGTCTACGTCAACGGCGACAAGGTCGGCGAGAGCGACGCGTGGGAGCGGCCGCTGCGCCTCGACGTCGCCAAGCAGTTGCGCGCCGGCGCCAACGTCGTCGCCGTGCACGGGTGGAACGACGGCGGTCCCGCCGGGCTGGCGGCGCAGTTGACGTGGCGCAGCGGTGGCGCGGACGCTGGCGTCGACGGTGGCGTCGACGGTGGCGTCGGCAGCGACGCGTCGTGGTCGGTCGGCGTCGACGACCCCGAGGGTTGGAACGCCACCGTGCCCGCGCCCGCCGGCTTCGCGCCGGCGACCGTGCTCGGCGCGCTCGGCAGCGACGCCCTGCCGTGGTCGCGCACCGTCGACGCCGGCGCGTTCGCCGCGGCGACGCGGCCCGACGCGCCGCAGGTCGCCGTCGTCGACACGCGCGCGCAGTTCACCGTCGGCGATGCGCCGATCACGCGGCTCGTCGACGTGCCGAAGGCCTTCGGCAGTTGGGTGGGCCTCGGCGCCGACCCCAAGGGTCGCATCTACGCCGGCGCACAGGAAGGCGGGCTCTACCGCGTGACGCCGGCGGCCGAGCTCGGCGACCTGTCGACGATCGAACGCGTGCCGGTGCAGCTCGGCGGCGCGCACGGCATGCTCTGGCATCGCGACGCGCTGTACGCGGTCGTCAACGGCAAGGAATCCGGCCTCTACCGGCTCACCGACACCGACCGCGACGACGTCCTCGACCGCGTCGAGTTGCTGCGCGCATTCGAAGGCGCGGGCGAACACGGTCCGCACTCGGTGCTGCTGGCGCCCGACGGCGTGCACCTGCTCGTCGTCGCCGGCAACCACACCAAGCTGCCGCAGCTGGCGCGCAGCCGCGTGCCGACCAACTGGGCCGAGGACCGGCTGCAGCCGCGGCTCGACGACCCGCACAAGTACTGGGAAGGCATCTCGCCGCCCGGCGGTTGGGTCTGCCAATGCGACGTCGACGGCGCCGAGTTCGAGCTGATCGCGACGGGCTTCCGCAATCCCTACGACGCGGTGACGCTGCCGACCGGCGAGGTCGTCGTCTACGACGCCGACATGGAGTGGGACATGGGGCTGCCGTGGTACCGGCCGACGCGCCTCCTGGCGCTGGTCAGCGGCGTCGACTACGGCTGGCGCATCGGCAGCGCCAAGTGGCCGACCGACTACCCCGAGGTGCTGCCGCCGCTGCTCGACCTCGGCCCGGGCTCGCCGACCGGGATGGTCGTGCACGATGGCCCGCAGCCGGCGCTGCTCGCGCTCGACTGGACCTTCGGCACGCTCTATCGCGACGGCCGGCCGTGGCTCGTCGGCGCGCCGTTCGCGCTGACCGACGCCGTGGTCGTCGGCGGCGCGACGTACGTGGCGACCGGCGGCCGCGGCCTGCCGTCGTCGTTGGTGCGGCTGCCGTTCGGCGACGCGTCCGGCCTCGCCGGCGCCGGCCCGCGCGCGCTGTGGGGCGGACGCGACGAGTGGGCGGCGACCGAAGCGCGCACGCCGGCGGCGATCCTGGCGAGCGTGCCGGCGCGTGCCGGCGGCAGCGGCTTCGCGCAGCGCCTGCCGGGCGTGCGCGCGCGCATCGCGCTCGAACGGCTGCCGGTCGCCGGCTGGCGCGCCGCCGCGCTCGCCGTCGAGCCGAAGGCTCCCGAGCGCAGCTTCGCGGGCCTGTTGGCACTCGCGCGCCAGGGCGCGGTGGCCGACCTGCAGCCGCTGCTCGACGCGCTCGGCCGCTTCGCCTTCGCCGAACTGTCGCGCGACGAGAAGATCGCGTGGCTGCGATGCCATGCGCTGGCGCTGCTGCGCCAGGGGCCGGCGAACGAGTCGCAGCGCGCGCTGGTCGCGGCGCGGCTGCTGCCGCTGTTCCCGGCCGGCGACGAGCGGCTCGACCAGGAACTCGCCGAGCTGCTGGCGCACGTGCGCGCGCCGGGGCTGCTCGCCAAGGCGCTGCCGATGCTGGCGACGATGCGGCCGAGCAAGGCTCCGGCGTGGGCCCAGGTCGGCAAGCAGGCCGACGTCTACGGCACGCAGTACAGCGGCGTGATCGACGCCATGGCCGCGGCGATGCCGCCGATCGGCCAATTGGCGGTCGCCGACGCGCTGCGCACGGTCGCCGACGGCTGGACGCTGGCGCAGCGGGAGACGTACTTCCGCTTCCTCGGCGCGGCCCGCAAGCAGAAGGGCGGCTCCAGCTACGACGGCTTCTTGAAGCGCATGATCGACGCGGCGTGGACGACGTGCGCCCCGGAGGAGCAGCAGGCGCTCGCCGCCGTCGTCGCGGAAGCCAAGGCCGAGCCGCCGCGCTTCGTCGCGACCGCGCCGAAGGGCCCGGGCCGCGACTGGCAGCTCGCCGACGCCGACGCGCTGCTGGCCGACGGCCTGCAGGGCGCCGACCTGCGCAGCGGCCGCAACCTGTTCCACGCGACGAGCTGCGCGTCGTGCCACTACTTCGCCGGCGAGGGCGGCAACCACGGCCCCGACCTGACCAGCCTCGGCAACAAGTTCTCGGCGCGCGACGTGCTGGAGGCGATCTTGGAGCCGAGCAAGGTCGTCAGCGACCAGTACTCCGGCCAGGTGGTGACCAAGAAGGACGGCTCGACGCTGTTCGGCCACGCGGTCAAGACGTTCCACGGCGACGTCGAGGTGTACGAGGTGATGCCGGCGACCGCCGACGCCAAGCTCGTGCGCGTCGCCGTCGCCGAGGTGAGCAAGGTCGAGCGCGCGCCGCAGTCGCCGATGCCGGGGGATCTGGTCGACCGGCTGTCGGCGGCCGAACTGCGGGATCTGCTGGCGTACCTGCTGTCGCGCGGGCAGGCGGGCAAGTAGCACGCGCGGCCGCGGTGGCGCGGTGGCGCGGTGGCGCGCGGTGTACGGTGCGCGGCGTCGCCCTTCGCTTGCCGCCGCCGCAGGCGCGCCCGATGCTGCGCGCATGAGCGAGATCTCGACGAAGCCGCCGAGCGGCATGCGCGACTTCCTGGCCGCCGACGTGGCGCGGCGCCGCCACGTGCTCGGGGTCGTGCAGCGCGTCTACGAGTCGTTCGGCTTCGTGCCGCTCGAGACGCCGACGATCGAGAACCTCACCACGCTGCTCGGCAAGTACGGTCCCGAGGGCGACCAACTGCTGTACCGCATCCTGCACCGCCGCGAGCGCCTGCAGCGCGCGCTCGCCGTGCCCGCGCCGACCGAGCTGGACCTGTCGGACGAGGGCCTGCGCTACGACCTGACGGTGCCGCTCGCGCGCGTCGTGGCGAACTACCGCGACCTGCCGGCGTACTACAAGCGGTACCAGATCCAGCCGGTGTGGCGCGCCGACCGGCCGGCGAAGGGGCGCTTCCGCGAGTTCTACCAGTGCGACGTCGACATCACCGGCACCAAGTCGGTGGTCGCGGACGCCGAGGTGTGCGGCGCGGTGGCCGGCGTGCTGGAGCAGCTTGGCTTCACCGACTTCGAAATCCACGTGAACCACCGCGAGCTGTTGCGCGCGTTCGTGGGAGTTGCCGGCATCCCGGCGGAACGCGAAGCGTCCGCGTTGATCGCGCTCGACAAGCTAGACAAGGTCGGTGAGGACGGCGTCAAGTCGGAGTTGGCGGAGAAGGGCTTCAGCCGTGAGCAGGCGGACAAGCTGATGGGCTCATTGCTCAGGGCGAAGGAGCCGGGTGGCTTGCATCGAATCGGCGATGCCGATGAGTGGGGGATGTATGCGAACAGCTTGGCCGTGCCGAAACACGCCCTCCTGGAATTGTTCGCGGTCGCGGCCGACGGGCCGGCCGGCAAGCGCCTAAAGTTCGACCCGACGCTCGCGCGCGGCCTGTCGTACTACACCGGCCCGATCTTCGAGATCACGTGCGCCGGGCTGGCTGGGTCGATGGGCGGCGGCGGCCGCTACGACAACCTGATCGGCATGTTCAAGAAGCAGCAGGTGCCGGCGGTCGGCTTCTCGCTCGGCCTGGAGCGCGTGCTGCTGGTGATGGAGGAGCGCGGCATGTTCCCGCCGCTCGGCGTCGGCCCGCAGGTGCTGCTGTGCCGCATGGCCGACGTGCCGGCCGCGGCGGCGGTGCAGGTGGCGACGGCGCTGCGTAGCCAGGGGCTGCGCGTCGAGGTGTTCGCCGACACGCCGCAGATGGGCAAGCAACTGGGGTACGCCAACACGCTCGGCGCGCCGTTCGCGGCGATCCTCGGCACGGCGGAGCTGGCGGCGGGGACGGTGGCGCTCAAGCACCTGCAGAGCGGCGAGCAGGCGGCGGTGCCGGTGGCGGATGTGGCGCGGCACGTGGCACAGCGGAGCTGACGCGCGGCAGGCGGGCTGGGGTGGGGTGGGGTGGAGCGGTCTGGCGGCGGCCAGAGGCGTTGCGGGCGCAACGGCGACGCCAACCGCAGCGGGGGCGGCTGCGAAGGCCTGGGAGGGGATGAGGAGCGGGGGACGCGGCGCGGGGCGGACCAAGTTGGAGCGGTGTGGAACCGGCCAGAGACGTTGCGGGCGCAACGGCGCAGCCAACCGCAGCGGGGGCCACTGCGAAGTCCTGGGAGGGGATGCGGCGCGGGGGACGCGGCGATGGGCGGACCAGGTTGGAGCGGTTCGGGCACGCCCGAGCCCGGCGTGCGGCCCTCTTCCCAGGCCTTCGCAGCGGCGGCGCGGCGGTTGGTCGCGTTGGTTCGCCCGCAACGTCTCTGGCCGGCTTGGCCGGCTCAGCCGCGCATCGCGCACCGCCCGTGTCAACCGACCTTCGGCTGCTCCTCCAGTCCGATCTTGCCCAGCCTTCGCCAGCCGTCGTTCGCCAGCCACGTGCGCGCCCGCGCGACCGGCAGCGGGATGTCGTCGATGCCGCGCACCTCGATCGCTGCGACGAAGCCGTCGAACCACGGCGCCGACGTGAACATGTCCGGCCCGTCGAAGTGCGCGATCATGCGGCCCTGCGCCGCGTGCTTCCTACCGTTGCCCAGGACGTAGACCAGCGCGTTGCGCACCTCGCGCGGGCTCTTGAGCGCGCGGTCGTGGTAGCGGTCGGCGAAGACCTTGCCCTTGCGTCCCCAGAGCTTGTTGAGCCCGCGCGCCAGGCGGATCAGCAGCCCCTGCAGGCCGCGGCTGAGCGCCGTGCGGTCCTTGGCCTCGACGACGAAGTGCAGGTGGTCGTTGAGGATGGCGAAGTGCAGCAGCCGGAAGCCGAACCGGTCCTTGCCGCGCGCGAAGTGGGTGAGCAACGCCGCGCGCTCCTTGCGGTTGCGCAACCGCGGCAGGTGCTGCCGCAGCTTCACGGTCACCAGGGCGGGATGGTAGGCCGCGTGCGCTGGTCGCGTCGACCGGGCGACCAGCGCCGTCTGTCCCTTGGGCTTGCGGCCCGCGCCCGGCCGCGCGCCGCCACGCTGGCGGAAGGGCAGCGTGCCCTGCACGGGGCGGCGTCCGGCCGTCGGCTTGCGCGCCCGTGTCCCCTTCGCCCGTGTCTTCCTTCTGCTCCTCGCCATCGCGCCCATTCCATCAACATTTGAAATCGCACATATACAGCCTGCAAGGCCGCGACGCAAGTCGATGTTCGGGAAACGTTCGCGCGCCAATGCGTTTGCCGCGAACCCAACGCGTCCTGCCAGCATTCCGTGCGCACGCCACCCGCATCCCGCCCGCATCCCGCCCGCAGGCCGCCAGCATCCCGCCAGCAGGCCGCCAGCATTCCGTGCGCACGCCACCCGCATCCCACCCGCATCCCGCCCGCAGGCCACCCGCATCCCGCCACCCGCATCCCGCCACCCGCACCGCAACCGCCGTCGGCCGACCCGCTCCCCAGCCACGCGGCCTCCCGCCGCTCCGACTCGGCTGCGTCCTCCCCGCGATTGCGTCCCTATCTGGTCCCAGGCCTTCAACGCCTCATTCGCCGCGGTTGGCGTCGCCAATCCGCCCGCAGCGTCTCTGGTCCGTGTCCATACCGCTCCCCTTGGACGGCCCGTCGCCGCGTCGGCGTGCCACCGCCACCGCCACCGCCAAACAACCACCAACCACCAACCACCAACCACCAACCACACCCGATCCCAAGCCGCCGTGCCCCATGCAGCCGCGCCGACTTGGCAAGCAAGGTGGAGCGGTCTGGACACGCCTCAGTGCGCCGACAACCACGTCCGCCCGTGCCCGACCGCCACCTCCAGCGGCACGTGCAGTTTCGCCGCGCCGACCATCGCGTCGCGCACCAGTCGTTCGACCTCCACCTGCTCCGTGTCCGGCACGTCGAGCACCAGTTCGTCGTGCACCTGCAGCAACAGCTTCGCCTGCAGGCCGCGCTGCCGCAGGCCTGCGTGCACCGCGAGCATCGCGCGCTTGATGATGTCGGCCGCAGCCCCCTGGATCGGGGTGTTCACGGCCATGTTCTCGGCGGCGATGCGCTGCATGGCGTTGGTCGAGTCGATGTCGGGCAGCGGCCGGCGGCGGCCGAACATCGTCCAGACCTCCTTCTTCGCGCGCGCCTGCTGCAGCGAGCCGTCGAGGTAGCGCTTCACGCCCGGCAGGGCGCGGAAGTACGTGTCGATGAACTTCTTCGCCTCCGGCGGCTTCATGCCGGTCTCGGCGGCGAGCCGCGACGCGCCCATGCCGTACATCAGGCCGTAGTTGATCACCTTGGCCTGGTTGCGCAGCTCGGGCGTCACCATCGCCGGCAGCAGGCCGTGCACGATCGCCGCCGTGCGCGCATGGATGTCCTCGCCGCGCTGGAACGACTCCAGCATCGCCTTGTCGCCGGAGCAGTGCGCGAGGATGCGCAGCTCGATCTGGCTGTAGTCCGCCGACAGCAGCTGCCAGCCCTTGCCGCGCGACACGAACGCGCTGCGCACCTTGCGGCCCTCCTCGGTGCGGATCGGGATGTTCTGCAGGTTGGGGTCTTCGCTGCTGAGCCGCCCGGTCGCCGCGACCGCCTGGTTGAAGGTCGTGTGCACGCGACGGCTCGCCGCGTCGACCAGCGTCGGCAGGCTGTCGACGTATGTGCCCTTGAGCTTGGTCAGCTGCCGCCACTCCAGCACCATCTGCGGCACCTCGTGGTGCTTGGCGAGCTTCTCCAGCACCTCGTGGTCGGTCTTGTACTGGCCGGTCGCCGTGCGCCTGGGCTTCGGCAGGTCGGCGAGGCGGTTCACCTCCAGTTCGTCGAAGAGCACGACGCCGAGCTGCTGCGGCGAACCGAGGTTGAACGGCCGGCCGGCGCGCTCGTGCACGCGCTGCTCCAGCGCCGCGATGCGGGCCGCCATCTCGCGGCCGACGCCGGCGAGGTGCGCTTCGTCGAGCGCGATGCCTTCCCACTCCATGTCGAGCAGGACCGGCAGCAGCGGCAGCTCCAGTTCGCGGTAGATCGCCTCGACCCCGCAGGCGGCGGCCTTCGCGCGCAGCGGCTCGCACAGGCGCAGGGTCAGGTCCGCTTCCTCGCAGACGAAGTTGGCGACCAGCATCGGGTCGACCTCGGCGAACGTGCGCTGCTTCTTGCCCGTGCCGAGCAGCTCCTTGGCCGACGTCTTCTTGAAGGCGAACTGATGCAGCGCGAGCGCGTCGAGGCCGTGGTCGGCGACGCCGGCGTCGCAGCAGTAGCTGGCCAGCATCACGTCGTCGACGAGGCCGCCGAGCGTCAGTCCGGCCGTGCGCAGCGCGGCCATCAGCTTCTTGGCGTCGTGCACGACCTTCTGCGGCGCGCCGTCGGCGAGCCACGGCGCGAGCGCGGCGAGCGCGGCGTCGCGGCCGCCGGGCGCAGCACCGTCGAGCGGCACGTAGGTCGACGCGCCCGGCGCAGTGGCGAAGGCGAGCCCGAGCAGCCGGCGCTGGCGGATGGTCGGGCCGTTCGCCTCCGCGGCGATGGCGACGCGCGGCGCGGCCCGCAGCGCCGTCAGCAGCGCGGCGAGTTCGTCCGCGGACTTCGCCACGCCGTAGGCCTGCGCCACGTCCGCCTGCGGCGCCGGCCGGCTGGCGAGGTCCTTCAGCAGGTTGCCGAATTCGAGCCGCTGGAAGAGCGGGCGCAGCTTCTCGGGATCCGGATGGGGGGGCGGCACGTCCTCGGGCCGCACGGCGAGCGGCACGTCGGTGTGCAGCGTCACCAGCTTGCGGCTCAGTTCGGCGAGGTGGCGGTTCTCGGCCAGCGAGGCCTTGATCGCCGGCTTCTTCACTTCGTCGAGCCGTTCGTACACGCCCGCCAGCGAGCCGAACTGCTTCAGCAGCTCGACGGCGGTCTTCTCGCCGACCTTCGGCACGCCGGGCACGTTGTCGGAGCTGTCGCCCATCAGCGCCAGCAGGTCGCCCATCGCCGTCGGCGGCACGCCCCACTTCGCCTCGCACGCGGCCGCGTCGACGATCTCGGGCTTCGCCGTCGAGCCGCGCAGGTTCCACAGCTTCACGTCGTCGTCGACGATCTGCAGGAAGTCCTTGTCGGCGGTGACGAGGAACACCTCCATGCCCGCGCGCTTGGCCCGCAGCGCCATCGTCGCGATGACGTCGTCGGCCTCGTGGCCGTCGCTGTCGATCAGCCGCAGGCCGAAGCCCTCGGTCGCCTCCTTGATGTCGGCGAGCTGCGCGACCATCTCGTCGGGCATCTTCTCGCGCGTCGACTTGTACTCCGGGTACAGCTTGGTGCGCTCGAGATCGGCGGTCGGTCCGTCGAAGGCGATCGCGACCGCGTCGGGCTTCTCGCGCTCCAGCAGCGCGCGCAGCGTCGTGCAGAAGCCGTAGGTGGCCGACGTCGGCTGGCCCTCGCGGTTGGTCAGGGGCGCGCGACCCGCGCCCTGGAAGGCGAAGAAGCTGCGGTATGCGAGGGCCGTGCCGTCGATCAGGAAGAGACGCTTCCGCATGGGGCGGTTGTAGCCGCGGTCCGGTCCGCGGGCCAAGTGCGGTTGCGCCGCGGCGAACATGCGGTTAGAAGCCGGGACCTCGTGCGAGGAGCCGTCGGCGGCGCTGCGCTGCCACCGGGGCCTCGCCATGTTCGTCCTCGTCCAGGAGTCCGCCATGCGCTTGCCCCGTTTCGTCGCGGGATCCGTTCCCGCGTTCCTGACCGTCATCGTCCTCGCCGCGCCCGTCGCCGCCCAGACGGCGCCTTCGCCCGGCCAGTGGTTGCCCGCGCGCCACGACAGCGGCGTCCACGACAATCCGACCCCGGTCGAAGGCGTGGTCTGGCGCGACATCGTCAGTGCCGGCCAGGGCTCGGCGTGGATGCGGCTCGAGTTCCAGCGCTGGAGCCTCGGCCGCGGCAGCTACCTGCGCGTCGTTTCGCTGGCCGACGGCGACTTGCAGACGTTGCACGCCGAGCACGTCGAGCAGTGGCAGTCGACGAGCGCCTACTTCAACGGCAATGCCGTGCTGCTCGAACTGGTCGCCGGACCGCGCACCAAGGGCAACCGCGTCGCCGTCGACCGTGTGCTCGCCAGCGACCCGCCCGGCGACAACGGCGAGGACTCGATCTGCGGCACGCAGGACAACCGCACGCCATCGTCGAACGCCGCCGTCGGGCGCATCTTCTCGATCGGCTGCACGGGCTGGATCATCGGCAACGCGGCGGGCGGTTCGGCGACCGACAAGCTGCATCTGTCGGCGGGTCACTGCTACGGCACCGGGCAGGTGCTGCAGTTCGCGGTGCCGGCGTCCAACGCGAACTGCTCGCTGGTCATGCCGCCGGCGGCGAAGCAGTTCTCGATCGACTCCGCCAGTTCGCAGTACGTCAACGGCGGCGTCGGCAACGACTGGTGGGTCTTCCGCTGCTTCCCCAACTCGACGACCGGGCGCACGAGCTGGCAGGAGCAGGCGGCGGCGTTCACGCTGGCGACCACCGCCCCGGCGGCCGGCACGACGCTGCGCAACCACGGCTGCGGCGTCGATGGCACCAGCGCCAACAACGCCACCGGCAACAGCTGTGCGTGCGCGTCCACCGCGGGCACGGGCGCGCGCAACCAGACGCAGCAGACGCACACCGGCACGGTCAGTAGCGTCTCGGGCACGGCGATCAACCACACGATCGACACCTGCGGCGGCAACTCCGGCTCGGTGCTGTCGGTCGACGCGACCGGGGTCGCCGTCGGCATCCACTCGCACGGCGGCTGCACGTCGACCGGCGGCGCCAACGCCGGCACGGCCATGACCAACTCGGGCCTGCGGGCGGCGCTGACGGCGATGGGCTCCGCTGCTCCCGTGAACGACAACTGCAGCGGCGCGGTGACGATCGGCGTCGGCAACACCGGCGTGCTGTCGACGGCCGCGGCCACCACCTCGACGCCGGCCTTCGGCTGCGGCACCGGTGGCAAGGACCTGTGGTACCGCTACACGACCAACTGCGCCGCCACGGTGACGTTCCACACCTGCTCGGCGAGCACCAACTTCGACACCGTGCTGCAGGTCTACCGCGGCAGCTGCACGTCGCTGACGTCGCTCGGCTGCAACGACGACTGGACCGGCTGCTCGTCGACCAGCCGCTCGCGCGTGCAGGTCACGGTCACCGGTGCGACGACGTTCTTCATCCGCGTCGGCGGCTACAACGGCGCGTCGGGTTCGTTCGTGCTCAACGTCGCCAACTCGACGTGCCCGTGATCCGGCGGCGGCGCGCCGGCGCTCAACGCGACAGCAGCTTGAGCGCCGCGAAGCCGCCGATCAGCAGCACCGTGCCCGCGATGGTCACGAGGCCGAAGCGCTTCTCGATGAAGTCCTTGATCGGCGGCCCGTAGCGGCGGAACAGCCACGCGACCAGGAAGAAGCGCGCGCTGCGGCCGATCGCCGACGCGACGACGAACATCAGCACGTTGGTGCCGAAGACGCCGGCCGTGATGGTGATCACCTTGTAGGGGATCGGCGTGAACGCGGCGACGAACACGATCCAGAAGTCGTACTGCTTGTAGAGCTCGCCGACGTGGTCGAACGTCGCCTGCGAGAAGACGTAGGTCAGGAAGAAGCCGCTGACCCACTCCAGGTCCCAGAGGAACGCGCCGATGCCGTAGCCGGCGAGCCCGCCGAGCACCGAGGCGACCGAGCACCACGCCGCGAACACGTAGCCGCGCTGCTGGTTGCCGATGCACAGCGCGATCAGCAGCACGTCGGGCGGGATCGGGAAGAAGCTGCTCTCGGCGAAGCTGAGCACGAACAAGGCCGGGATCGCGTACGGCGTCTCGGCCCAGTGCAGCACCCAGTCGTAGAGGCGGCGCAGCGGGTTCTTCGGCTTCGTGGCGGGCGGGGCGTCGGGCATGGTCGGGTGGGCGGGCGACGTGGCGCTCAGGCCGGGCGCAGCTCGTGGACGTCGAGCACCACGGGGCCTTCCTCGCCGCTGCGCGCGATGCGCGGGCTGTACACGGCGGTCCATGGGCCCTTGTCGCGGCACAGCTCCTCGAAGCGGCGCTGGCCGCGCAGCACGCGCGCCGGCAGGATCACGCCGCCGTCGACGAGGCGCAGACGCGCGTCCTGGCCGCGCGCGTCGACGCTCGGCAGGCCGACTGCGCGCACGCCGGCGGTGCAGAAACGCGGCCGCGGCGCGCCGTTGCCGAACGGGCCGAGCTGGTCGAGCTTGCGCACCGTGTGCGGGTCGAGCTCGGCGAAGGTGGCGACGCCGTCGACGGCGATCGGAGCGTGCGCGGGCGGCAGTTGCGCGCAAGCCTGCTGGAAGCGCGCCCGGAACTCGTCGAAGCGATCGCGCTGCACTTCCATGCCGGCGGCGGCGGCGTGGCCGCCGTGGGCGACGAGCAGGTCGCTGCACGCCGTCAGCGCGTCGCGCAGGTTGATGCCCGCCGGACAGCGGCCCGAGCCGCGGCCGACGTCGCCGCGGAAGGCGATCAGCAGCGCCGGCTTGCCGGTGGTCTCGGCGACGCGGGCGGCGACGATGCCCAGCACGCCCGGGTGCCATTGGTCGCTGCCGAGCACGACGGCCGGACCGGTCTCCTGCGCGGCCAGCTGCAGCGCCTCGTCCTGCATCTGGCGCTCGACGCGGCGGCGCTCCTCGTTGTGCCGTTCGAGCACCTTGGCGGCGTCCTGGGCCTCGCGCAGCCCGGGGGCGCACAGCAACTGCACGGCGTCGTTGCCGTGGCCGACGCGGCCGGCGGCGTTGATCAGCGGCGCCAGCCGGAAGGCGATGTCCTCGACGTCGGCGCCGCGGTGCTGCAGCCCGGCGGCGTCCATCAGCGCGCGCACGCCTGGGTTGCGGCTCTGCGCGAGGCTGCGCAGGCCGTGGTGCACCATGGTGCGGTTCTCGCCGCGCAGCGGCGCGACGTCGGCGACGGTGCCGAGGGCGACGTAGCCCATGGCGTCGAGCAGGAACTCGCCGAACTCGGCGCTCTGCAGCAGGCTGCGGCTCAGCGAGCCGGCGAGTGCGGCGGCGAGCCGGAAGGCGACGCCGCAGCCGGCGAGGTCGCGGTCGGGGTAGCCGGCGTCGGGCAGGCGCGGGTTCAGCACCGCGAACGCGGCGGCGACGTTCTCGTTGGTGCCGTGGTGGTCGGTGACGATGACGTCGATGCCGCGGCCCTGCAGTTCGGCGATCGGGCCGACGGCGTTGGTGCCGTTGTCGACCGAGATCACCAGCTTGTGGCCGCCCTGCACGATCGCGTCGACGCTTGCGCGCGAGAACGAGTAACCGTCTTTGCGGTCCGGGATGAACGGCTTGCTCGTCGCCGACAGCAGGCGGAAGAACTGGTGCAGCAGCACGGTGCCGCTGATGCCGTCGACGTCGTAGTCGCCGTGGATCAGGATCGACTCGCCGCTGCGCAGCGCCTGCCGGATGCGATCGACGGCCTTCTGCATGTCGCGGAACGCGAATGGATCGTGCAGCGAGGCGAGGTCGGGCCGCAGGTGGCGCTTGACCGCCTCGGGCGAGTCGAGGCCGCGCGCCATCAGGGCGCGCACCAGCAGTTCGGGGAGGCCGATCGTGCGCGCCAGCGCCCGTTCGCGCGGATCCGGCTCGGGCGGCTTGCTGGCGGTGCTCGGCATGAAGGCGCGGTATGGTAGCCGCGGCTTCCGTCATGCCCAGAACCGACTCCGACCGTTCGCAGGCGCTGCGGCTGTTGCCGCCCGTCGACCAGATCCTGCGCCTGGACGCGCTCGCCGGCTGGCCGCGACCGCTGCTGCTGCGGACGGCGCGCGCTTGGCTCGACGACGCCCGCGCGGCCGTGCTCGCCGGCCGCCTCGACGCCGCCGGCCTGCAGGCGCAGGCCGCGCCGGCGGCGCTGGCCGCGGCGATCTCCGGTCGCTGTGCCGCCGCCACCAGGCGCCGGCACGAGCGCGTCTACAACGCCACCGGCATCGTGCTGCACACCGGCATCGGCCGCGCGCCGCTGCCGCGCGCCGCAGTCGCCGCCCTGGTCGACGCCGCCGGCTACGCGGTGGTGGAGGTCGATCCGGTCACCGGCCAGCGCGACCAGCGCGAGCACGGCGTCGCGGGGCTGCTGCGCGAGTTGACCGGCGCCGAGGGCGCGCTGGTGGTCAACAACAACGCCGCGGCGACGACGCTGATGCTGACCGCGCTGACCGCGGGCCGCGAGGTCGTCGTCTCGCGCGGCGAACTGGTGGAGATCGGCGGCGGCTTCCGCATGCCCGACGTGATGCGCCGCGCCGGCTGCGCCATGGCCGAGGTCGGCGCCACCAACAAGACGCACCTGCGCGACTTCGCCGAGGCGACGAACGAGCGCACGATCGCCTACCTCAAGGTGCACCCGAGCAACTACCGCATCGAGGGCTTCGCCGGCACGCCGTCGGTGGCCGAACTCGTCGGCCTCGCAGCGGGCAAGGGCCTGATGGTGCTCGACGACCTCGGCTCGGGCCTGTTCTGGAACCAGCCGCTGCCGGGGCTGGCGGACGAACCCAAGGTCGCCGACAGCCTGGGAGCGGGCGCGCACGTCGTCGCCGTCTCCGGCGACAAGCTGCTCGGCGGGCCGCAGTGCGGCATCCTGCTCGGCAAGGCGGACCTGCTCGCGAAGTGCCGCGCACACCCGGTCTACCGCGCGGTGCGCTGCGACAAGCTGACGCTCGCGGCGCTCGAGGCCACGCTGCTGCTGTATCGCGACGGCGAGCCGCTGCGCGACGTGCCGACGCTGCGCATGCTGGCGGCCGAGGCCGCCGAGCTGCGTGCCCGCAGCGAGCAGCTGGCCGGCGCCCTGGCGGCGCTCGGCGCTCGCGTCGTCGCCAGCGACTCGTTCGCCGGCTCCGGCGCCAATCCGGCGCGGCCGCTGCCGAGCTTCGCCGTGGCGCTGCGCGGCGGCGACGCGCAGTGCGACGCGCTGCGGGCAGCACGGCCGGTCGCCGTGTTCGCGCGCGTCGCCGACGGCGACGTGCTGCTGGATGCGCGCACGCTGCTGGTGGAGGATCTGGACGCCGTCGCCGCCGCGGTGCTCGCGGCGTGGCCGGCGCGCAAGCCCGCATGAACCCCGCCCCCGACAAACGCCTGACGCGCTACGCCTCCGGCTCGGGTTGAGCCGCCAAGCTGCCGCCGGGGAGCCTCGGGCAGGTTCTCCAGAAGCTTGGTCCGATCGACCATCCCGACCTGCTCGCGGGCCACCGCGGCTTCGAGGATGCGGGGATCTTCCGTCTCGATGGCGAGCGCGCGCTCGTGCAGACGGTCGACTTCTTCCCGCCGATGGTCGACGACCCGCGGTGGTTCGGCCGCATCGCCGCGGCGAACTCGCTGTCGGACGTCTACGCCATGGGCGGCCGTCCGATCACGGCGATGAACCTCGTCGGCTGGCCGCGCGACCTCGACCTCGAACTGCTCGGCGAAGTGCTCGCCGGCGGGCTGGAGAAGACCGTCGAGGCCGGCGCGGCACTGTGCGGCGGCCACTCGGTGATGGACCAGGAGATCAAGTTCGGCCTGTCGGTGACCGGACTCGTGCACCCGCAGCGCTTCTGGCGCAACGGCGGCGCGCAGGTCGGCGACGCGCTGATCCTGACCAAGCCGCTGGGCATCGGCCCGGCGACCACGGCGATCAAGCGCGACAAGGCGAGCCCCGAGCTGATCGCGCGCGCGATGGCGCAGATGGCGACGCTGAACAAGGCGGCGTGCGAGGCGGTGCTGGACCTGCCGGTGCACGGCGCCACCGACGTCACCGGCTTCGGCTTCGTCGGCCATTCGTGCGAGATGGCCGAGGGTGCCGGCCTCGCGCTCGCCGTCGCGGCCGCGGCGCTGCCGCTGCTGGACGGCGTGCTCGACGTCGTGCGCGCGGGCGTGATGTCCGGCGGCTGCAACCGCGGCAAACAGCACTACGGCCCGCGCGTCGCCATCGGTCCCGCGGTCGATCCGGCGCTCGCCGACCTCGTGTTCGACGCCGAGACGTCGGGCGGCCTGCTGCTCGCCGTGCCGGAGTCGGCGGTAGGCAAGTTCGTGCAGCGCCTGCGCGACGCCGGCGCGATCAGCCAGGCGGTCGTCGGCCGCTTCGTGCCGCACGCACCGGGCGCGCCGGTCCTGTCGCTGCGCTGACGGCGCTCGGGCCGGGTTGCGCGCGGCGCGGCCTGGCTCAGCGACGCAGCAGCGCGCGGGCCGCCGCATCGAGTTCGGGCGCCGTGGCCTTGCCCGGTTCGCCGAGGTCGAGCACGAGGTCGCTGACCAGCAGGCCGCGGCGCGGCCGGAGCGGCAGTCCGTCGGCGAAGCGCAGCGGCTGCTCGCGGGCCTCGGCGTTCGCGGCTTCGTCGGCTTCGACGTCCGCCGGGTCGACGCGCTCCGGCCGTCCCTCGGCGTTGAGGCGCAACGCGATCCGGCCACCGCGCTGGATCTCCGGCGTCAGCCAACAGCGCACGTGCACCCGCCGGACGGCGCCGACGGCCGGATCGAAGTGCACGGCGACATCGACGGCTGCCTTCGGCAACGGTGCCGGCGGGCGCGCGCCGCCGCGGGGCAGCGCGAGGCTCATGCCGGCGACGAAGAACTCGGGCAACAGCCCGCTCCAGACCGCTTCGGCGGCCTGCTCGGCCGTCAGGGTCATGGTCACGACCTCTACGGGCCGGTCGTCGATCGCGCCGGTGCCGGCGTGCGTCGGCGGCAGTTCGCGTGCGGCGAGGAACTCCAGCAGGCCGAGCACGTCCGGCAGGAACGGCGCGACGGAACCGTCGGCATGGCGCCCGCGCCGAATCGCCCATGGCCGCTTGGCGTCGCGCGCGAGCGTGCGGCCGCCGGCGATCAGGAACTCGTCGCCCGGTTCGCCGTCGAGGCGCCGCAGCATCCGTCCGTCGTGCCAACTGCCGCTGGCGCTGCCCTTGATCCCGCCGGCGCTTGCCGGGGCGGGCGGCGGGTCGCCGGCGACGGGCGGCAGGTCGGGACCCCAGCGCACGCGGAACGACGTGTCGACGGTCGCCGCGCTGCGGGCGATGGCCTTGTTCGCCCGTTGCGCGGCGGCGGCGCGCAGGTCGTCGGCAGGCGCGGCGCCGGCCGGTGTCTGCGCGGCGATCGTCGCGGCGAGCGCCGAGGCCAGGAAGGACGCGAGGAACGATGCGGGCGGCATGTCGTTCGGACGTGGGTCGCGGCGAGTTCCTTCCACTCCCGCACGCAGGTCGCGCACCGCGTCGGCGGCGCGCCTCGCCGTCAGTTCGCCGGCGGTTCGTCGACCGGCGGCTGCGGCTGCGGGGGACGATCCTTCGCCAGGTCCGCCAGCAGGCGGTTGACGCGGACGGCACCCCCGACGCCCTCGTCGAACACGAACTCCAGGCGGGGGATGGTGCGCGTCGCGAGGCCCTTGCCCATCTCGCGCTGCAGCATGCCGCGGGCGCGCGTCAAGACCTCGGCGCTCTGCGTCTTGGCCTTTGCCTCGCCGACCGACGTCGGCGCGAGCACCGACCAGTAGGCCTTGCAGACGGTGAACTCGGCGTCGAGTTCGACGCGCGAGATGGTGACGAAGCCGAGCTTGGGGTCGGCGACGTCGCGCTGCAGCAGTTCGGCGAGGCGCTGCTTGAGCTGCTCCTGCAGCCGGGCGATGCGGCGTTCGTTCATCGGTCCACCTGCGGCGAGATGATCTCCAGCTGGTGGTCGACCAGCGTGCCATCGCGCCATTCGGTCAGTTCGTTGATCAGGTGGTCCATCGTGCTGTTGAGGTTCTGCGTGTCGCTGCCGGCCACCACGGCCCCGAGGGTCGCTACGGTCGCCGAGTCGAGGTCGTCGATCTCGGCGATCGAGACGTTGAACGAGCGCCGCAGCCGGTCCTTGAGCGCCTTGATGGCGTTGCGCTTGTCCTTGAGGGACTCGGCGTAGGGGATCTCCAGGGTGAACTGCAGCACGCCGACGTAGAGCATCGTCGTTCCTCGCGCGCGCAGCGCCGGGCGTCAGTCGCCGCCCAGCGTGCGCTTGACCAGTTCGATCTGGACGAACTCGAGCACGTCGCCGACCTTGATGTCCTGGAACCCGTCCAGCGTCATGCCGCACTCGAGACCGGCCTTGACGTCGCGGACGTCCTCCTCGACGCGGCGGAGGCTGCCGAGCTTGCCGGTCCAGACGACGACGCTGTCGCGCGACAGGCGCACGATGGCGCTGCGCCGGACGATGCCGTCCGTCACGCGGCAGCCGGCGATGGTGCCGAACTTGCTGCTCTTGAAGGTCGCCTTGACCTCGGCGTGGCCGATGACGTTCTGCACTTCCTGCGGCTTGAGCAGGCCTTCCATGGCCGCCTTCACCTGGTCGAGCAGTTCGTAGATGACGTCGTAGTAGCGGATCTCGACGCCGGCGACCTCGGCGGCTTGCCGTGCGCTGCTGTCGGCGATCGTGTTGAAGCCGACGATGACGGCGCCCGAGGCCTCCGCGAGGCTGACGTCCGTCTCGTTGATGCCGCCGAGCGCGGAGTGCACGAGGTTGACGCGGACCTCCGGCGTCGACAGCTCCTCGAGGCACTTCTTCAGCGGCTCCAGCGAGCCCATCGCGTCGGCCTTGAGGATCAGCTTGATCTCCTGCGTGTTCTTCTCGGCCAGCTTGGCCGACAGCGTCTCCAGCGTGACCGCGGAACGCTCGGCGCGCGACAGTTCGCGCACGCGGCGCTGGCGCTCCTCGACGACTTCCTTGGCCTTCTTGACGTCCTCGACGGCGAACAGCTTGTCGCCGGGGGAGGGCAGGCGATCGAGGCCGAACAGCGTGACCGGCGTCGACGGGCCGGCTTCGGTCAGGTTGTTGCCGTGGTCGTCGATCATCGCGCGCACGCGCGCGAAGCTCTCGCCGCAGACGATCTGGTCCTTGAGCCGCAACGTGCCGTCGGTGACGAGCAGCGTCACGACGACGCCCTGCTCGGGCGACTGGCGCGACTCGACGACGATGCCCTTGCCGGCGGCGTCCGGACGGGCGCGCAGGTCGAGGATCTCGGACTCCAGCAGGATGCGCTCGATCAGCGCTTCGAGGCCCGTGCGCTTGGTCGCGGAGACCTCGACCATGCCGACTTCGCCGCCGAAGTCCTCGGACTGCAGGCCCTTGATCATCAACTGCTGCTTGACCTGCATGGGCTTGGCCTGCGGCAGGTCGCACTTCGTGATCGCGACGACGATCGGCACCTTCGCCGCCTTGGCGTGGTTGATCGCCTCCTCGGTCTGCGGCATGACGCCGTCGTCGGCCGCGACGACCAGCACGACGACGTCCGTCAGCTGCGCGCCGCGGGCGCGCATCGCCGTGAAGGCGGCGTGGCCCGGCGTGTCGAGCACGACCACCGACTGGCCTGCCTCGGTGGTGATCTTGTAGGCGCCGATGTGCTGGGTGATGCCGCCGGCCTCGTGCTTGGCGACGTCGCTGTCGCGCAGCGCGTCCATCAGCGACGTCTTGCCGTGGTCGACGTGACCCATGAAGGTCACGACGGGCGCGCGCAGCAGCTGCACCTCGCCCTCGGACTCCTCGACCAGCTGTTCGACGAGCTGGTCCATCGCTTCCTTGTGCTCGACGACCTTGATGTTGCGCTCGAGTTCGAGGCCGACGAGCTCGACCTCCTCATTGCTCAGCATCGAGTTGATGTTCTTGCCCGTGATCTTGAGCTTGAACATGAACGTGGCGAGCAGGTCGGTGACCTTGACGCCCAGCGCCTCGGACAGCGCCTTCATCGACACCGGTTCTTCGACCTCGACGAGCTTGGTCGGATCGACCGTCGGCGCGATCCTCGACTTGCGACCGCCGGGGCCACCGGGGCCGCCCGGGCCGCGTCCGCCAGGGCCACCGCGCAGGGCGCCGGGGCCGACCGGCGGACGGCGCAGGCCGCCTTGCTGCATTTGCGGCCGCGTGCCGCTGCGCTGCTGCAGCTTGGCGAGCGCCTGGCGCTTGATGTTGGCCGCGCCCGGCAGCGACGGCGCCGAGCGCTGCTTGGCGTCGCGGATCGCTTCCTGGGGCAGTTCGATGCGGCCGACGACCGTCGCGCGCTTCTGCGGCACGAGCAGTCGGCGGACGTCGTCCGCGGGCGGCTGGGCTGGTGCGGCCGGGCCGGCGGGCTGGCCGGGGGCCGCAGCGGCGGCGGGTGCGGCGGGGGCGGCCGGTGGCGTCACAACCGGCGCCATGCGCGGGGTAGCCGGGGCGATGGCCGCCGGCGCCGGAGTGCCGCTGGCCGTTGGCGGCGATACCGCCTCGGCGGCCGGGGTCGCCATGGCGGTGGCGGCAGGGCTCAGTGCTGCGGGCGGCGGTTCGACCGGCGCAGGGGCAACGGGGGGCGGCGCCGATGCGGCGGCCTTGGCAGGGCTGCCGGCCGGTGCCGCGATCGCGGCCGATGCAGGGGCGGCAGCCGGTGCAGGAGTGCCAGCCGGTGCAGGGGCGGCAGCCGGTGCAGGGGCGGCAGCCGGTGCAGGGGCGGCAGCCGGTGCAGGAGTGGCAGCCGGTGCAGGAGTGGCAGCCGGTGCAGGAGTGGCTGCCTGCGCAGGACTGGCAGCCGGTGCAGGAGTGGCTGCCTGCGCGGGGGCGGCGGCCAGAGGCGCCGCGGGCGCCGCCGGTTCGGCCGCCGGCGAAGCGGCTGCCGCGATCGGCTCCTCGGCGTCGTCGCCAGGCAGCTCCTTCTTGCCCAGCGTCTTCTTGACGGGCGCCTTCGGCAGCGCCTTCTTGACCAGCTCCTTCTTGGCCGGCGTGTCGGCGGCGGGAGCGGCGGCGGCCGGGGGCGCGTCGTCGGCGAGATCGGCTGCCGCGGCGCCGAGCAGCTTCTTCTTGGGCGCCGGCGGAGCGGCGGCGTCGCCGGTCGGCTGTTTGCGGTAACCCTGCGCCGACAACCGGGCTTCGACCAACATCAGGTCGGCGTCGTCGAGCGCCGACATGTTCGTCTTGACCTGTTCGAAGCCGAGATCACGCAGCAGCTTCGCCAGGTCCTTCGCCTGCATCCCGTAGTCCTTGGCCAGTTCGTGGACGCGTACCTTTTTCAATCGCGATGCTCCTCAGCGGGTAGGTCCCGTGCGGATGCGCCGCCGGGTCGCTGTGGTCCTAGATGCAGGGTGTGGGTCAGGAAGTCGGGGAAGGGGATGGTGGGGCGGCGCTCAGCTCGTGGCGCCGCCGGTCGGCGCTCCGCCGTCCGCCGGCGGGACGCTGTCGCCCGCTGCGGGGCTGCCGTCGTCCGGCGCCGTCGTCGCGTCGGTCGCCGCGTCGCCACCGGACTCGGCGGCGGCTTCCTCGGCGACGGAGCGCTCCAGTTCGGCGCGCGTCATGATGTCGATGTCCCAGCCGGTCAGCTTGCTGGCGAGGCGCACGTTCTGGCCCTTGCGGCCGATCGCCAGCGACTGCTGGTCCTCGCCGACGATCACCAGCGCCTTCTTGGCAGCCGGATCGAGCGTGATGTCGCCGACCTCGGCGGGCTTGAGCGCGTTGGCGATCAGCGTCGTCGGGTCGTTGTTCCAGCGGATGATGTCGATGCGCTCGCCGTTGAGTTCGTCGATGATCGACTTGATGCGGTTGCCGCGCACGCCGACGCACGCGCCGACGCAGTCGACCTTGTCGTCGGCCGAGTCGACCGCGAGCTTCGTGCGGTAGCCGGGCTCGCGCTCGATGCGGCGGATGTTGATCGTGCCGTCCGCGATCTCGGGCACTTCCAGCTCGAACAGCGCCCGCACGAGGTCGCGGTGCGTGCGGCTGAGGATGACCTTGACGCGCGGGCCGACCTTCTTGACCTCGAACACCAGCGCGCGGATGCGCTCGCCGATGTTGTAGGCCTCGCTGCGGACCTTCTCGGCGCGCGGCAGGATGCCTTCGGTGTTGCGGCCGAGGTTGACGATCACCGTGTCGCCTTCGAAGCGCTGGATGGTGCCGCTGCAGATCTCGCCGACCTTCTTCTCGTACTCGGCGAACACGACGTCGCGTTCGGCCTCGCGGATCTTGCCGGTGATCGCCTGCTTGACCGACATCGCGAAGATGCGGCCTTGCTCCTCCATCGAGACGTCGTAGTTGCAGACGAACTCGCCGGTCTCGCGGTCGAGCGAGATCTCGACGTCGTCGACGCCGTACTTCTTGGCCAGCGCCTGGGACATCGCCTGCTCGATCGCGACGATCAGCGATTCCTTGTCGATCTCCTTGTCGCGGGCGATCGAGTCGATGAAGCGGAGGATGTCAGCGTTGTTGGCCATGGCCAGCAGGGCAGTGCAGGTGGGTGCGTTCGGCGCCGGGCGGAAGCGGTCGTCAGCAGGTGTGGGAGAGCGGGTGCGGCGGCGCGATGACGGTTCGTGGGAAAACGGCACGCCCGGGCAGGCGGCAGAACACCCCGTCCCCGACTCCGCGGAGCCGGGGATTCCTGAGCGGCGCGATGCCGTTCGCGGAGGTTGTGCCGTCTGACCGGGCAAGCCGAGCAGATCGGGGATCCCGCCGCCGCGTGAGCGACAGCGAGCGCGGAGATGGTAGCGACCGCCGGAAGTGGGTCAAGCCAAGCCTCGTACAGCGAAGGCGGGCGCGTGCAGACGGCATGGCCTTCCGCGGCGCGGCCTTCTAGCATCCGCACCCCGCCGATGGCCGCCGCCCGTTCCAGCCTGCGCATCCGTCCGTTCGGCCTCGCCGACGCGCCCGCGGTCGAACCGTGGCTCGCCGCGCCCGGCCTGCAGGTGCCGCCGGGGCCGCGCGGTCGCGGTTGGGCGGCGCGTGTCGTGGCGGCAGCCAACAGCGCGGCGATCGTCGCCGAGATCGACGGTCGGCCGGTCGGCTTCCTGCGCCTCTCGATCGGTCCGGACGACGTCGGGGAACTGACGCTGGCCGTGGCGCCGGCGGCGCGCCGTCGCGGCGTCGGCAGCCGGTTGCGCGCCGCCGCGCTCGACAAAGCGCGCGGCCGCGGCCTGCGCGCGCTCGATGCGGCGGTCGACGCCGCCAACACGCCGGCGCTGGCGTTCTTCGCCGCGCACGGCTTCGAAGCGCAGCGCAGCGTCGGCGGCCACGACCTGCTGCGCCGCCTCGTGCACGACGCCGCCGACGCCGAGCCGCTCGACATCGGCTGAGCGCCCGACGGCGGGCACGCGCACGCCGCGCGGCTCTGCGCTTGACCCGGCTCCGCTGCCCCGGAAGCATCGTCGCCTCGCCCTGCGGCCTCCGCCGCGGCAAAGCCCCTCCGCATGCACATCGTCAGCGTCAAGCAAGCCCTCGGCGGCCACGTGGCCGTCGGCAGCAAGGTCGAGATCCGCGGCTGGGTCCGCACGCGCCGCGACAGCAAGGCCGGCATCTCGTTCATCCAGGTCAGCGACGGCAGTTGCCAGGGCACGCTGCAGGTCGTCGCGCCCAACACGCTGGCCAACTACCAGGACGGCGTGCTCAAGCTCAGCGCCGGCGCCTCGCTGGTGGCGCGCGGCACGCTGGTGCAGAGCCAGGGCAAGGGCCAGTCGGTCGAGGTGCAGGCCGATGCGATCGAGGTCTGCGGCCTCGTCGACGACCCCGAGACCTACCCGATCCAACCGAAGGAGCACACGCTGGAGTTCCTGCGCGAGCAGGCGCACCTGCGGCCGCGGACCAACACGTTCGGCGCGATCGCCCGCATCCGCCACGCCGCGTCGTTCGCGATCCACGACTTCTTCACGCGCGAGGGCTTCTTCTGGGTCAACACGCCGATCATCACGGCGAGCGACGCCGAGGGCGCTGGCCAGATGTTCCGCGTCAGCACGCTCGACGCGCACAACCCGCCGCGCGACGACAAGGGCAAGGTCGATTGGAAGCAGGACTTCTTCGGTCGCGAGGCGTTCCTGACGGTGTCGGGCCAGCTCAACGTCGAGGCCTACTGCCTCGCGCTGTCGAAGGTCTACACGTTCGGGCCGACGTTCCGCGCCGAGAACAGCAACACGACGCGCCACCTCGCCGAGTTCTGGATGATCGAGCCCGAGATCGCCTTCGCCGACCTCGCCGCCGACGCCGACCTCGCCGAGCGGTTCCTCAAGCACATCTTCGCCTACGTGCTGGCCGAGCGCGCCGACGACCTGAAGTTCTGCGACGAGCGCATCCAGAAGGGCGTGGTCGCGCGGCTCGAGACGTTCCTGCAGCAGTCGTTCGAGCGCATCGACTACACGGCGGCGATCGACATCCTGCAGAAGGCGAAGAAGAAGTTCGACTTCGCGCCGCAGTGGGGCATGGACCTGCAGACCGAGCACGAGCGCTACCTGTGCGAGGAGCACGTCGGCCGGCCGGTGGTGGTGATGAACTACCCCGAGGCGATCAAGGCCTTCTACATGCGCAGCAACCCGGACGGGAAGACCGTCGCGGCGATGGACATCCTCGCGCCCGGCATCGGCGAGATCATCGGCGGCAGCCAGCGCGAGGAGCGCCTCGACGTGCTCGACGCGCGCATGCGCAAGATGGGCCTCGTGCCCGAGCACTACGGCTGGTACCGCGACCTGCGCCGCTACGGCACCGTCCCGCACGCCGGCTTCGGCCTCGGCTTCGAGCGGTTGCTGGTCTACATCTGCGGCCTCGCCAACATCCGCGACGCGATCCCGTACCCGCGCGTGCCGGGGTGGGCGGCGTTCTGAGGGGGGGGACTGCCCACCTTTTTGCAAGCTGGGTTGAGATGGTTTTCGGGGACTCCGTCCCCCGTCGTCGGGGTCGTGTGCGGAGCGCCTCGGCGCCCCCTGGGATTTATCGCCCGCGGCCAAGCCCGTGGGAACCGGCCCGGGCAGCAGACGCGCCCCGCGCCTCGGTCTTGGCCCCAGGACGGCGCTCGGGTTGGTTCCCACCAGAGCCCTATCCTCCGCCTGGGTCGACGGATGGTAGCAGCGGCAGTTGCCGAGGTCGATTCTCGAGGCTCATGCGGCCTGAGGAGCTGCAGG
>JBKDXM010000019.1:0-61228 GCA_046306335.1 Planctomycetota bacterium
CACCAACGACGACCTCGCGACCGTCGGCACCGCCGCCGCCCCCGCGGCCCGCGCCGCCGCGCCGGCCGCCGCCGCCGGCGCCGCGGGCGCGCGCGCGTTCACGCCGGTCGCCATCCCGCCGGCCCCGGCCGGCCGCAGCGAGGAGCGCGTGCCGTTCCGCGGCCTGCGCCGCAAGATCGCCGAGGCGATGACGCGGTCGAAGTTCACCGCGACGCACTTCACCTACGTCGACGACATCGACGTCACCGAGCTGGTGAAGATCCGCGGCGAGGCCAAGAAGGCGTTCGCCGACAAGGGCGTCAACATCACGTACCTGCCGTTCGTGATGAAGGCGATCGTCGCGGCGATGCGCGAGTTCCCGATGATGAACAGCTCGCTCGACGAGGTGACCAACGAGCTGGTGATCAAGAAGTACTACAACTTCGGCATCGCCACCGACACCGACAACGGCCTCATCGTGCCGGTGGTCAAGGACGTCGACCGCAAGTCGGTCGGCGAGCTGGCCAAGGACATCCAGGACCTCGCCGCGCGCACGCGCGACGGCAAGGTGACGGTCGACGACCTCACCGGCGGCACCTTCACGATCACCAACGCCGGCAACATCGGCGGCCTGTTCGCGACGCCGGTCATCAACTTCCCCGAGGTCGCCATCATGGGCGTGCACGCGATCAAGGACGCGGCCATCGTCAAGGACGGCCAGATCGTCGCGGGCAAGAAGATGTACCTGTCGGTGTCGATCGACCACCGCCTCGTCGACGGCGCCACCGGCGCGCGCTGGATGAACGTCGTCAAGGACCACCTCGAGCAGCCCTACCGCCTGCTCCTCGGCTGATGCCGGCGACGAAGAGCAAGTCGGCGGCCCGGCCGAAGGCCGCCGCCAAGGCGAAGAAGCCCACCGCCGCGGCGGCGGGCCGCGGCAAGCCGTCGGCGAAGCCGGCCGCCAAGGTCGCGAAGGCGGGCAAGCCCGCCGCGCGCCCGCCGGCCAAGGCCGCGGCGGCGCTGCCAGCGCCGCAGGGCCTCGTGCGCCTGCTGGAGGACGACGGCACCGTGCAGAAGGGCCGCGACCCGAACCTGCCGGTCGACACGCTGCTGTTCCTGTACGAGCAGATGGTGCAGGTGCGCGAGTTCGACCGCCGCATGCTGATGCTGCAGCGGCAGGGCCGCATCGGCTTCTACGGGCCGATCCTCGGCCAGGAAGCCGCCACCGTCGGCTCGGTCGCCGCCCTCGAAGCGCGCGACTGGATCTTCCCGGCGCTGCGCGAAGGCGCGGCCGCGATGATGCGCGGGCTGTCGCTGACCGAGGCGATCAACCAGCTGATCGGCAACGGCGCCGACCGCTGCAAGGGCCGGCAGATGCCGTGCCACTACACGTACAAGGAAGGCCACTACTACGGCATGTCGTCGGTGATCGGCACGCAGCTGAGCCACGCCGTCGGCGCGGCGATGGCGGCGCGCATCCGCGGCGACGACGTCGTGGTGCTGGGCTACCTCGGCGACGGCGCGACGAGCGCCAACGACTTCCACTGCGGCATGAACTTCGCGGCGGTCTACCAGAGCCCGTGCGTGCTGTTCTGCCAGAACAACCAGTGGGCGATCTCGGTGCCGATCAGCAAGCAGTCGGCGTCCGAGACCCTGGCGCAGAAGGGCAAGGCCTACGGCATGCCCTACGTGCGCGTCGACGGCAACGACGTGCTGGCCGTGTACTCGGTGACCAAGGCCGCGGCCGACCGCGCGCGCGCCGGCCAGGGCCCGACCTTCATCGAAGCCGTCACCTACCGGCGCCTGGGCCACAGCAGCAGCGACGACCCGACGCGCTACCGCGACGAGGCCGAGGTCAAGGCCTGGGAGAAGAAGGACCCCGTCGACCGCTTCCGCGCCTACCTGCAGCGGCGCGGGCTGTGGGACGACGCGAAGGAGGCCGCGTTCAAGGAGGACATCGCGCAGCGCGTCAACGCCGCGATCGCCGCCGCCGAGCAGAACGGCCCGCCGGCCGACGAGACGCTGGTGACCGACGTCTTCGCGACGGTGCCCGAGCCGCTGAAGGAGCAGCTCGCCGAGGTGCTCGCGCTCGAAGGCCGCGGCGTCAACCAGGGCGCGTTCCCGCTCTGACCGAATCGTGACGCCGACCGCGCCGCCCGCCGGACGCCGGGCCGCGGTCGCAGTGCCGCGGTCGCAGTGCCGCGGTCGCAGCCGCGGTCCGGCCAGCACGCCGCGACGACGCTGCACCGCAATGCCGGCGACGCCCGTGCCACCGTGCGTCGTTCACGGCCATCGACCGGCGTGGCATGCGGTACGATTGCCCGCTTCCCTTCGATCCGCCACGGCACGGAGCCGGTGGCACCCAGGACTTCGACTGCGACCTTGCCGCAACCCCCAACCATGAAACACGCACTCTGCCTCGCCGCCGCCGCCGCGGCCTTCGCCGCCGCCGCGCCCGCGCAGCTGCTCGGCGCGCCCGAGAACACGTACTTCACGCAGCCCACGTCGTCCGTCCTGGTCTGGCGAACGACGGCGTTCCGCTGCCAGTTGATCTACGACACGACGCACTTCACCAACCAGGGCGTGGTCGGCCCGATCTCGATCGACCGCGTGCGCTTCCGCGCCGCCAACAACAACATCGCCGCAGGCGCCACGTACAGCAACGTCAACTTCGCCATCGGCACGTCGGCGAGCGACTACCTCGCCCCGAGCACGACGTTCGCGACCAACCGCGGCACGATGCAGCAGGTGCTGACGGCCGGCACCGTGGTCGCCGCCGCCGGCGGCGGCGCGACGCCGAACAACTACGTCATCGACATCCCGATCCCCGGCGGCTTCGTCTACAACCCGACGCTCGGCCAGGACCTGATCCTCGACTTCGACGCGACCGCGCCGACGCCGCTGACGGTCCCGACCCTCGCCGCCGCCTCGTCGCAGACGACGCAGCGCGTGGTCCGCATCTCGCAGAACAGCAACACGGCGCTCACCGGCACGACGTCGGCCAACGCCGCCCTCGTGCTGTTCGACATCTCGGGTGGACCGGGCGGCGTGCCGTCGATCGCGCCGAGCACGTCGACCAGCTACGGCGTCGGCTGCTACGACAACGACTCGCGCGCCTTCGCCGAGCTGTTCCCGATCGCGGCGTCGACGCTCGACCTCGGCGGCGGCATCACGCTGCTGCCGGACGTCACCGGCGCGCCGACGCGCTACCTCGTCACGCCGGGCGCCGGCGCCTTCGTGCCGCCGACGACGACCGTGCCGGTGCTCAACAACGCCGCGACGCCGGCGGCGATGGGCGACGACTCGACGTCGGCGCCGCTGACACTGACCAGCTTCGCCTTCCCGTTCCCGGGCGGCAGCACCAATGTCCTGCACGCGACGACCAACGGCGATCTCGTGCTCGGGTCGACGACGCTGACGGGCAGCGACTTCAGCCCGACGCTCGCCGAGATGGCGGTGACCGGCGCGGGCGTGCACTCCGGCCGGCCGCGCCTGTTCCCCTGCTGGTACGACCTGCACGGCAATCGCAACGCCACGGTGAACCCGCTCGCCGGCGTGCACTTCCAGGAGGACACCGTCGCGCAGACCGCCACGATCACCTGGAACGACGTCGGCGAGTTGGCGACCAGCACGCCCGGCGCCAAGAGCTTCAACTTCCAGGTCGTCTTGTCGGCGAGCGGCGCGGTCGAGATCCGCTACGGCGCGATGTCGCCGTTCGGCAGCACGTCGCAACCGAAGATCGTCGGCTTCTCGCCCGGCTCGCCGGTGCTGACGCCCGGCTCGCAGGACTTCTCGGCCGACATGCCGTTCCTCAGCAAGGCGGCCGACGTGGCGCGCACGCCGCTCAGCGTCGCCGTGGCGGGTGCGCCGGTGCTCGGCAGCACGATCACCATCAACACCAGCAACTTCCCGGCGATCCCCGGCATCGGCATCGGCTTCCTCGGCCTGACGCAGTTCAACCCGGGCGTCAGCCTCGGCTTCCTCGGCATGCCGGGCTGCCGCGCGTTCGCCAGCACCGACTTCACCACGACGCTGGTGGGCACTGGCACGGTCGGATTCACGCTCCCGATCCCGAACGCGCCGTCGCTCGCCGGCTTCCAGCTGTTCAGCCAGTCGCTGGCGTTCGACCTGTCCGCCCCGAACGCCTTCCAGGCCATCACCAGCAACGGCGTCGCCATCACGATCGGCACCGTCGGCGGCTGATGCAGCGTCCGGCGGGTGCGGTGCCCGCGGACGCGTGCCTTCACCCCCTTGGCGCGCGCCGCGCCATGGGCGAAGATGCGCGCTCCGCGATGCGCCGCGCCGCCCTCTTGCTGCTGCTGCTCGTCCTGCCCGGCTTGTTGCTGCCGGCGGGCGCGTGGTGGCATGTGTGCGGCTGCGCCGTCCCGATGACGGCCCGCGCGGCCGCGTGCTGCGCGCCCGACGCCGTGGCCGCCGACGCCACGCCGTCGTGCTGCGGCGGCGACCATGGCGCGCGCGGCACGCTGCCCGCGCTCGCCGAAGACGGCTGCCGCTGCGAGTGGCTGGCGCTGCCCGACCTCGGCGACGACGGCCCGGCGGCACCACCCGCCGCCGACGGCCCGCCCGCGGCACCGGCGCCGGTCCGGGTCGCAGTCGCGCCCTTGGCGCTCGCCGCCCCGCCGGTGCCGCGCGCATGGTCGCCGCGCCAGCAGCGGCCGCCGCCCGACCCGTTCGCCGCCCGCAACCTGCCGCTGCGGATCTGACCGGCGCGCCGCCGCGCCGTCGTCGTCGATCCCCGTTCCATCCTGGCCGCGCCTCGCGCGCGCCGCAACCGCAGGTTCTCCGCATGTCCGCTCCGATCCGCCGTTTCTTCGTCCTCCTCGCCCTCGCCCTCGTCGCCGCCGCCCCCGCCGCGCAGGACGCCACGCCCGCGCCGGCGGCGAAGACGCCCGTCGTCGAAGTTCCGGCGTTCCCCAACGCCACCTGCCCGATCATGGGCAAGAAGGCGTCGATCCCGCTGTTCGTCGACACCGAGCTCGGCCGCTTCCACGTCTGCTGCAAGCCGTGCTTCAAGAAGGTGCTCGCCGACGTGCCGAAGGCGCACCAGACGGCCTACCCGGTCGTCGAGGAGCGCAAGAACACGACGTGCCCGGTCAGCGGCCGGCCGATCGGCGACAAGGCCGTGGCGGTGACGCTGCAGGGCTACCGCTTCGCCGTCTGCTGCGCCGAGTGCGTGCCGAAGGCGCAGCAGCACTCGCAGGCGACGCTGGTGAAGCTGACGCGCCAGGACGTCGTCGACGTCGGCAACGCGACCTGTCCGGTGAGCGGCGAGCCGGTCGTCGCCAACGCGATCGTGCTGATCGACGGCGCCATGGTCCACCTCGCGTCGCCCAAGCACGTCGAGGCGGTCAAGCAGGCGCCGGCGACGATGCTGGGCAAGGCCCGCGAACCGGCGAAGGCGCCGGCGGCGCCGGGCAAGGACGGCAAGGGCGAGGCGTCGAAGGAGGCCGGCAAGTGAAGGCGCTGCCGCTCGCCGGCCTGCTGCTCGCCGGCTGTGCGGCCGCGCCGCCGCTGCCGCCGTTCCCGCCCTCCCATCCCGGCTGCCCGGAGGCCGCCGCCGCGCCCGAAACGCCGCGCAGCGACGCCTTGGCGATGCCGGCGACGCCGGGCGCTGCCGCAGCAGGTGCTTCGGCGCGGCCCGCCGCCACCGGCACGCGAGGACACTGACGTGCGCGCGCACCGTGTGCTCGCTGCGCTGGCGTTCGCCGCCTGCGCCGCGCCGCCCGCGAACGACGCCGACGCGCTGCATCAGGCGATGCAGCAACGGACCGGCGCCCACGAGCCGGCGCCGCCGCAGGACGATGGCGACGAGACCGCCGCCGCGGTCCGCGACCTGCTGCGCGAGCCGTTGACCGACGACGTGGCCGTGCGCATCGCGCTGCTGCACAACCGGCGGCTGCGCGCCGTCTACGTCCGCCTGGGCGTCGCCCGCCAGGACCTCGTGCAGGCAGGGTTGCTGCGCAATCCGACGCTCGGCGGCGACGTGCGCTTCCTGTTCGACGGCGGCACCGAGGTCGAAGGCGGGCTGGCGCAGCCGTTCGTCGACCTGCTGTACCGGCCGCTGCGCGTGCGCATGGGCGAGGCCGAGTTCGCAGCCGCCAAGGCGCTGCTGACCGACGAACTGCTCGCCGTGGTGTTCGCGGTGCGCCGCGGCGCCGCGGCCCTGCGCGCCGCCGAGGCGCTCGCCGCGCTGCAGCAGAAGGAGCTGGCGACCGCCAAGGCCGCGCACGAACTCGCCGCCGCGCTGCACGCGGCCGGCAACTTCGGCGACCGCGACCTCGCCGTGCACCGGCTCGCCGAATCGCGCGCGCGCCTCGACCTCGACGCCGCGGAGCTCGCCGTGCGCGAGGCGAAGGAGCCGCTGCAGCGCACGCTCGGCCTGTGGGGCGCCGACACGCAGTGGACGCTCGCCGACGGCCTGCCGGACGACCCGCTCGCCGGCGTCGACCTCGCCGGCGTCGAGGGCCGCGCCGTCGCCGCTTCGCTGGCGCTGGCGGCGTTCCGCGCCCGCGCCGACGCGCTCGCGAACCTCGCCGGCCTGCGCCGCTGGGAAGGCTGGCTGCCCGACGGCGCGTTCGGCGTCAGCGTGCTGCGCGAGCCCGGCGGCGACTGGGGCCTCGGTCCGCGCTTCTCGGTCGCGCTGCCGCTGTTCGACGACCGCAGCACGGCCCGCGAGCGGTCCGAGCTGCAACTGCGGCAGGCGCTGCTGGAGACCGAGCAGCTCGCCGTCGAGATCCGCTCGGCGGCGCGCCTGCTGCGCGACCGCGCGGCGCGCCTCGCCGAGCGCGCGGCGTTCCTGCGCGAACGCCACCTGCCGCACCGCGAACAGCACGTGACTGCCGTCGTGCAGCACTACAACGCCATGCAGGTCGGCGCCTTCACGGTGCTGGAGGCGCGCAAGGCGCAGTTGCACGACGAACGCGAGCACGTGCAGGTCCGCCGCGACGCGCTGTTCGCCCGCCTCGACCTCGAACGCCTGCTCGCCGGCGGCCTGCCGGCCGCCGCGTTCACGCCGTCGCCGTCGCCGGCGATCGACGCCGTGCCCGACGCGTCCGTCCGCCTGCCCGCGAGGACCACGCCATGAGCCACGACCGCCGCCAGTTCCTGTTCCGCGGCGCCGCGCTCGGCGCCGCCGCCGCCGCGACGCGCCCGCTCGCGCGCGCCGCGACGCTGCCGTCCGACGCGCCGCCGCAGCCACCCGGCGTGCCGCACGTCGACTACACGCCGGTCGAGACGCCCAACGGCGCGGCCCTGCCGTTCCGCGTCGTCGACGGCGTCAAGGTGTTCCACCTCGTCGCCGAGCCGGTGCGCCACGAGTTCGCGCCCGGCCTGCAGGGCAATTGCTGGGGCTACAACGGCCGCGTGCACGGGCCGACGATCGAGGCGGTCGAAGGCGACCGCGTCCGCGTGTACGTCACCAACAAGCTGGACGCGCCGACCACCGTGCACTGGCACGGCCTCTTCGTGCCCAACGGCATGGACGGCGTCGGCGGGCTGACGCAGCGGCCGATCGAGCCCGGCGAGACCTTCCGCTACGAGTTCACGCTGCGGCAGCACGGCACGTTCATGTACCACAGCCACCACGACGAGATGACGCAGATCGCCATGGGGCTGATCGGCATGGTCGTCGTGCACCCGCGCATCCCGAGCGGGCCGCGGCCCGACCGCGACTTCTGCTACATGCTGTCGGAGTGGTCGGTGAAGGTCGGGACCGAACGGCCCGACCCGGTCGAGATGAAGGACTTCAACGTGCTGACGCTCAACGGCAAGGTCTATCCCGCGACCGCGCCGATGGTCGTGCGCACCGGCCAGCGCGTGCGCATCCGCATCGGCAACCTCAGCGCGATGGACCACCACCCGATCCATCTGCACGGCCACGCCTTCGAGCTGGTCGGCACCGACGGCGGCGAGGTGCCAGCGTCGGCGCGCCATCCCGAGACCACCGTGCTGGTCGCGACCGGGCAGACGCGGACCGTCGAGTTCGTCGCCGACAACCCGGGCGACTGGGGCCTGCACTGCCACATGACGCACCACGTGATGACGCAGATGGGCCACGACGTGCCCAACCTCGTCGGCGTCGATCCGGGGCTGTTCGACCGCAAGCTCGCCGAGACGGTGCCGGCGTTCGCGGTGATGGAAGGCGGCGCGATGGACCCCGACGCCCCGGACGTGACGTTGCCGAAGAACAGCCTGCCGATGCTCGGCGGCACGGCGGGCCACGGCTACGTCACGATGGGCGGCATGGTCACCGTGCTGAAGGTGCGCGACGGCATCACCAGCTACGGCGACCCCGGCGACTACCAGGCGCCACCGGGAACGCTTGCCGGACCCGCGACCGCCGACGAACTGGCGCGCGACGGCATCGGCCGCTGACGGCGCGGGCGGGTGTCGCGTTCCTGCGACACCTGCTGCGCGCGCCACCCGACAGCACGGCGTCGCCGGTCCATCCACGCCGGCGCCGCCGGTCGGTGCCCGCAGCTCGCCGCCCGGCGCGATCCCCCGAACGCGCCGTTGCGCGCGCGTGGCCCGCTTCTTGGAATGGCCGCTCGCATGCGTTCCCTGCGTCCCTCACACACGATCTCCCTCGCGCTGCTCGCCGGCTGCGCGGCCCTGCCGGCCCAGGCGCCCGGCGCGGGCGACCCGCCCACTGCTCCGCCGGCCCCGTCGGCGGCGCCGCAGCAACCGCCGACGGACGCGCCGTGGCGCCTGAACCGCGCGCTCGGCGGCCCGGGTTGGCTCAAGGTCAGCGGCGAGCACCGCGCCCGCTACGAGTCGCTCGACAACCAGTTCCGCTTCCGTTCGCCGAACGCCAACCCGCCGGTGCGCGGCTACGCCGAGAACGACGACGCCCTGATGCTGCAGACGCTGCTGCGCGTCGACGCCGTCGGCGACCAGTTCGGCGCGACGTTCGAGGGCATCGACGCGCGCCAGTACGGCCTGCACGACGAGCCGGGCACGGCGAACGACAGCTACGTCGACAACACGATGGTCGACGCGCTCGACGTGCTGCAGGCGTACGGCTCGTGGCAGCTCGGCGACCTCGGCGGCGGCAAGCACGAGCTGCGCATCGGCCGCGAGACGATCGACCTGGGCGGCCGCCGCCTCGTCGCGCGCAACCTGTTCCGCAACACCATCAACGCGTTCACCGGCGCGAGCTGGCTGTGGCAGGGCGAGGCGTCGACGTTGCGCGCCTTCTGGGCGCTGCCGGTCGATCGCCGACCTGCCGACGCCGACGACCTGCTCGACAACCGGCAGGAGTGGGACGACCAGGACCTCGACGTGCAGTTCGGCGGCGTCTACTTCGAGAGCAAGCTCGCCGGCCGCGCCCGCTACGAGGTCTACGCCTTCGGCCTCGACGAGAACAGCCGGACGACGCGCCAGCGCGAACTGCTGACCTTCGGCGGCCGCGTGCACCAGCCGCGCAAGGCCGGCGACTGGTTCTACGCCGTCGAGCTGATCGGCCAGGCCGGCGAGTCGAAGACCAGCGCCACCGCGACCGCGGTCAGCGACCACCGCGCCGGCCTCGCGCACGTCGAGCTCGGCTACCAATGGGAAGCCCGCTGGAACCCGGCGCTCCAGGTCGCCTACGACTACGTCACCGGCGACAAGGACCCGAACGACGGCGACAACGAGCGCTTCGACACCCTGTTCGGCGCGCGCCGCTGGGAGTTCGGTCCGACGGGCCTCTACGGCGCCGTCGCCCGCGCCAACCTGAACTCGCCGGAAGTGCGGCTCTTGCTGCAGCCGCGCAAGCACCTGCAGTTCACGGTCGGCTGGCGCATGGTGATGCTCGCTGAGGACCGCGACGCCTGGACCGCGTCCGGCCTGCGCGATCGCACCGGCAGCTCCGGCAGCCACGTCGGCGACCAGTACGAGCTGCGCATGGTCTGGGAGGTCGCGCCGCAGTCGGTCGACTTCGACTTCGGCATCTGCTACCTCGCCGAGGGCTCGTTCCAGGACCGTGCCTCGCAGGGCCAGGGCGACGACGTGACCTTCGGGTACGCCCAGCTGCGCTGGCGGTTCTGACCGGCACGTGACGGCGCGGCAGGCGCCGGCGGCGCAGTCGGCACGATCGGCCGCAGGGATGGCGGCAGAACCCCGCGGCGGCTGGACTGGGGCGCACCCCTCCGTATCCTGCTCGCCCCCAACATGACCTACGACGTCCTCGTGATCGGTGCCGGCCCGGCCGGCTACGTCTGCGCCATCCGCTGCGCCCAGCTCGGCCTCAAGACCGCGGTGGTCGAGAAGGAGAACCTCGGCGGCGTCTGCCTCAACGTCGGCTGCATCCCCAGCAAGGCGCTGATCGCGGCGAGCAAGCTGGTCGACAAGATCCAGCACGCCGACCAGATGGGCATCAAGGCCAAGTTCGAAGGCCTCGACGTCGGCGCGCTGGTCACCTGGAAGGCCGGCATCGTCAACAAGCTGACCTCGGGCGTCGGCGGCCTGCTCAAGAACCACAAGGTCGACGTGCACAGCGGCGACGCCAAGGTGGTCGCCAAGGGCAAGGTCGAGGTCAAGTCGAAGGACGGCACGAAGACGCTGGAGGCGAAGAACGTCGTGATCGCAGTCGGCAGCACGCCGATCGAGGTCCCAGGCTTCGCCTTCGACGGCGTGGACGTCTGGTCGTCGACCCACGCGCTGGCGCCGAAGACGCTGCCCAAGCGCATGATCGTGATCGGCGGCGGCTACATCGGCCTCGAACTCGGCCTCGTCTACCACAAGCTGGGCTGCGAGGTCCGCGTGCTGGAGTTCATGGACCGCGTGCTGCCGGGCATGGAGGAGGAGCTGTCCAAGGAGATGGGCCGCTCGCTCAAGAAGAAGAAGGTCGAGGTCCACCTCAAGACCAAGGCCACGGGCTACAAGAAGGGCAAGAACGGCCTCGAAGTGACCGCCGAGGTCGACGGCAAGCCGCAGACCTTCGAGTGCGACGTGGTGCTGTCGTGCGTCGGCCGCCGGCCGAACGGCAAGGGCCTCGGCCTCGAGGCCGTCGGCGTCAAGGTCGACGAGCGCGGCTTCGTGCCGGTCGACCACAAGCGCATGACCAACGTGCCGGGCATCTACGCGATCGGCGACGTCGCCGGCCAGCCGATGCTCGCCCACAAGGGCAGCCACGAG
The DNA here is from genome assembly GCA_046306335.1 of Planctomycetota bacterium. Lineage (GTDB taxonomy): Bacteria > Planctomycetota > UBA1135 > UBA1135 > UBA2386 > UBA2386. The sequence goes on from JBKDXM010000019.1 coordinate 11,116, forward strand.
GGCCTCGTCGCCGCCGCCGCGATCGCCGGCGACAAGGGCGCGGCCTACGACCCGGCGTGCATCCCGGCGGTGATCTTCACCGACCCGGAGATCGCCTCGGTCGGCCTGTCGCTGGAGGAGGCGAAGAAGGCCGGCTTCGAGCCGGTCGAGGGCAAGTTCCCGTTCGCCGCGTCCGGCCGCGCGCTCTCGCTCAACGAGACCGAGGGCTGGTGCAAGGTGATCGCCGACGCCAAGACCGACAAGGTCCTCGGCGTGCACATGATCGGCCCCCAGGTGACGGAACTGGTCGCCGAAGCGGCGCTGGCGATCGAGATGGGCGCCACGGTCAACGACCTCGCGCAGACGATCCACGCCCACCCGACGCTGCCGGAGGCGATGATGGAAGCGGCCGAGGCCGTGCACAGCATGGCCGTGCACATCTTCCAGACGCCGAAGAAGCACTGAGTTCGCGCGCACAGCGCGCGACCTCCGCGTGTTCCACGGTCGCCGACGCAACACGGCGAGCATCCCGCCGCGAGGAACGCAACCAGCCCGCTGCGGCGGGACTCGCGTCAGTAGATCGTCGCGCGCAGGCCGTTCGTGAACGTGAACGGCAGCGCCACCGCCGCGCCCGCGTCGAGGCCGGCGAACTGCGCGTCGATCGCGAAGCCGACCAGCGCCGGATTGGCGGGAATCGGCAGGTCGAAGTAGCAGTGCCCGGCGGCGCCGACCGCGTGCGTCGCCTGTTGATTGCCGGCGCCGACGGGAACCGTCGCGACGACGACCGGATCGACGTTGAGCACGCAACCCGCCGGCGCCCCCGGCACCGGGAACGGCGTCCACGCCGGATTGGCGCCGAGCAGCGCGAGCGCGATCGAGCCCGGCGTGAAGCCGGTCGCCTCGAACTGGAAGGCGCCATTGCCGACCGTCGGCGCGTAGTTCGCGAAGGTCGCCGGCAGCTTGCCCGACGACGAGGTGCACGCATTGCCGACCGGCGCGAGGCCCTGGCCATCGAGCAGCGAGCAGAAGCCGCGCCACTTGAGCGGCTGCTGCGTCGCCTGCAGGACCCAATTGCCGCCGGTGAAGCGCGCCCAGGGAACGGTCGCGCCACCGGGTTCGTACGGCAGGCGCGAGCCGCCTGCTTCGCGCCACACGAGCCAGTAGTTGGTGGCCGCCTGCAGCACGGCGAGACCGTCGAAGCTGACGCCCCACCAGCCGAGGCCGAGCGCGTTCGACGTCTGCAAGGTGCCGCCGGCGAGGCGCGTCCCCGGCAGGCCGGCGCCGGACTCGTCGTAGATCTCCAGCGTCATGTAGCCCGACGTGCTGAGCGACGACGCGGTGTACAGCTGGGCCGACTGGAGCACGACCGCCGTCGGCGAGGTGATGCGATACGCGAAGTTGTTCGGGCCGCTGAACGGGAATGCCGTCACCGACGTGCCGACCGTGTTGTTGGCGTCGTTGGCGGAAACACAGGGGGCGCTCTGCGCGGCGAGCAGACCGATGGCGCACGCGCCGGCGACGAAGAAGCGGATCATGGTGGAGCCTCGAAGAAGGGGGCGCAGCGTAGCAGTCGCACGCGCCGCGGACGTACCACTCCTGCAACCCGCGGCCACGTGCGCTGCAGCGCACGTGCCGACCCCGACGGCCGCCACGCTCACTCGGCGATGTAGACCTTGCGGTCATCGCGGCGCGCGTACAGTCGCGCGAACGCGGGGTCGTCGAGTCCGCGGTCGCCGAGCAGCAACGCCGGATTCGCCGCCCCGCGCCAGTCCTTCGTCCACCGCCGGGCAACCGCCTCGCCGAAGGGCCGCGCGACGGCGGGAGCGGCCAGGAAGTCGAAGCCGGCGAGCGCGTCGCCATGACCGATCGTGCGCAGGCTGCGGGCCGCGGCGAAGCGCACGACGTAGTACGGATCGTCGAGCAATCGGCCGAGGTAGGGCGCCATCCAGCCGTCGCCCGCCGTCGCGCGCGCCGGCGCCCAGCCGAAGCTCCATGCCGCCAGCAAGCGCAGGCCGGCGTCGCCGGTGAGCAGCCACCGCGCCCCGGCCGCCACCGTGCGCTGGTCGTCGTCGAGCGCCGGCGGCGCGACGCCCCAACCAGCCTGCAGTTGCTCGGCGGTCCATTGCAGCGTGCGGTCGAGGTGGCAGAGGTTGCAGGCGTTGGGCCGGCCCGTCGCCAACTCGACGGCGACGTCGGGACTGGTCACCTGATGGCTGCGCGAGGCCTTCATCAAGCCGACGGACGTGTGCGGCATGTGGCAGTCGTAGCAGCGGCTGCCCGCCGACGACGGCGCATGGCGCGTGTGCGCCTGCAGCGCCGCCGGCGCGGCGAACTGCGCGTGGCACTGCGTGCACGCCGCGTCGCCCGCCATGCCGTCGCGCATCTGGCCGCGTCGCCATGCCGGCGACGCGCGGCCGTCGTCCGGGTGCATCTCGTGGCACGACGTGCAGTCCATCTGCCGCGCGGCGTCGCCGTGCATGTAGCACGGCGACTGGCGCAGGCCGCTGAACTCGCGACCGGACAAGCGCACCTGGCCGTCCGACCAGAACGCGCTGGCGAAGAAGTCCGGGTTGGCGGCGAGTGCGCGGCGCAGTTCCCGCACCTCGGTGTCCTGGGCGCCGACGACGAGGTGGGTGGCGTGCAGGTCCATGCCGGGCCGGAACGGCGACCCGTCCTCGCGCCAGGACTCGTGATGCTGCTGGCGCAGGATCGAAACCGAGTGGCACTGGCCGCAGGCCTGCGCCGACCGCACCGGCGAGAGCGTGTCCGGGTTGCGCACCGTCGCGTCGGCGCCGACGGCGCGCGCGCGGTAGCGGCGCACCGGTTCCTGGTTCGCAGCGACGTGCTTGCCGCCCGGCCCGTGGCACGACTCGCAGCCGACGCCCAGTTCGCCGACGTGCGTGTCGTTGCGGCCGATGTCGATGCGCGGACGCACGTCGGTCGCATGGCAACCCGAACAGCTCTGGCTCCACGCGCCCGGCTCGGGCGGATCGCGGAACTCCGGCGGCAGCACGAAGACGGCCGAGAGCGGCAGCCAGACGCGCTCCTCGGCCTTGAAGCACAGCGGCACGGGCGCCAGCTCGCGCCCCGCGCCGGTCGAGTACCACAGCACCTGCAGATGGTGCGAGCCGGTCAACTGCTCGACCGGGCGCTCGACCGCCGCGGGTCGTCGGCCGCCGCGCTCGAACTTCGTCCACAGCGTGTCGCCGCGCCACTCCAGCAGCACCGGCTTCCCCCACCAGTCGAGCTCCAGCCGTTCGAACGACGCCAGCAGGTTCGCCCTGGCCGCCGGCTGCGACATCGTGCGGTGGAAGCTGCCGTGCCACGTCGCGTGTTCGGCCGGGTGGCACTTGCGGCACGCCGCGGAACCGACGTAGTCCGCGCTCGGCGCGACCAGCGGTGCCGTCGGCGAAGCGGGAAGCGGCGCGTGCGGGAACGCGAGCGACGCGACGACGACGGCGACGACCAGGAGCGCGATGCGGACCGCCACCATGACCGCGGCACTCTACCGCGGAAGGCGGCGCCAGCACCCGACCCGACCGACCGCGGCTACGCTCCCGGCCGCGCGGACGCCTCACACCACCCGCCCGGCCGCGCCCTGCCCCAACCGTGAAGCACTCCGCCCTCGTCGCCGCGCTCGCCGCGGCTCCCGCGTTCGCGCAAGCCGCCTTCCAGCAGCAGGTCGGCCTCGTCACCGGCCCGACGGTGATGACCGAGGGGGTCGTGCTGGTCGACGTCGACGGCGACGGCGACCAGGACGTCGTCTTCGCCAACGGCTACGTGCTGAACAGCGCCGGCTCGGCGATCCAGCCGACGCTGCTGATCAACAAGGTCAACCAGGGGCTGGGCCTCGTCGACGAGACCGCGAGCCGCCTGCCGACGGCCGCGATCAAGGGCACGCTGGTCGTCGCCTTCGACATCGAGGGCGACGGCGACAAGGACCTGCTGTTCGCGTGCAACGGCCCGAGCCAGCAGCGGCTGTACGTCAACGACGGCGCCGGCGTGTTCAGCGACCAGAGCGTCGCGCGCCTGGGCGCGCTCAACCTCGCGTGCGCCGGCTGCGCCTACGGCGACGTCGACCAGGACGGCGACCTCGACGTCTTCCTCAACGACGAGTTGACCAACGGCCAGCTCAAGCTGTTCCTGAACAACGGCAGCGGCGTGTTCGGCAACGTCACGGCGACGCACGTCGCCGCCGCGCCGAAGACGAACCAGCAGGACGTCGTGCTGTGCGACCTCGACAACGACTGGGACCTCGACGTCGTCAACATCGGCAAGTCGGCCGGCCAGCAGGTCTTCTGGAACGACGGCACGGGGCGCTTCCCGACCGTGACCACCGCGCTGCTGCCCGCCGGCACCGGCCTGACCTACGAGGCCGAGGCCGCCGACCTGGACCACGACGGCGACCTCGACCTGACGATGCTGTCCGTCAGCAGCCTCACCGACACCGTCCTGCGCAACGAACTCGTGCCGTCGGGCACGCTGTCGTTGACCAACCTGACGACGGCGCTGACGGGCGGCAACGGCGACGACGACAACGAATGGCTGTTCGTCGACTTCGACAACGACGGCTTCCTCGACCTGGTCAACGGCTCGCTGCAGAGCAGCGGCGAGAAGCTGTACCGCAACAACGGCGCGTTCTCGTTCGCCCGGCAGACGACCGGCTTCACCGCGCTCGTCGACAGCACGCTCGACGCGGCCGTCGGCGACCTCAACAACGACGGTGTGTTCGACATCGTCACGGCGCAGGGCGAGTCCGGCAGCTTCCTGAATCGCGCGTACTACGGCAGCGGTCCGCAGGACACGCGGCCGCCGCGCTTCGTGCGCGTCGAGCAGTTGCCGGCGGTCAGCACGCGGCCGGACGGGCCCTGGATCGTGCGCGCCGTCGTGCAGGACTCCGCCGTCGACGACGGCGAGACGTCGGTGCGGTCGGTGGTCGCCAACTGGTCGATCGCGCACGCCGGCGGCGTCGTCACCGGCAGCGCGCCGCTGCGCTTCTGCGGCGGCCTGTTCTTCCGCGGCGCCATCGCGCCGCCGCCCGGCGTGCCCACCAACGGCGCCACGGTGTCGGTGTCGCTGACGGCGACCGACTGGCGCAACAACGCGACGACGTCGCCGACGCAGACCTTCGCCGTGTGCGGGCTGCAGTCCTATGCGCTCGGACTCGGCGGCGCGAACACCGGCGCGCTCGCCGCAGCGGGCACGACCGCGGCCGGCGGCGTCGCGACCTTCGCGTGGAGCGCGCTGCCACCGTCGGCCGGCGGACTGCTGGTCCTGTCGCTCGGCCGCGCCGCCGTCACCTATCCGCAGGGCGTGCTGGTCGTCGATCCGGGCAGCCTGCTCGCGCTCGCGTCGGTGACGACGGACTCCGCCGGGACCGGCCTGCTGCCGATCCCGATCCCCACGGCGCCGCCCCTCGTCGGCCTGCGCGTCGCCTTCCAGGGCCTGTTCGGCGATCCGCTGGTGTTCACCAACGGCGTCGACCTCGTGGTCTGCCCGTAGGCCCCGACGGCGCGGGCGTCGCGTCGCGACGCGTACCTGCGGCGGGCATGCGGGCGATGACACAGGCGTGACATCGGCAGCCGCGCGCGACCTAGCGTTCGCCGTCGCCACCTTCCGGTCGGCCCAACCTTCACGTCGATGCGCACCACCACTTTGCTCGGTCTCTGCCTCGCAGCGGCCGCCCTCCCCGCCCAGTCCTTCCTCGCTCTGCCGGCCACCGCGAACCCGGCCGCCGAACTCGGCAGCTTCAGCCTCGTGCCGTTCATGCAACCGAACGCGCGCGTGCAGTTGTTCTACGACGGCGTCGAGGTCGGCTCGACCGCGTTCGTCGCCGACCAGCTGCAGTTGCGCTTCGACGGCCCGCTGCCGCAGGTCGGCGCGCCGGGACCGTTCACCATCGCGCGGTTGCAGATCCGCATCGGCGTGACGGCCGTCGCCACGCCGACGGCGGCGTTCGCCGGCAATCTGACGCAACCGCTGACGACGGTCTTCGACGGCCCGGTGACGTACCTGCCCGACAACGGCGTGCAGTTCCCGCACCCGTGGGGCGGCCCGAACGGGACGCTGACCTTCCCGTTCCTGACCGCGGTGTCGCTCGCGCTCGCGCCGGGGCAGTGGCTGGTGGTCGACCTGGCGATGGAAGGCAATGACATCGCCAGCTTCGGCTTCGCGCACGCGATCCTCGACGGCGCGCCGACCACCGGCGGGCTGACGAACGGCACGGCGGCCAGCTTCGGGGCCGGTTGCAGCGCAGCGCCCGGGGCGCCGACGGCGACGGCGGCAGCGACCGGCCTGTTCGGGCCGGGCGGCGCGCACTTCCTCGCCGGCACCAACCTCGGCGCCAACACGCTCGCGCTCGCCGCGTTCGGCCTCAGCAACACGCAGGCGTTCGCGCCGCTGCCGTTCCAGCTGCCGGGCACGGCGTGTGCGCTGCTGGTGAGCCCGGACGTGACGGTGCCGACGACGACGAACGCCGCCGGCAACGTCGCGGGCGACGCCGCCGTCGCGCTGGCGCTGCCCGCCGACCCGGCGCTGTCGGGCCTCGTGCTGTACGAGCAGTTCGCCGCGCTGGCGCCGGCGGCGAACGCCTTCGGCCTCGCGCTCAGCAACGGCGTCGCGGTGACGCTCGGGGCCTTCGCGCCCGCCGGCCGCGGCACGTGGCTGGTCTCGCACGACACCAGCGCGACGGCGGCCTACGCCACGGCCGTCCGGGCCTTCGGCATGGCGCTGCGGCTGCGTACGCTCTGAGCCGTGCTTCGTTCGCGCAGCTCGCTGCTGTTCGCCTCGATCCTGGCGCTGTCGTTCGCGCTCGTCGCGTGGTGGACGTACGCGCTCGTGACCTCGGGGGGCGAGCTGGTCGCGGCGGGCGAACGGCTCGCCGCCGGTGACCCCGACGGCGCCGCGCGCGCGCTCGGGGCCGATGGCGCCGCCGGTCTGGCCACCGAGGGGGAGCGCCGACGACGCATGTTCGTCAGCGAAGGCGCGTTCTTCGCGGCGGTCATGGCGGGGCTCGGCTGGCTCTACCTGGCCGCGCTGCGCCGCGAGACGGCGGCACAACGGACGCAGGACCGCTTCCTCGCCGCCGCGACGCACGAACTGAAGACGCCGTTGGCGACGATCGTGCTGGCGCTCGACACGCTGCGCGATGGGCGCATCGACCCGGACCGCTGCGCGCGCTACCTCGCCACCGCCCGGCAGGAGGCCGAGCGGCTGGGGCGCGGCCTCGACAACGTGCTCAGCGCCGCCGGACTGCGCGCGACGGGCCGCGCGACGGCGCTGACCGCGGGCGACCTCGTCGAGGACGTGCGCCGCGCCGTCGAGGCCCTGCGCGGTCGCGCCGAGGCCGGCGCCGTCGCCGTGCGCCTCGACGCCCCGGCGACCTTGCCGGCGCGCCGCGACGAGACGGGGCTGCAACTGGCGCTGCGCAACCTGCTCGACAACGCGGTCAAGTTCTCGCCCCCGCGCTCGGCCGTGCACGTTGCCCTCGCGCGCGACGGCGACACCGCGACGGTGACCGTGCGCGACGCCGGTCGCGGGCTCGACGCCGAGGAACTCGCGCATCTGTTCGAGCCGTTCTGGCGCGGCAGCGATGCCGCCACCGGCGGCGCCGGCCTCGGCCTGAGCCTCGTCCGGGAGCTGGTCGCCGCGCACGGCGGCACTGTCAGCGCGCACAGCGACGGTCGCGACCGCGGCGCCTGCTTCACCGTGCGCCTGCCGCTCGGGGCAGCGTCGTGAGCCGCTGGATCCTCGTCGCCGAGGACGAGCGCGCGCTCGGCGAGATGCTGTGCGACAACCTGCGGCTGGACGGCTGGCACGCCGAGCACGTGCTCACGGGCCCGCGCGCGCTCGACCGCATGCAGAAGGGCGGCATCGACCTGCTGGTGCTCGACGTCATGCTGCCCGGTTGCGATGGCTTCGAGGTGCTGCGGCAGCTGCGCGCCCGCGGCGACCACACCCCCGTGCTGGTGCTCAGCGCGCGCGCCGCCGACGCCGACCGCATCCGCGGCCTCGAACTGCAGGCCGACGACTACCTGACCAAGCCCTTCCACCTGCGCGAACTGCTGCTGCGCATCGAAGCGCTGCTGCGCCGCCGGCCAGCGCCCCCCGCCGGCGCCGACGTGCTGGCGTTCAGCGGCAACCGCATCGACTTCCGCGCGATGCGGGCCGAGTGTCGCGACGGCCAGACCGTCGACCTCACCCAGTCCGAGGCGCGGCTGCTGCGCCTGCTCGCCGGCCACGCCGGCGCGGTCGTGCTGCGCAAGAACGTGGTCGAGCACGTCTTCGGACGCGATGCCGCGCCGACGGTGCGCACGCTCGACAACGTCGTGCTGCGCCTGCGCAAGCTGCTGGAACCCGATCCGGCGCAACCGCGCCACCTGCTGACCGTCCGCGGCCTCGGCTTCCGCTTCGAGCCGTGAGGGCGCGGGTCGGCACGTCAGCGCGCTGCCGCGCGACGAAACGACGCGCCGGGCGGCCACACCAGCCGCCAACATGAACCGCCTCGCCGTCGTCGCGCTCGCCGCGTCCCTCGCCCTCTGCACGCCCGTCGCCGCCCAAGGCCCGCTCGACCTGAAGATCCAGGCCAAGAAGGGCGCCTCGGTCTGGCTGCTCGACGAATTCGTCGACGCGAAGGTCATCAGCATGGAAGGACAGGAGTTCGAGACCGTGCTGAAGTCGACGTCGGTGCTCCACCTGACCGTCGAGGACGTCGACGACAAGGGCCGCTTGGTGGTGACGACGCGGATCGCCCGCATCCACGGCGACATGAGCCTGCCGAACGCCGTGATCGACTTCGACTCCATGGCGCCGGCGGACGACGACGAGGCCGACGAGGACGACGGCTCCGGGATGACGCCCGCCCGCATCCGCAAGGTGCTGCTGGCCGGCGCCGGCAAGTCGTTCCGCGCGACGATCGACGACCGGGGTCAAGGCGTCGAACTGCTCGACGACGCCAAGGACGTGCTGCAGGAGGCAGACCTCGCCGCCCGCAGCGGCATGGGCACCACGCTGACCGCCGCCTCGCTGCGGGACCTGCTCCGGCGCGCGTTCGGCGAGCGCCCCGGTCAGCCCGTCGCCATCGGCGCCACCTGGCGGTCCGCGTCGAACGACGCCCGCGAACTGAGGCTGACGCGCGAACTCAAGCTGGCGAAGGCCGACGCGGCGACGTTCGAGGTGGCGATCGCGAGCAATGCCGAAGCGGCGAAGGCCGACGGGGAGGAGGAAGGCGTCGCGGTGGTGGTCAACAAGAACGCGCCGAAGGCCAAGGACGCGGCGATCCGCGGCGTCTGCCGCGCATCGCGCACCGACGGCTTCGTGCTGGCGGCCGAGGAGACCATCACGGCCACGCTCGAAGGCGCGGGACCGGACGGGACGGGCACCGTGGCGCTGTCGCTGCGCCGTTCGCTGCAGCGGACGACCGCCGCCGCCGCCGAACCCAAGGCGGCGGCGCCGAAGCCGGCGGTTCCGGCCTCGGGCGGCGGCGGCAAGCGCTGACCCGGCAGGCGGCGGGTTCGCCCGCCGGCGGGTGACGACGCGGGCGGCGGCGAAGGCGAGCGCCGAGGCGGCCGCGGCGCGCAAGCCGGCGGTCGGCCGCGACGGGAGGTGACCCGCCGCGCGCCCCATGCCGGGCGCTGGCCCCACGCCGGGACGGCAGGGGCGCCCTGCCAGCACGGCGCTTCGCCAATGCGCGCTCGGCGGCGCGCTGGCGCCCCGCGCCACCCCGCGTCGGCCGACGGACCGCCGGGCCGGCCCCGCAGTCGCAAGTGCGGGCCGGGCGACGTATCCTCCGTGCCTTCGGCCACTGCGCGCCATCCCAACATGAACCACCAGAAGCTGTTGTCCTTCGTCACCGCCCTCGCCCTCTGCGCCCCCGTCTTCGCCCAGGGCGAAATCGACCTCAAGGTCACCACCAAGAAGGGCGCTTCGGTCTGGCTGGTCGAAGAGACCAAGCAGTCCCAGGTCATCGACATGCAGGGTCAGGAGATGGAGACCTCGCAGGTGTCGACCAAGTTCCTGCAGATGACGATCAAGGACGTCGACGACAAGGGCGTCATGACGGTCGAGACCAAGATCGTCCGCATCAGCGGCAGCATGGGCCTGCCGATGGGCATGGGCGACATGGAGTTCGACTCCGCCACGCCGGAAGCCGAGGAGGAGGAGGACGACGGCATGGGCATGGGCGCCATGATGGGCAGCATGAAGAAGGCGATGATGGCCGGCGCCGGCAAGACCTTCACCGCGAAGGTCGACGCCAAGGGCAAGGTCGTCGAGCTGATGGACGACGCCAAGGAATTGCTGAAGGAGGGCAGCGGCGGGTCCGGCCGCATGATGGGCGGTGGCCAGATGACCGAGGAGTCGCTCAAGGAAGTCGTCTCCAGCGCCTTCGGCGAGCTGCCCGAGAAGCCGGTGGCGGTCGGCGGCAAGTGGGAGCGCAATGAGACCGAGGCTGCGGGCCGCATGCCGTCGCAGAACAAGTTCGAGCTCACGCTCGCCAAGGCCGATGCCGAGAGCTTCGAGATCACGGTCGCCGGCACGGTCGACAAGCCGGCCACCGCCGCCGACGCCGCTGGCGACAAGATCGAGGGCGACGACGACCAGGCCGAGATGCAGCGCGAGATGATGAAGAGCATGAAGATCAAGAACGGCAAGATCACCGGCTCTTGCCGCGTCTCGCGCACCGACGGCTTCGTCACCGAGGCGACGAACACGGTGTCGATGGACATCGAGATGTCGGCGGGCCCGGTGGGCGACATGGCGATGACGATGAAGGTCAGCAAGTCGCTCAAGCGCACGACCGCCGACGCGGCCGCGCCGAAGAAGGCCGAGCCCAAGAAGGACGAGGCCAAGCCGGCCGCGCCGACGACCGGCGGCGGCAAGTGAACTGACGGCCGCACGGCGCGTGGGCTGTTCGCGCGCCGGGCGGCCCAGCCTGCCGCGGCGTCGCCTCGCAACCGGAATCCTGCGTTGCTGCGTGCGTAAGGCTTCCCCATCATGACGCCCCGAACCACCTCCCCGATCCCCCTCCTCGCCCTCTTCGCCCTCTGCGCGCCCGGCCTCGCCCAGGGCACCGTCGACCTGAAGGTCACGGCCAAGAAGGGCGCTTCCGTCTGGCTGCTGCAGCAGACGACGCTGACCCAGTCGATCGACGCCCAAGGCATGATGCTGGGCAGCGAGCAATCGCTGAACCGCGTCCTGCAGTTCACGGTCAAGGACGTCGACGACAAGGGCCAGCGCCTCGTCGAGGCCCGCATCGCCCGCGTCTATGGCTCGTTCGACCTGCCGATGGGCATGGGCACCGCGGACTTCGACTCCGCCGCAGCGCCCGCGGCGGCTGGCGACGACGAAGGGGAAGGCGGCGGCATGGACATGTCGGGAGGCATGAAGGCGCTGCTCCTGGCCGGCGCCGGCAAGGCCTTCACCGTCAAGGTCGACGCCAGGGGCCAGGTCGTCGAGTTGCTCGACGACGCCAAGGCCCTGCTGAAGTCGACACCCACGCCAGCACTCACCGGCCGCATGCTCGGCGCCCCGACGTGGGACGAAGACGCGCTCAAGGAGCTCGTCGTCGAAGCCTTCGGCGAACGGCCCGCGGCGCCGATCGCGGTCGGCGGGTCCTGGCAGCGCCAGGCCCCCGCGAACCAGGCCATCGCGCCGGCGACGACGCGACTGGACCTGAAGCTCGCCAAGGCCGACGCCGCGACCTGCGAGATCGCGATCACCGGCGCGATCGACAAGTTGGCGGCGGCGACGCCGGCGGTGCCCGTCGACGACGATGCCGACGACGACAGCGACCCGCAGGCGGCCGCCGAACGCAACATCCGCGACACGCTGCTGATGAAGAACGGCAAGCTGACCGGCGCCTGCCGGATCGCGCGCGACGACGGCTTCGTCGCCGCCGCCGACTCGACCGCTTCGATCGACGTCGAGATGTCGGCCGGCCCGTGGGGCGAGGTGTCGATGTCCCTGAAGTCGACGAAGAAGCTCACCCGCACCACCGCCGACGCCGCGACCCCGAAGAAGGCGGAGGCGACGAAGTCGGCGGGCAAGCCGGCGACGCCGACGACCGGCGGCGGCAAGAAGTAGGCGCCCGCCGCGAGGCGGTGATTCGCCGCGTGCAATTCCAGCGGCACGGCGCGATCCTCCGATCGCTGCACCGATGACCGACCACCCCGCCCTCCACGTCGCCGAGTTCCACGGCGATGGCATCTCGGCCGAACTCTCGCAGAGCGTCCACACCGTCGCCGCCGCCCTGCCGCTCGACGTTCGTTTCCACGCCGTCGACATGACGCTGGCGTCGCGCCGCAAGGACAGCGACGCCTGCTACGACGCCGCGATGGCAGCGATGCGGCAGCACGGCATCGCGCTCAAGCACCCGACGGTCACCGAGAAGGAGAGCCCTAACAAGGTGCTGCGCGAGCGCTGCGACTTCTCGGTGATCCACCGACCCGTGGCGACGCTGCCCGGCGTGAAGACCCGGCACGATGGCAAGGTCGACCTGCACGTCATCCGCGTCGCCGTCGGCGGCACCTACGAGGACGCCGGTCGACGCATCGGACCGGACGTCGCGGTGTCGATCCGCGTCATCGAGCGCCGGCCGTCGCGCGAGGCGGCGCTGTACGCGTTCCGGCTGGCGAAGGCGCTCGGCGCCGGCGTCTGCAGCAGCAGCAAGTACACGATCCAGCGCGCCACCGACGGCTTGTTCGAGGAGGTGGTCGCCAACGTCGCCGCGGACTTCCCCGGGGTGCCCCACCACGTCGAACTGTTCGACTCGCTGCTCTACAAGCTGATCCTGAAACCGGAGAACTACCGCGTCATCGTCACGCCCAACGAGTACGGCGACTTCCTGTCGGACGCCGCCTGCGGCCTGATCGGCAGCCTCGGCCTCGGCGCCAGCGCGAACTTCGGCTTCGATGCGGCCGGCAACGTGCGGTACGCGATGTTCGATCCCGCGGGCGGCACCGCGCCGGACATCGCCGGCAAGGGCGTCTGCAACCCGTCGGCGTCGATCCTGGCCTTCGCCATGCTGCTGTCGCACTGCGGCCACCGCCGCCTGGGTGACGCCGTCGACGGCGCCGTGCGCGCGGCCATCGCGGCCGGCGAGTCGACGCGCGATCTCGGCGGCTCGCTCGACACCGCGAACTTCACGTCGGCCGTCTGCCGCCGCTTGACGGCCGCAGGCGCCGCCGACGCGTAGGAGAGCCTGCGCACGGCCGGCCCCGGCGCGCGGAACGCGGCCCGGGCGACGCTACGTGCGCGGCCGGAACAGCCGGTCGGCGAACCTGCTGTCGCGGTGCTTCTCGGCGACCTTGCGGGTCATGCGCATCGCCTCGGCGACCGGCACCACCACGGCACCTTCGGGTACCGGCAACCAGATGGCCTGGCCGTCGTTGGCCACGACCTGCCGGTCGAAGTCCGCGGTCGTCTCCGCCGCCGCCAACCGCGTCAGCAACGGCATGTCGACGAGGGCCGAACCCGGGACCATGTACTGCCGCCCCCGGCCGAGCAGGTCGTCCGTGCTCACTTCGAACAGGTCGGCCAGGGCCACGAGGTCTTCGCCCGTCGGGAAGCGACTGCCGCTCTCCCAGCGCGAAACGGCGGACTCATGGACGCCGAGCCGCCGGGCGACATGGTCCTGGGTCAGCCCCCGGCGCGCCCGCAGTTCGCGCAGTCGCGTCGCCAGGTGCGTGGCCAGCGGCCGGGGTGCTTGTTCGGGAGGTTGCTCGGTCACGTCGTTTGGACTCGTTCGGGTGCGCCTTTTGGGGAAGGCGTTTTCGGCCCTGGGGTCGTGCCAAAAAAGTGGCTGATGTGCCTACGCGCGGGCCGCTTGGGTTCGGAGGACGGTGAAGTTGCGGCGGCAGCGGAGCGCCGCCGTCCTGGGTGGGAGCTTGACATATGGGCAACTTTTCGGTCGTTTTGGCGGGACACCCAGGAGAGACACCATGGACTGCACCCCCCAGCACTTCCTTCCGGTGGCGTTCCGCGCCGCCGCCTCCATCCTCCGTTGCCCGGTGCTCGCCGAAGAGGCGAGCGAACGCGCCGTGCACCTGCTGACGCTGGCGCACCTGCGCGGGCGCGCACCGATGCGGCCGCACGGCTGGATCCAGCGGGTAGCCCGCCGCGCCGCCTGCGCGCTCCTGCGGTCCGAGTGGGGCCGCACGCGGCGAGTCGACGACGCCGTGCTGCAGGCGCACGCCGCCGCCGCCCACCCCGACTCGCCCCGCCTCTCCCTCGACGCCATCCACGCCGATCTCGAGGCCGCGCTGACGCCGCGCCAACGCCGGGCGTTCACCGCCATCCGGACCTGCAACGGCACGCGCGCCGCCGCCCGCTCGTGCGGCATGGATCCGCGCGACTTCCGGCGATCGCTGCTGGCGATTTCGCGCAAGGCGCACGCGCTCGGCCTCGCGGCCAGCGCAGCGGCGAACGGGCTCGACGCCTGACGACTGGACGCGCCGCGCAGCGTCGCGGCGGAAGCGGCACGCTGCGCTGGCGCTACCGGTCGCCGACGGCGATCTTGGCGCCGATGACCACCCCGCTCGCCCTGATCGTCCCGGCCGCCGTCGCCCTCGCCGCGGCCGTCGTCGTCGCGCCGCAGGACCCGCAGCCCGGCTACCGCGACACGCCGCGCCTGCCAGACGGCTGGCGCGTGCACGACGCCGACCGCCCGCGACCGCCGGTCGTCGAGCCGGCGCCGGCCGGCGCGCCCGTTCCGCCGCCGATGGACGCGACCGTGCTGTTCGACGGCAGCAACCTCGACGGTTGGACCGGGCGCGGCGGCAAGGCGCAGTGGCTCGTCGCCGACGGCGCCATGCAGGTCAACGGCACCGGCGACATCCAGACGCGCGGCGAGTTCGGCGACTGCCAGCTGCACGTCGAATGGTCCGCGCCGGCGCCGGCCAAGGGCGACAGCCAGGGCCGCGGCAACAGCGGCGTGTTCCTGTTCGGCCGCTACGAGGTGCAGGTGCTCGACAGCTGGCAGAACCCGACCTACGCCGACGGGCAGGCCGCCGCGCTGTACGGCCAGGTGCCGCCGCTGGTGAACGCCTGCCGCAAGCCGGGCGAGTGGCAGACGTACGACATCTTCTTTCGCGCGCCGCGCTTCGCGGCG
Source organism: Planctomycetota bacterium (assembly GCA_046306335.1). Lineage (GTDB taxonomy): Bacteria > Planctomycetota > UBA1135 > UBA1135 > UBA2386 > UBA2386. The sequence goes on from JBKDXM010000019.1 coordinate 26,201, forward strand.
GACGGCAGCCTGACCGCGCCGGCGCGCGTGACCGTCGTGCACAACGGCGTCGTCGTGCAACTCGACGAAGCGATGATCGGCGCCTCGACGCACCGCGCGGTCGCCACGTACGCGTCGCACGGCGACAAGGGACCGATCCGGTTGCAGGACCACGGCGACCCGGTGCGCTTCCGCAACCTCTGGGTCCGGCCGCTCACGACGGCGCGGGCGACGCCACCGGCCGCAGGCAAGTGACCGTCCGCCGCGCCCGCGCGGCGCGTGGATTGGCGGCCTGCGCGCCGTCTGGATCGCAGGCGAATCGGCGGCGTCGTGGCGGATCGGCGGCGAGCCCCCCGGACGCGACAACGCGTGCCGGGCGGCGTGGCCTGCCGTGACGCAGACTCCTATTCCGCCGGCAACTCCAGGCGGCCGATGCCGAGCCAGCGGCGCACGCGCTGCAGTTCGGCGAAGTCCGGCCGGTGCACGTGCATCGGCACGCGCTGCAGCCGCGGATCGTCGCGCACGAATGGCGGCGCCGGCTCGGCGGCGAGCAGCTCCGGCAGCGTGCGCACCGGCACCGCGAGGAAGACGCGCTCGGGCGCGCCGAAGTCGCGCCAGTAGTCGCGCAACCGCGCATTGGTCTCGGCGAGCAGGCGCTTCCAGTTCTGCAGGCGCAGCCGCGCGCCGTAGCGCGACTTGCCGCGGGTCTTGCGATGCAGCGGCTGGGCCTTGCCGTGGCCGCGCACGACGTAGCGCCGGCTCGCCTTGTGATGCAGCAGCTCGTCGCCGTCCCAGTAACCGATCGCCATCGCGCCCGCCTGCAACAGCAGCACGACGCTGCGCTCGACCGGTCCGGGCAGGCGCTGCGCGTAGTCGGCGAGCCGTTCGTCGGCGACCGGACGCGGGCCGAGCAGCGGCAGGCGCAGCCGCGCGCCGGACGCGCCGGCTAACTCGAGGCCGCGGCGATCGGCGCGCGCGGCGGGCCAGCGCTGCCGGAAGGCCTCGACCTGTTCGGCGAGGTCGGCGAGGCCGAAACGATGCGCGCGACCCGCACCGCCGGCGCCGCCGCCGGTCATCGCGACTCCGTCGCGCGCGCCAGCGGGCGCATCAGCGCCAGCGCGAGGCCACCGAGCGCCGCCACGCTTCCGACGAACGGCCACGGCGTCGTCACCATCGCGAACGGCAGCGCGAACAGCGTCCAGACCAGCCCGTCGTCCGGCAGGCCGCCGGCGGCGAACACCCCGCCGACCAGCAGCAGCACGAAGGCCGCAACGCCGATGGCGAACGGGCTCGCGGCGGCGAGGAAGAAGGCCATCCACGGCGTCGCCGCGCGCGGCATCGCCCGCAACAGCGCGGCGTTGGCCCAACCGACCAGCAGGCCGCCGGCGCTGGTCGGCAACAGCACGATCACGAGGCGGGTCGCGGCGGCGAAGTCGGCGGGCAGGATGCCGGCGGACAGCACGAGCGCCGGACCGGTCGCCGCATGCGCCAGCGCGAGCGCTGCGGCGCGCGGCGCGTACAGCGACGAAGCGGCGGCGATCGCGGTCATCGGGCCGGCAGCATACCTGGGAGTCGGCGTCGCGGAACGCGCGCCGATCCGGTGCGCGGATTCGCGGTCGGGGCGAAGCCGACGACCGCAGGCGAAGCGGTGGATTCGCGGCAGCTCGGCGGCGATCGCTCGGACGCGAAGACGCGTGCCGGGCGGTGCGGCAGCACGCTTCGACCACCGGCCCGACGCGGGTACGCTGCGCGCCCGCGTGCGCATCACCTTCGTCGTCCACCAGTTCCCGCCGCGGTACTTCACGGGCACCGAGACCTACGCGCTCGCCGTCGGCACGGAACTGCGCCGGCGCGGCCACGACGTCGACGTGTTCACGCTCGATCCGGCGTTCGGCGAGGCGACGGGGCCGTGGCGCGACGCGTACGAGACCGTCGACGGCATGCCGGTGCGGCGCCTCAACTACTGGCTGCGCGTCGCGCCGGACTGGGTGACGGCCGAGTACCGGCACCCGCTGATGGCAGCGACCTTCGCGCAGCACCTCACCGAGCGGCGGACCGAGGTCGTGCACAGCTTCCACCTGCGCCACGTCGGCGCCGACCTGCTCGACGCGGCGCGCGTGCACGGCGCCCGGACGATCGTCTCGCTGACCGACTTCTGGTTCCTGTGCCCGCGCGTCATCCTGATGAAGCGCGACGGCCGCGCCTGCGACGGCCCGCCGGACGGCGGCCGCGGCTGCCTGTCCTGCCACGTCCCCGACCTCATCGGCCCGGCGCACGACGCCGCCGAGCAGGACCGGCGCGACCGCGCGCTGCTGGCGCGGCCGGGCTGCCTGCGCGAGCGCCTGGGCGCCGCGGACGCCGTGGTCGCGCCGACGCGCTTCCTCGCCGGCGTGTTCGCGCGCAACGGCGTGCCAGCCGACCGCATCGCGGTGCGCGGCTACGGCATCGACGCGGCGGGGATCGCGGCGCAGGTCGCCGCCGCGCCGCGCGCGCCGCGGCCCCTGACGTTCGGCTTCTTCGGCACGTTCGGCCCGCACAAGGCGCCGCACGTGCTGGTCGACGCGCTGGCCAAGGTCCGCGGCGACTGCCGCGCGATCCTGCACGGCCGCGCCAGCGACTTCCCCGACTACGCGCCCGGCCTGCTCGCCGCCGCCGCCGCGGACCCGCGCGTCACCGTCCTGCCGCCGTTCGACCGCGCCGGCCTGCCGTCGGCGCTGGCGTCGATCGACGCGCTGGTCGTTCCGAGCACGTGGCACGAGAACGCACCGTTCGTCGCACTCGAAGCCCGCGCCGCCGGCCTGCCGGTACTCGCCAGCCGCTTCGGCGGCTTGCAGGAAGTCGTCCACGACGAGGTCGACGGCGAACTGTTCGCCCCCGGCGACGTCGCCGACCTCGCCCGCCGCCTGCAGCGCCTGTGCGACGAGCCCGGCCGGCTGGCGCGCTATCGCGCCGCCGTGCGGCCGCCGCACGCGCTCGCCGCCGCGGTCGACGAGTTCGAGGCGCTCTACCGGGGAGCTGCAGCCCGATGAACGCGCCGACCGTCGTCTGGCAAGGCTGGCCGCACGCGCCAGCGCCGCTGGCGGCGATCGCGGCGGCGCGCGCGACGCCGGGTTGGCGACTCGTCGACGAGGCCGGTGCGCCGCTGCCTTGGGGCGTGCTGCGGCACGGGCGCGAACTGGTGCGCGTCGGCTGGCAGCGCACGCTCGCGATGGCGCTCGGCACGTTGGCCGGCTGGCTGGCGCCGCGCCGCTCCCCGCCCCAACCGGTGGCCGCCGCGGCCGGCGACGGCCCCGTCGTGCTGGTGCTGCCCGTCTTGCCCGATCTGTCGCATACCTTCGTCTACCGCGAGGCCCTGGCGCTGCTGCGGCAGCGACCGGACTGGCGCATCGTCGTCCTGGCACGCAACGACCGCGCGCCGATGCACGACGAAGCGCGGCGTCTGCTCGACCATGTCGCATACCTGCCGCGCGACGGCGTGACCCGCAACGCGCTGCGGCTGCTGCGCTGGCTCGGCACGGCGCGCGGACGCAGCCTGTTCGCGTTGTACCGCGCCGAGCCCGGCGGCAGCGTGCGCGACCTGCTCGACCGCGAGGCGCTGCGCACGCCGCGGCACCCGGCGAACGCCTTCCTGCTCGCCGACCTGCTCGCGCCGCTGCGGCCGCGCCATGTGCACGTCTGGTCGGCGACGTGGCCCGCGAACGTCGCGATGGGCGCAGCGCACCTGCTCGGCGTGCCGTTCTCGATCTCGTCGTACGTCGACTTCGAGTTCGCCTATGCGCTCAAGCTGCTCGGACCGAAGCTGCAGCGCGCGAAGTTCTTCCGGGTGGTGACGCGGCACTGCCGCGGGCAGCTCTTGGCCATGCCCGAGGCGCCGCCGGACCTCGCGAACCGCGCGCCGGCGATCTACCTGGGCCTCGACCTCGAACGCTGGCAGGACCGCGCGCCGCTGGCCGGCGCCGGCGTGGTGGTCAGCGCCGCACGGCTCGTGCCGAAGAAGGGCCTGCACCTGATGCCGCCGGCGCTGGCGTTGCTGCAGACCCGCGGCATCGCCTGCCGCTGGCGCGTGGTCGGCGACGGACCGGAACTCGAGCCGTTGCGCGCGCAGTGCCGCCGCCACGGCGTCGAGCACATCGTCGACTTCCTCGGGCCGCAGGACAACGCCACGGTGCGGCGCGAGCTGCTCGCCGCCGACGCCGCCGTGCTGCCGTGCGTGCTGACGCCCGACGGCGAGCGCGACGGCATCCCGATCTTCCTGTGCGAAGCGATGGCGCTCGGCGTGCCGCCGGTGACGACGCCGGTGGCCGGCATTCCGGAGCTGGTGCGCGACGGCGAGACCGGCTTCCTGGCTCGTCCCGGCGACGTGGCGACGCTCGCCGACGCGCTGGCGCGGGCGCTGGGACCGCGCGCGACCGCGCGTGCCGTCGCCGACCGCGCCCGCGCCGAAGCGCACGCCCGGCTGGACGTCGACCGGCTGTGCAGCGCGCTGCTGGCGGAGATCGAACGGTGAGCCGCTGCCGCGATGCGCTGCATGCCGCCGCCCTGCCGATCGTGTGGCTCGGCGCCATCGTGTTCGCCGGCCTGCTGCTGGCCATCGACCTGGCCTGCCTGCCCCTGCTCCTGCTGTGCCGCCGGCCGCCGGCCGACGCGGCAGCGCCGACGCGCAACGCGTCGATCGTCGTGCTCAACTGGAACGGCCTCGGCTTCCTGCGCGAGCTGATGCCGTCGCTGCAGACGGCGGTCGCGCGCTGTCCAGGCGACCACGAGGTGATCGTCGTCGACAACGGCAGCGCCGACGGGTCGGCGGCGTGGCTGCGAGCGCAATGCCCGTGGGCGAAGGTCGTGGCGCTGCCGGAGAACCGCTACTTCATCCGCGGCAACGCCGCCGGCGCTGCCGCCGCCTCGCGCGACCTGTTGGTCTTCCTCAACAACGACATGCGCGTCGAGCCGGATTGGCTGCTGGAGCTGCTGCGGCCGTTCGGCCCGCCCGACCTGTTCGCGACGACCTCGCGCATCGAGATGCAGGGCGAACGCCGCGAGACCGGCCTCGCGCGGTGCTTCGTCCGCCACGGCGAACTGCGCTTCGTGCACGTGCCGGGCGCCGATGGCGCCGACCAGCCGGCGCTGTGGGCAGGCGGCGGCAGCAGCGCGTTCGACCGGCGCAAGTACGACGCGCTCGGCGGCTTCGAGGACCTGTACTACCCGATGTACGTCGAGGACGTCAGTCTGTCGTGGCAGGCGTGGAAGCGCGGCTGGCGCGTCGCGTACGCGCACGCCAGCGTCGTCCACCACGCCCATCGCGGCAGCGCGACGAAGGCGTTCGGACGCGAGGGGCTGGAGCGGCTCGATTGGCGCAACCGCGAGCTGTTCTTCGTGCGCAACGTCACCGATCCGCTGCTCGTCGCGACGCACGCGCTGTGCCTCGGCTGGAACCTGCGCAAGCAGGCGTCGCTTCGCGGCGTGCCGATCGCGCACGGCGTGCGCGCCGTGCTCGCCGCGGCGCTGCGGATGCCGCGCGCGATCGCGCTGCGCCAGGCCGCGCGGCTGCGCCAGCGCCGCAGCGACCGCGCCGTGCTGCGCGACAGCGGCTGCGGCGACGACGTCAGCCGCTGAGCGCGGCGACGGCGAGCTCGCGCCAGCGCGCGTCGGCGATCGCATGCGCGTGCCGCGCGACGACGAATGCGCGCGCCCGCCGCGCCAGCTCCGGGCCCTGGCCGTCGAGCACGCTGCGCAGCGCGGCGACGCCCTGCTCGACGGTCTCGAAGCGGCGCAGCACCTCGCCGTCGACGGCGTCGAGCCCTTCGCAGCCGACCGCGGTCGACAGCACGGGCAGGCCGAGCGCCCACGCCTCCAGGATCTTTAGCCGCGTGCCGCCGCCGCTGCGGATCGGCAGGTACGCGGCGTGGCTGTCGCGGTAGAGCGGCAGCAGGTCGACCACCGGCCCGAGGCACTCGACGCCCGGCACACCGCGCCAGCGCGCCGCGACGCCCGCGGGATCGCGACCCACGAGCCGCACGACGAGGCCGGGGAACGTCGCTCGCAACGCGGGCAGATGGCGTTCGACCAGTTCGGTGGCGGCGTCGCGGTTGGGCGGGTAGTCGAGGCCGCCGACGAACAGCAGGCGCGGCGGCCCTCCCGCCGGCGCTGGCTGCGGCGACAGCCGCCCGACGTCGATCGTGTTCGGCACCACCTCGACACGCGCGGCGGCGGCGGGCGCCAGCGCGCGCGCGCCGGCGGCGTCGAGCTCGGAGCAGACCGCCGTGCGGGTCGCGCGGGCGATCGCGGCCGCCTCCGCCGCGCGCACGCGGGCACCCTCGACGCGCCGCGTCAACCGCTCGGACCACGACCGCGCCACGCCGTCGGCGCGGCCGAGCAAGTCGTGCTCCAGGTTGTGCAGCGACAGCAGCGTGCGCGGCGCGCCGGCGGCGGCGACCAGCGGCAGCACGAACGAACTGGCGGCGACGACGAGATCGCAGCCGCCGGTGGCGACCAGTTCGCGCACGCGCGCGAACGCCGCCGGCTGCCAGCGACGCCGCAGCAGTTCCGACTCGCCGCGCAGCCAGTGGGCCAGCTTGCGGGCCGCGCCGCCGCCGGCGCGGGCGGGCAGCGGATGCACCGCGACGCCGAGTTCGTGTGCCAACGCGTGCAGGTTGGCGAGGTCGGCGTCACCGTGCGCCGCCGCCGCGACCTCGACGGCGTGGTCGCGCGCGAGCGCGTGCAGCATCGTCCGCGTGCGCAGGCTGCCGCCGTGGCTCGGCGGATGCGGCACGAATGGACAGACGACGAGGACCTTGCTCATGGCGCGCCGGCGCGCGGCGGCCCGCGACGGTATAGTCCGGCGAGTGTCCGCGCCAACCAAGGATGCCGCCGACGAGGCCGCTGCGCTGCGCGCCCGCCTGGCACTCGCCGTTGCGGCTCGCGACGACCTGCAGGCGCAGTGCCAGCACCTGCTCGCCCTCGTCGCCGAACTGCAGCAACGCGTGCGCTGGCTGGAAGCGCAGCGGGGCGACGGCAGCGACCGCGCCGGCTGACGTCGGCCCGGCCGCTCGACCTCGGAGTCTGCGCCACGGGACGCGCGCCGATCCGGTGCGCGTCCCGTGACGCAGACTCCTAGCCGATGCCGCGCTCGAGCCGCTTGCCGAGCCAGCGCAGCAGCGCGCCGCGCCAGCCGCCCGGCGCGGCCCCCGCCTTCGCGCCGAGGTACTGCCCCCAGACCTGCCACTTCACGTAGTCGCGCGTCCACGACAGCGCCGCGGCTTCGTCCGCCGGCGGCAACTTCAGGCTGCGCACGTAGTCGCAGTGTTCGCGCGTCGCGTCGGGGATGCCGGCCTTGACCGCGGCGTACGTCGGGATGCCGACGAGGCCGAACAAGGCGCGCAGGTTGCGGTGGTCGCAGAAGGTGCGCTTGCCCTCCGACCACGCCGAGCGGTCGTGGCTGTGCACGACGACGGCGCCGCCCTGGTGCGCCAGCGTCCAGCCGGCGTCGATCGCGCGCTTGCCGAAGTGCACGTCCTCGCCGAAGCGCCGCGGACCGAGCGGGAAACGCTGCCACGCCGTGCGGCGCACCGCCGACGCCACGTTGTCGAACGCGCACAGCATCAGCTGGTCGAACGGCGGCAGGTCGGCGAGGCGCTGGCCGTCCGCCAGCCGCTTCTTGGTGACGCCCTCGCCCCAGCCGGGCCAGCCGTTGATGCGGCGCCTCATCACCGGTTGGCACTTCGCGCGCGGTGTCTGGCGGCACCAAACGCCGGCGACCTGCGGGTCGGCGAACGGCTCGACCATGCGCGCGAGCCAGTCGTCGCCCTGCAGCGTCGCGTCCTGCACCAGCAGCACGACGACGTCGCCGGTGGACATGCCGATGCCGAGGTCGCGGGTCGCGCCGTGGTCGAACTCGCGCTGCGGGATGCCGCGCACGGTGAAGCCGGCGCGCTGCAGCCGCTCGACGGTGCCGTCGCGCGAACCGCTGTCGACGGCGACCAGCTCGTCGAAGGCGGGCGCGCGCTGGGCCCGGATCGCGGCCAGGACTTCGTCGAGCAGCGGGCCGGCGTTCCACGTCGGCATGACCAGGGAGATGCGCACGGCGCGCATGGTGCCTCGACGGCGGCGAAGGCGCCAGCGCGGCGACGGGCGGCAGCGAGCGCTTCGCAACCTGCGGGCGGCCCCGTAGCCTTGGCGGCGGCGATGCGGCTCCTCTACGTCATCCACCAGTTCTTTCCCGATTGCCACTCGGGGACCGAGCAGTACTGCCTGGCGATGGCGCAGGAGGCGCGGCGGCGCGGCGACGAGGTGACGGTGCTGTCGCTGCACTGGGACTACGGGCGCAGCAAGCCGGCGATCGAGCTGTTCGAACAGCCCTACGACGGCTTCCGCGTGCTGCGGCTCAACCACTGGCTCGAGGTCAACCCCAACGGCGAACTGCGCGACTACGAGAACCTGCACCTCGAAGGCTGGTTCCGCCGCGTGCTCGACGACGTGCGGCCCGACGCGGTGCACTTCTTCCACCTGCGCCAGCTCGGTTCCCACCTGATCCCGCTGACGCGCCGGCTCGGCGTCCGCGCCGTCGTCAGCCTGACCGACTTCTGGTTCCTGTGTCCGCGTTTCACGCTGCTGCGGCGCGACGGCGGCCTGTGCGAGGGTCCGCCCGACGGCGGCCGCGGCTGCGTCGCGTGCGACCAGCCCGCGCTGCTCGCCGCGACGCCGGACGCCGGACGCGCCGCGGCGGTGTGGCGGCCCGGCGCGCGGCTGCGCGCGCTGCTCGACCGTCCGGCCACGCAGCGCGAGAACCTGCGGCACGCCGACGCGGTGTTCGCGCCATCGCGCTTCCTCGCCGCGATGTTCGCCCGCAACGGTTTCGACCATCCGCGCATGGCGATCGTGCCCTACGGGCTCGCACCGGGTCGGATCGCCCCGGTGCCGGCGGCGCGGCCTCGCACGCCGTTGCGGCTCGGCTTCTGCGGCGTGCTGTCGCCGTGGAAGGCCCCCCACCTCGCCAACGCCCCGGTCAAGCAGGTGCGCGCGCCCGTCGAGCTGACGATCCACGGTCGCTTGGAGGAACCGATGTTCGCCGACTACATCGCGTCGCTGCAGGCGGCGGCCGCCGACGACCCGCGGATCCGGTTCGCCGGTCCCTACGGCGCCGCCGAGGCCTCGCGCGTCTTCGCGGCGATGGACGTGCTGCTGACTCCGAGCACGTGGTACGAGAACACGCCGTTCGTCGTGCTCGAGGCCTTCGCCGCCGGCGTGCCGGTGATCGCCTCCGACCTCGGCGGCCTCAGCGAAGTGGTCCACGAGGACCGCAACGGCGCGTTGTTCACGGCCGGCGACGAGTCGGCGCTCGCGGCGGCGATCGAGCGCGTGGCTGCGCGGACGAACTGGTTCGACGCCGCCGGATTCGGCGCGACGCCGAGCAACGCCGACGGCTACGCCCGCTTCCGCGCCGCCTACGCCGGCGCGTGAGCCAGCCGCCGGCGCCGTCCAACTGCGGGATCGTCCCGACGTCGGCCGGCGCGACGATGGCAACGGCCCGTCGACTCCCGCCTGCGGCGCCGTGACGGCCGGCGCGACGACCGACGACGAAACTGCGGCAAGCCCTTCTCGGTGACCGATGTAGACTGGCAATGCCCTGCAGCGGAACGCCGCGTTCCGCCGCCTTCCTCTCGCCACGACGCCGTCCGATGCAGGTTCGTCTGATCTTCAAGCGGATCCCGCACCACGCCGGGAACTCGGGCTACGACCAGCTCGCCAACTACGTGCACGGCGAGCAGTACCGCAAGGGCCTGCTCTATCGCGCGGCCCGCAAGATCCCCGAGAAGCACGTCAACAAGGTCAAGCTGTTCAACTCGGACTGGTACCAGCGCGAGTCGCTGCACATCGAGTTGGAGATGCTCGCCCGCCTGTCGCTGCCGGGCAAACGGCTCTACCACTTCCTCTACGGCGAGGACAGCATGCGGCTGACCTCGCGCTGGCGGCCGCGCTGGAACAACAAGATCGTCGCCTCGTTCCACCAGCCGCCCGAGATCCTGGCGAAGATGTGGGGCGACAAGCCGTTCCTGCGCGGCGTCGACGGCATCGTCGCGCTCTGCAAGGAGCAGGCGGAGTACTTCTACAACTTCGTCGCGCCGGAGAAGGTCTTCCTCGTTCCGCACGGCGTCAAGACGACGTTCTGGACGCCTGACGGCGACCGCGGCAAGCCGGACGAGCCCGTGTTCGTCAACGTCGGCTGGTGGCTCCGCGACATCGAGATGCTGAAGGCGACGATCCGCCGGGTCCACGAACTGAATCCGCGGGTCCGCTTCAAGATCGTCACCTTCAAGCACCTGTTCGAGAAGTACGACGGCCTGCCCAACACCGAGCTCCTCGCCGGCATCCCCGACGAGGACCTGCGCGACGTCTACCGCAGCGCCCGCGCCATCCTGATCCCGCTCGAGTACGTGACCGCGAACAACGCGGTGCTCGAAGCGATGGCCTGCGGCACGCCGGTCGTCAGCACCGACCACGGCGGCCTGCCCGAGTACGTCGACGACGCCAGCGGCTTCAAGGTCAAGCGCGGCGACGTCGACGCCTGCGTGCGGGCGGTGCTGGAGCTCGCCGACGACCGTGGCCTGAGCGAGAGCATGGGCAGGAGCGCCCGCGCCCGCTCGCTCGAGTTCGACTGGGCCAAGGTCGGCGAGCAGATGAGCTACGTCTACGGCCGCGTGCTGGGCAGCGACTGCTCGCGCTGGTTCCACAAGGAGCGCCAGGGACCGCGCAGCATCTGCCTGCTGACGGAGGAGTACCCGAAGGAGACGGGCTGGGGCGGCATCGCGACCTACAACTACAACCTCGCGCACGGACTCGCGGCCGCCGGCCACAAGGTCTACGTCATCGCCGGCTGCGTCGAGAAGCCGTCGGTCAGCGTCGAGGGCCCGAACGGCAACGTCGAGGTCCACCGGGTCAAGTTCCACCCGCGCAAGCCGCGCACGCAGCGCCTGTGGTGGCACTGGATCCAGCCGTTCCTGCGCAAGCACGCGCTCGAGTTCCTGCGCCGGCTCGAGTTCGGCCTCGCGGCGCGCAAGAAGTTCCGGTGGCTCCAGGATCGCGTGCCGATCCACGTCATCGAGTCGCCCGAGTACTACGGCTCGGCGTGGTTCGTCCAGGGCCGGTTCGCGCAGTACCCGGTGACGGTCAAGCTGCACACGCCGACGCAGGTCAACTGCTGGATCAACAAGATGCCGGTGACGATGGACGTGCGTCTGTCGAACATCTTCGAGAAGGGCTCGACCAAGGCCGCGGACATGGTCTGCGCGCCGAGCCGGAAGATCATCGACATCTGCTCGGGACGCTGGTTGCGCGGCCTGAAGGACGTCGAACTGCTCGAGTATCCGATCGATCCGGCCAAGTACGAACCGTCGACCAAGGTCTGGCGGTCGGGACCCAAGCAGTTCCTGTTCACCGGCCGCCTCGAACGCCGCAAGGGCGTCGACGTGCTCGTGCAGGCGTTCGACCGGGTGGCCCGGCAGATGCCGGAGGTCGAACTGCTGATGGTCGGCCACGACACGCCGACGTTCACGGTCGACGGCAAGACCGCGCACTTCAAGGAGTACATGGAGACGCTGCCGCTCGCGCCCGCGACCAAGGCGCGCATCCGCTTCCTCGGCCGCAAGACGCTCGAGGAGCTGATCCCGATCTACCGCGAAGCCTACGCCTGCCTGATCCCGTCGGCGTCGTTCGAGAACTTCCCCAACTCCTGCCTGGAGGCGCTCGCCTGCGGCAAGGCCGTCGTGGTGACCGACGCCGGCGGCATGGTCGAGATGGCGCCCGCCAAGGTCGCCGGCCTGCACGTCAAGGCCGGCGACGTCGACACCCTGGCCGACGCGATCCGATGGCTCGCCGAACGGCCCGAGGAGACGGCGCGGCTCGGCGAAGGCGCCCGCCGCACGGTGCTGGAGCGCTACGCCACCGGCAAGATGGTCGCCAAGATCGTCGACGCCTACGAACGCATGATCGCCAAGGCCAACTACCGCTGACCATGAGCACGGAAGCCGCCAAGAGTCCACGCATCTCGGTGCTGGTCTGCACGCGCAACCGCCCGCACGCGATCGGGACGTGCCTGCGCTCGATCCTCGCCAGCAGCCTGTCGCCGGACGACATGGAGCTGGTGGTGATCGACCAGAGCACCGACGACCAGACGGGCGCGCAGGTGAAGCCGTTCGCCGGCGATCCGCGCCTGCGGTACATCCGCACGCCGACCAAGGGACTGGCCAGGGCGCGCAACATCGGCATCCGTGCGGCCAGGTCGCCGCTGGTGCTGTTCACCGACGACGACGTGATCGCCGAGCCGGACTGGGTGGAGCTCGTGCTGGCCGAGTTCGACGCCGACCCGTCGATCGACGCCGTCTACGGCCGGGTGCTGGCGTACATGCAGCGCGACGTCGCCGGCAAGGAGGGCTACCACTGTCCGACGCTGATGGAGAGCGGCGAACGGTACGTCGTGCAGGGGCTCACGAAGAGCACGCACGAGGCGCTGGGCCACGGCAACAACATGGCCTTCCGCAAGCGCGTATTCGAGCAGCACGGCCTCTACCTCGAATGGCTCGGCGCGGGCACCTACATGACGGGCGGCGAGGACACCGACTTCACGTTCCGCATCCTCAAGCGCGGCGCGCGCATGCTGTACTCGCCGAAGCCGACCGTGCACCACGACAACTGGATGCCGATCGAGAAGAGCAACGCGCAGCTCTACAAGTACATGTTCAGCGCCTCGACGGTGTTCTCGCGGTTCATGTTCCGCGGCAGCGTGACGGCGGCGCAGGTGCAGTGGCGCTACCTCAAGCAGTACTGGCGCGACTGGCGCGGCTCGGTCAAGTGGAAGAACTGGCCCGCCGTGGCGCACCACAAGAAGCTCGTCCGCGGCTGGTTCAAGGGCTTCCTGTTCGGCCTCGGCACCGTGCTGCGCCGCGCGCCGCGGCTTTGAGGCGCGCGCCGCGCGGTCGATGCGGCGCGGTCAGCGCGGCGTCGTCGGCGCGTGGACGAGGTTGCGCTCGACGCGCTGCTCGATCACGACGGTCGGCTTGACGACCGTGACGATCTCGCGCAGCACGCCCAGGTCCGTCACGGCCACGCACAGGAACACGCTGGCGCGGAAGTGCCGCGCCAGCCAGGGGATCATGGGCCACTGGAACGAGTCGCCGACGAACAGCAGCACGCCCTCGCCCTGGTCGCACGCCTGCATCACCGGCGGCTCCCAGACCTGCCAGCTCGTCGGCAGCGCCGTGTGGTCGAAGGGCAGCTCGACCCGGCTCGCCGGGTGCGCCGCGCGCGCCGTCATGAACCAGCCTTGTTCGGGCGGCGTGCGCAACCATGGCGCGATCCGGCCGAGGTCCCCGACGACCGGGTAGCGCGCCGGCGTGAAGTGATCCCGCGTCAGCGGTTCGATCGCCAAGCCCTGCCGCTGCAGCGCGCGGACGAGCTCCTGGTAGAACGGGAACGCACCGAGTTCGTTCCAGTGCGAGTCGGTGGCGTGGTAGACCTGGGCCGTGCGGGCGGCCTCGCGCAGCGGCGGCCTGCCGTCGAGCAGGCGGAACGACGACGTCGCCGCGAGGTGCGCGACGAGCTGGTCGAGGCGCGTCGGCCGGCCCGAGACGGCCCGCTCGCGCGGCGGCAGATGTTCGGGGTGGATCGTGACCTTGTTCGGGGCGACGGCGAAGACGTACGGCACGCCCATGCCCGCGAGCAGCCGCTGGCGCGCTTCGAGTTCGAGACGCCACGACTCCAGCAGCGCCTCGGACATGACGACCTCGCCGCGCCGGTCGGCGAGGATGCCGTTCTGCGTGAAGTAGAGCCAGCCGTCCTCGCCGACGACGACCTGCTCGGACGGCGACACGCCGAACACGCGCATGCGCAGGGCGGCCTCGAGTTCCTGCAGGCGCGGCCGGAAGGCGAAGTGGTCGTCGAACCACTTCTCGTAGCCGCGGATCCAGCCGGGCAAGCCAGCGAGATCGGCCGGCGCCGGCGGCGGCTCGGCGAGTCGCCGGCTCTCGCGCAGCCCGCCTTCGTGGCCGTGATCGGCGCCGAAGACGAGGTGCGCGGCGCAGATGACCGCGAAGACGGCGAGCACGGCGACGTCGCCGACGACTGCGAGCACGGTCGCGGGACGGTTCGACGTGGCCATCAGAAGCGGAAGTAGATGAAGGGATTGTGGGTGCCCGCCGCGAGCGCCGCGAGGCCGAGCGCCAGCAAGCCGGCGACGAGGACCGGGCGGGCCAGCGTGCTGAAGCCGGCGGCCGCCGCCGCGGCAGCGCCGCCGCCGGCTTCGACGCGCGCGATGCGGGCGGCGATCGCCGGCGCGAGCGGCATCGCGAACGCGACGCCCGCCGCGAGGGCCGTCAGGGTGCGCGCATCGAGCAGGTGCTCGACGGGGCCGGTCGCCGCGGTGCAGCCGGCCAGCGCCGCGTACACCGCGCACGCCTGCGACAGCGTGTCGGCGCGGAACAGGACCCAGCCGGACATCGCCACGAGCAGCAGGTAGGCGTGCTGCAGCGGCCGCGGGCTCGCAGCCAGCCATCGGCCGAGGAACCACCGCTCCAGCGCCAGGAAGAGGCCGTGGTAGGCACCCCAAGCGACGAAGCACCAGCTGGCGCCGTGCCAGAGCCCGCACAGCAGGAAGACGACCAGCAGGTTGCGGTAGGTGGCGAAGCTGCCGCCGCGGTTCCCGCCGAGCGGGATGTACAGGTAGTCGCGGAACCACGTCGACAGCGAGATGTGCCAGCGCCGCCAGAAGTCCTGGTTGCTGCGCGCGACATACGGGTGGTCGAAGTTCTCGACGAAGTGGAAGCCCATCATCCGGCCCAGGCCGATGGCCATGTCGGAGTAGGCCGAGAAGTCGAAGTAGATCTGCAGCGAGTAGCAGACCACGCCCAGCCAGGCGTGCGCCGGGCTCAATGCGTCCGGATGCATGCCGAACACCGCGTCGGCGGGCACGGCGACGACGTTGGCGACCAGCAGCTTCTTGCCGAAGCCGATGGCGAAGCGCAGCGCGCCCGCAGCGGCGTCGGCGAGCGTGTGCGCCCGGTCGACCAGTTCCCGGGCGATGTCGGCGTAGCGCACGATCGGCCCGGCGACGAGCTGCGGGAACATCGTCACGTAGCAGGCGAAGTCGACGAGGTTGCGGGTCGCGCGGACCTCGCCGCGGCGCACGTCGATGACGTAGCTGAGCGCCTGGAACGTGTAGAAACTGATGCCGACGGGCAGCGCGACGCGGAACGCCTCGTCCGTCGCCAGCGACCCGAGTCCCAGCAGGCGCGCGAAGCCGTTCCAGTTGTCGACGGCGAAGCCGCCGTACTTGAAGAAGGCCAGCAACGCGAGGCTGCCGCCGACCGCGATCCACGACCAGACGCGACCGGCGCGCGCCGGGTCGCCGCCGCGCGCGATGGCGGCCTGCCGGGCCACGTCGATGCCGATGCCGGCGACGAAGTTCACGGCGATCGCGGCCAGCATGACCCAGAGCAGCCGGAACTCGCCCCAGCCGTAGAACACGAGGCTGGCGAGCAGCAGCGTGAAGTTGCCGACGTGGCGCCAGGCGCGCCGCGTGCCGAGTCCGAGGAATCCCAGCGCCTGCGTCGCGTGGTACACGCCGAGCGTGATCGGCAGGAACCCGAGCAGGAAGATCAGCGAGCTGAAGACCAAGGTGGATGCGGCGCCGGATCGGCGTCAGCCCCGCAGCGCGTTGCGCAGGGCGCGCACGCGCGCTACGGCCTCCGCGGCCGCGAGGCCGCGCGCGCAGCGCCGGTGCAGGCAGCCGCGACCGGCGCGGCCGATCTCGTCGCGCAACGGCGCATCGCCGAGCAGTCGCAGCAACGCTGCCGCGAGGCCGGCTTCGTCGCCGCGGGCCACCAGGACGGCGCCGTGCCCGTCCCGCACGTCGCCGCCCAAGCCCTCGGCGTAGCCCACGAGCGGCCGGGCGGCCGCCAAGGCGGCGACGCCGCCCGCCGAGATGCCCGCCGGATCGGCCGCCGTGCCCGTGCGCGGGTCGAAGACGATCGCCGCCTCGGCGAGGCTGCGCCGCACCGTCGCCGGCGCGGCGTCGGCGCGCAGCAACAGCGAGTCGGCCAGACCGAGCGCCGCGAGGCGGCTGCGGAACCAATCGACGGCGACATGGTTGTTCGCCCCGCCCGCCTCGACGCCGAGCAGTTCGACCTGCACCGGCGCGCCGGTGTCGGCGATGCGGCGGATGGCGCCGGCGAACGTCAACAAGCCGGCGCCGTCGCTGAACGGACCGATGCACGCGATGCGCGCCGGCGCCGTCGGCTGCGCGACGGCGACGTCGAACGGCAGCGCCGTCGCCACGAGCAGGGCCGGCAACGGCAGTTCGGCGGTGCGGCGCACGGCCACGGCGAGCGCCTCGCTGTCGACGAAGATCGCAGCCGCCCGCGCGACGAGGTCGCGCCATGGCGCCTCGGCCAGGCGCGGCAGGTCGTCGCGGGTCAGCGTCACGCCAAATGGCAGTCCGGCGAGCGCGCTCGCCGCGTGCGCCAAGAACCCGGAGCCACCGAGGCCGAAGCCGTGCAGGTAGACCGCGCTGGCGGCGCGGGCCGTGCGGGCGAGCGTGCACGCGCGCTCCGGCGCCGCCGGCGGCGCCGGGAAGGCCAGCACCTGCCGCAGTGCCTCGGCATTGCGGCGCTGCCACCACTTGCGGTCGCGGCGCTGCAGCAGCCTGTCGGTCGCAACCAGCAGGCGGTCGTCGATCGCCGGCACGAGGTCGGCGGTCAGCGGGTGCAGCGAGGCGCGCCCGGCACAGGCGACGCGGACGTCGATGCCCGACTCGCCGAAGGCCGCCGCCAGCGTCGCCGCCGGCGCCGACTCGACGTCCGGATACGGCCCGTCCCACACCAGCACCGCCCTGGCGGGCTTGCGGCCCGGCACGGACTTGCGCAGGCCGCCGAAGAACCGCTCGGCGACCGTCTCGGCGAGCGCGACGGCGCGCATGCCGAGCCGCAGCGGCCCGCCGAGCCCGAGCTTGCGCAGGCAGAACCGGCCGAAGCGCTGCTCGACGCCGTCCGCGAGCTGGCGTCGTCGCGAACGCTCGGCGAGCAGGGCGCGACCCGCCCACAGGGCAGCGTCGGCGACCTGCCGCTCGTGGTCCTGGGCAGCGGCTGCCGCAGCCTGCTGCGCCGCCTCGCGTTCCCGGGCCGCCTGTTCGTGCGCCCGGCGGAGTTCGCGCTCGACGTCGCGCAGTTCGTCGGTCCGGCGCTGCAGTTCGTCCGTCCGGCGCTGCAGTTCGTCCGTCCGGCGCCGCAGCTCGTCGGCCAAGCCCGCATGCTGCGTCTGCAGACGCGCGAGCGCCGCGGCGACGGCTTCCTTCTCCGCCGCCAAGGCACGCTGGGCGCGGGCCGCCTCGGCGATCGCCTTCTGGCGCTCCGCCAGCAAGCCCTGCGCCGCCGCGAGTTCGCCGTGCAAGCGGTCGGCGGCGTTCCGCCGTTCGTCGCGCGCTGCGGCGGTGCGCTTGAGTTCGGCGATCGTGCGCACCAGTTCGACCTTCGTGGTCGCGACTTCGGCCTCGGCGGCCGCGCGTCCGGCGGCCGTCGCGGCGAGCCGCGCACGCGCGTCGTCGAGGGCGCTGGCCAGTTCCACGCGCGCCGCGTCCAGGCGGTCGCGCTCGGCTGCGGTGGCAGCCAGTCCGGCGGTCGTCGCGGCGAGCCGCGCGCGCGCGTCGTCGCGGGCGCTGGCCAGCTCCGCGCGCGCCGCGTCCACGCGGTCGCGCTCGGCCGCGGTGGCAGCCAGTCCGGCGGTCGTCGCGGCGAGCCGCGCGCGCTCGTCGTCAAGCTGCGCCGTGGCCGCCACCAGTCGCGCACGGGTTTCGTCGAGCGCCTTGGCCAGCTCCGCACGCTGCTCGCGCTCGGCGGCCGCCTCGGCGGCCGCCGCCACGGCCTGCGCATCGGCGGCATGGGCGGCGTGGCGCAGGGCCTCGCCGTCCAGCCGATCCGCGCGCGCGCTCGCCAGCTCGGCGGCGAGGCGGCCGACCTCCGGCTCGATGCGCTGGTTGCGCCGCGCCAGCGCTTCGATCGCATGGCGCGCGACGCGCGCCGCCGCGGCATCGGCGCCGGACGCGCCCGGCGCATGCTTGGCCGCCAGCGCCGCGTTGGCCATCGCCGCGAGCTCGGGCGAGCGGATCGCAGCGGGCACGACGTCGTCGCCGGCCATCGCCTCGGCGAGGTAGAGCGCAGCCCCGTCGGTCTCGCCGTGCTGCGACACGTGATGGCGCACGAGCATGGCCAGTTCCTCGGCGATCGCCGCGGCCGGCCGCCCCTCCCGGCGCCGGGCCTCGGCGTGGCGCCGCAGCGCGTCCGCGACGACGGCGTTGACCTCGTGCACGTAGCCGGGCCGCGCCTCGTCCGCGAACCAGACGGTGTTGGCGCCGTGCAGGCGGTAGCCGAGCAGCGGCTCGTCGACGAAGCGCAGCGATCCCGCCACGGCCGCGCGCAGGAAGATCTGCCAGTCCAGGCAGTACTTCAGCGGCGCGAACGCGGCGGCCTGCTCGGCCAGGAACGACGTGCGGCAGACGATGTTGGAACTGGTCGCGAGGTGGTTGTGCTGCAGCAACGCCGGCAGCGACGTCCAGTCGGCCTGCGCCAGCGCCGCCGTGACCCGCTCGTACCAGCGGACCCAGCCGTGCGCCGGTCCGCCGACGTCGAGCACGCAGCTGGTCTCGGCGGTCAGCTTGCGCTCGTGCTCGTCCATGACCGCGATCCGCGTCGCCACCACCGCCGCGGCGGGTTCCGCGGCGAGCGCCGCGAGGCAGCGCTCCAGTCGTTCGGGATGGAACACGTCGTCCGAGTTCAGCAGCGCGACGTACGGCGTGGCGATCTCGGCGAGCGCCGCGCGGATGCTGGCGCCGAGCCCGAGGTTGCGCTCGTTGGCGCGCGCCGACACGCGCGGGTCGGCGATCGATCGGGCCGCCGCCAGCGTGCCGTCCGGGCTCGCGTCGTCGACCACGAGCACGCGCAGCGCGCGATGGCTCTGCGCCAGCGCGCTCTCGATCGCCTTGACGACGTAGGCCTCGTGCCGGAACGACGGGATCAGCACGGTGACGTCCGCGGCCGGCGCCTTGCCCGGCGGCTTGCGTCGCCGCGGCTTGGCGAAGACGGCTGGCCGCTGCATCGGCGCGTGCAAGCCGTGCTCGCGGACCAGCGCGGCGAGTTCCGGGCCCTTGGGGTCGTTGGCCAGGAAGTCGAGGTCCTGCTGGACGACGCGGGACGCCCAGCCGACGGAGCGGTAGATCCGCCGCAGCACCGCCAGCGTCTGCTCGCCCGGCCGGCGGCGCAGCGCTTCGAGCGCGAGCCGGCGGAACAGCACGCGGCGCGTCGCGCGATCGACGAAGTCGGCGCTGCCGATCTCGCGCAGCAACCACTCCGCGACGCTCGGCAGGTCGCCCAGGCGCCACAGTTCGTCGAGGAACGCGCCCGCGGTGGGGTCGTCGGCGAAGATCGGGTGGGTCAGCGCCGGCAGCGACAGCCGCCGCGGCGACGCCGGTTCCTGCCCTGCGTCGCGCGCCTTCATGGCGCGCAGGCGATGCATCGTCGCGAGGTCGTCGAGGTAGTCCGACTCGGCGACGCCGCCGCGGCCGCTTCCTGACCAGTACAGCCGCGCCGAGAGCACGTGCGCGAAGTCGAGCTCGGCGAGACCGACCTCGGCGAAGCCGGGATCCACCGCCGGACGCTCCATCGGGCTGCCGTGGCGCAGCCACCAGGCCTGGAACCAGTTCTCCGGACCGAGGACGACCTGCGCCTGCTTGCCGCCGGCGGTCCGCAGCGCGGCCGGCGCGCCAAGCGCCCATTCGTAGAGCTCGAGCGAACGGCGCGCGACGTGCTCGTCGGTGAACCGCGCCTCGACGCGCGCGCGCGCCGACTGGCCCAGGCGCAGACGCAGGTTGGCGTCGCCGAGCATCCGGTTCAACGCGCGCGCGAACGACTGGGCGTCGCCGGTGCGCGCGATCAGGCCGTCGACGTCGTTGCGCAGGATCTCCGGCACGCCGCCGCAGTCCGACGCGACGATCGCCTTGCCGGCCGACATCGCTTCCAGCAGCGAGTACGGGGCGTTCTCCCAGATGCTGGGCAGCAGGAAGATGTCGGTCTGCTTCAAGCATGCGCGCACCTCCGGCAGCGTCAGCTTGCCGACGTGCACGAGGCCGCCTTGCAGGCCGCGCTCGGCGAGCATCGGCTGCAGTTCGCGGGCGACGATGCCCGACGGATCGGCGCCGGCGAGCACGAAGACCGCGTCGGGATGCTGCTGCAGCACCGGCGCCAGCAGGTCGCGCACGACGTGGATGCCCTTGCGCTCCTCCAGGCGGTTGGCGAAGAAGATGCGCAGACGGTCCCGCGGCACGCCGAAGCGGGACGACGCGTCGATGCCCTCGTCCTGGTCGAAGAGCGCGAGATCGATGCCGTTCGGGATCACGCTGATCGGACGGTCGATGCCCATCCGGACGCGGACCTCGTTCGCCAGCCAGTGCGAGCAGGACGTGACGACGCGGGCCCCCGACAGGCCGAGGCGCTCGACGATCGCCGTCAGCATGCGGTCCGACGCCTTCGTCGGATACGTCGGCATGATCAGTTCGGACGGGGAGTGCAGGCGCACCACCGTCGGCAACCCGAGCAGGTGGTTGACGAACGCGCCTTCGCCGCCGCACTCCGGCATCTCGACCACGTCGAAGCGGCCGCGGACGAGTTCGCGGCGCAGGGCCGCGAGGCTGTTGGCGGCGTTCTGCAGGCGGTTCTTCGCCCAGTGCAATCCCAGCCGGTCGGCGGCGGGCACCAGCCGCTCGACGATGCCCACGCTGCGCCAGCGCGTCACCCGGACGTTGCCGTCGCGGTAGCTGCGGCGCTGCGCCGACGTCGTGCCGGCGAAGACGTGCACTTCGTGGCCCAGCCGCGCCAACGCGTGCGCGTGGTAGTAGGTGTACGTGCCGATCCCGCCGAACCCGGTCTCCGGCGGGTACTCGTACGAGATCAGGGCGATGCGCATGGAGTTTGGCGGAGCGGCTCGTCGTCCCCTCGGCGTACGGGGACCATTTCGGCATCTCGCCGGATGGATGTCATGGAGTTCGGCGGCGATCCGGCCGGTCCCGGCGCAGTCTACGACGCGACCGGTGAGACCGTCCAACCATCCGGATGGTCAAGGCTTCGCCAACGCCCGCTGCCACCGCCATGCATCCGCCATGCACTGGTCGAGCGTGCGCTCGGCACGCCAGCCGAGGCCGGCGGCGGCCTTCTGCGTGTCCGCGTACGCGGCGACCACGTCGCCCGGCCGCCGCGGCGCGAAGGCCCACTGCAGTTTCTCGCCGGATGCCCGCTCGAAGGCGTGGATCACCTCCAGCACGGTCGAGCCGGTGCCGGTGCCGAGGTTGAACGTCTCGACCGGCTCGTCGCCCTTGCCGGCGAGCAGGCGCTCCAGCGCGTAGACGTGTGCCAGCGCGACGTCGACGACGTGGATGTAGTCGCGGACACAGGTGCCGTCGCGCGTCGGGTAGTCGTTGCCGAAGACCTTCAGCGGGCCGCGCAGGCCGGCGGCGCTCTGCGTGATGAACGGCACGAGGTTCTGCGGCACGCCGAGCGGCAGTTCACCGATCTTCGCGGACGGGTGCGCGCCGATCGGGTTGAAGTAGCGCAGCGCGATGGCGCGGAAGCCGTGGGCCCTGGCGCCGTCGCGCAGGATCTCCTCGCCGACCTGCTTGGTGTTGCCGTACGGCGACTCCGCCGGCTTGACCGGCGCGTCCTCGCGGATCGGCAGGCTGTCGGCCTGGCCGTAGACGGTGCACGACGAGCTGAAGATCAGCCGGCACGACGGCCGCTCGGCGACGTGGTCGAGCAGGTTGACCAGCGAGCCGAAGTTGTTGCGGTAGTAGGCCAGCGGCTTCTGCACCGACTCGCCGACCGCCTTGTGGGCGGCGAAGTGCACGATGCCGGCGAGGTCGCCGAGGCCCTGCAGCAGCGCGCGGCAGGCGACCGGGTCGGCGAGGTCGACGTTGGCCCAGGTCGGCCGCTGGCCGGCGATCGCTTCGATGCCGTCGAGGACGTCGGCGCGCGTGTTCGACAGGTTGTCGGCCAGCACGACGCGGTAGCCACGGCCGATCAGTTCGACCGCCGTGTGCGAGCCGATGAAGCCCAGCCCGCCGGTGACGAGGACGGTCTTCATGGCCGGCGGCTCACTTGCGCACGTAGCCTTCGAAGTCGCGGTGCTCCTGCTTGTGCAGCACCTCCTTCGGCAGCGCCTTGAACGCCTCGTAGGTGATCTTCAGGCCCTCGGCGCGCGCGACCTTCGGTTCCCAGCCGAGGATCTTCTTGGCCTTGGTGATGTCCGGGCGGCGCTGCGTCGGGTCGTCCTTCGGCAGGTCCTTGAAGACGATCTTCTGCTTGGTGCCGGTGAGCTTGATGATCTCCTCGGCGAACTGCAGGATCGTGATCTCGTCGGGGTTGCCGATGTTGACCGGGTACGGGTAGTCGCTGTGCAGTAGGCGCCAGATGCCCTCGACGAGGTCGTCGACGTAGCAGAACGAGCGCGTCTGGCTGCCCTTGCCGAACACCGTCAGGTCCTCGCCGCGGATCGCCTGGCCGATGAACGCCGGCAGCACGCGGCCGTCGTTCAGCCGCATGCGCGGGCCGTACGTGTTGAAGATGCGGATGATCCGCGTCTGCAGCCCGTGGTAGGTGTGGTAGGCCATCGTCATGGCCTCCTGGAAACGCTTGGCCTCGTCGTAGACGCCGCGCGGCCCGACCGGGTTGACGTTGCCCCAGTACTCCTCGGTCTGCGGGTGCACGGTCGGATCGCCGTAGACCTCGGACGTCGACGCGATCAGGATGCGCGCGTTCTTGGCCTTGGCGAGGCCGAGGCAGTTGTGGATGCCGAGCGAGCCGACCTTGAGCGTCTGGATCGGGATCTTCAGGTAGTCGATCGGCGACGCCGGCGACGCGAAGTGCAGGATGTAGTCGAGCGGCCCCGAGACGTGGACGAAGTTGCTGACGTCCTTGTGGTGGAACGTGAACTCCTTCAGCGGGAACAGGTGCTCGAGATTGCGCAGGTCGCCGGTGATGAGGTTGTCCATCCCGACGACTTCGTAGCCTTCGCGGATGAAGCGGTCGCAGAGGTGCGAGCCGAGGAAGCCGGCGGCGCCGGTGATCAGGATGCGGGGCATTCTCTTCGGTCTCCGTGCGTCACTTCACGCCGATGCCGTGGTACGCGAAGCCCTGCGCGCGCAGCTCGGGCCCGCTGTAGATGTTGCGGCCGTCGAAGACGACGGGCTGCTTCAGCGCCTGCTTGATGCGCGCCCAGTCGGGCACGCGGAACTCGCGCCAC
Source organism: Planctomycetota bacterium (assembly GCA_046306335.1). Classification (GTDB taxonomy): domain Bacteria; phylum Planctomycetota; class UBA1135; order UBA1135; family UBA2386; genus UBA2386. Next base: position 49,502 of record JBKDXM010000019.1, read on the forward strand.
TCGGTGACCAGCAGCAGCGCGTCGGCGCCGGCGAGCGCCGCGTAGGCGTCCTTGGCGTAGCCGATGCGGTCGCCGATCATGTGCTTGCTCTCCTCGACCGCGACCGGGTCGTACGCGGTCACCGTCGCGCCGGCGGCGAGCAGCTGCTCGCAGATCACCAGCGACGGCGCCTCGCGCATGTCGTTGGTCTCCGGCTTGAAGGACAGGCCCCACATGGCGAAGTGGCGGCCCTTCAGCTGGCCGTTGAAGTGCTTCTTCACCTTGGCGAAGAGCACGTGCTTCTGGTCCTCGTTGACGTCCTCGACCGACTGCAGGATGCGCAGCTTGTAGCCGTTCTCGTCGCCGGTCCGGACCAGCGCCTTGACGTCCTTGGGGAAGCAGCTGCCGCCGTAGCCGATGCCGGGGTAGATGAAGCGGTTGCCGATGCGCGGGTCGCTGCCGATGCCCTTGCGCACCTGGTTGACGTCGGCGCCGAGCAGCTCGCAGAGGTTGGCGATGTCGTTCATGAACGAGATCTTGGTCGCCAGCATCGCGTTGGCCGCGTACTTGGTCATCTCGGCGGACGGCACGTCCATGAACAGCACGGGGTGGCCGTTGAGCGTGAACGGCTTGTAGATGCGCGCCATCACGTCGCGCGCGCGCTCGCCCTCGACGCCGCAGACGATGCGATCGGGCTTCATGAAGTCCTCGATCGCCGCGCCCTCCTTGAGGAACTCCGGGTTGCTGGCGACGTCGAACGGCAGCTTCGAGCCGCGCTTCTGCAGCGCCGCGGCCAGTTCCTTGCGCACCTTCTCGGCCGTGCCGACCGGGACCGTGCTCTTGGTGATGACGACGAGGTAGCCGTCCATCGTCTCGCCGATCTCGCGCGCGACGCCGAGCACGTAGCGCAGGTCGGCGCTGCCGTCCTCGCCGGGCGGCGTGCCGACGGCGATGAACGCGGCCTCGGCGCCCTGGATGGCCTCGGCGAGCTTCGTCGTGAACTTCAGCCGGCCCGACTTCGCGTTGCGCTCGACGATGTCCTCGAGCCCGGGCTCGTAGATCGGCAGCACCCCCTTCTGCAGGTTGGCGATCTTCTGCGCGTTGACGTCCACGCAGGTGACGGTCATGCCGACGTCAGCTAGGCAGGAGCCCGTGACGAGGCCGACGTAGCCGGTACCGACGACGGCGATCTTCATTGGTTTCGGATTCGGGCGAGGGACGGGTCGGGCGCGGACGCGCGCGGCAGGCACATCTACATCGGCACGCCGCGATGGCTACGGTGAGGGGAAAGCGGTCCGGCCGCCATCAGCACGGCGCGACCGTATTGCCGCGCGCAACGGCCGTACGGCTTCTACCGCGCCGCCGTGGAGGGTTCCACCCGCGCCCTCGACGACGACGCTTGTGACGTCGCCCCGGCCGTCGCCTACCATGCCGCGATGGACAACGACCGGACGTGGCGTGTTGCGATCGTCGGCGCCGGGCCGTCGGCGTTCTACGCCGCCGAGGCGGTGTTCAAGCACGCTGCCGGCACTGCACGCGTCGACCTCTTCGAGCGCCTGCCGACGCCATTCGGCCTCGTGCGCCACGGCGTTGCGCCCGACCACCAGAACATCAAGGCGGTCGTCCGCATCTACGACAAGGTCGCCGCGACGCCCGGATTCCGCTTGGTCGGCAACACGGCGCTCGGCCGCGACTTCGACGTCGCCGAACTGACGGCCCACTACGACCAGATCGTGTACGCGTTCGGCGCCAGCGGCAGCCAGAAGCTCGGCATCTCCGGCGAGGACCTCGCCGGCGTGCACGCCGCCAGCGACTTCGTCGGCTGGTACAACGGCCATCCCGACCACCGCGCCCACGCCTTCGACCTCGCGCGCGCCCGCCGCGTCGCCGTGGTCGGCAACGGCAACGTCGCGCTGGACGTCGCGCGCATCCTGCTGGCCCCGCCCGACGCGCTGGCGGCGACCGACATCGCGCCCGCCGCGCTCGCCGCCCTGCGCGCCAGCGCCGTGCAGGAGGTGCTGCTGCTCGGCCGCCGCAGCGTCGCCGAGGCGTCGTACGCGCCGAAGGAGATGGAGGAGATCGCCGAGCTGCCGGGCGTCGACGTCGTGATCGCGCCTGCCGACGCGCACGTCGACGACGCCAGCCGCGCGTGGCTCGCGGCGAACGGCGCGCGCAGCCAGACGCGCAACGTCGAGTTCGCCGCCGCGCAAGGGGACCGCGGCGACGGCAGCCAGCCGCGCAAGCTGCGCTTGCGTTTCCGCGTCGCCCCCGCCGCGCTGCACGGCCGCGACGGCCGGCTCGTCGGCATGGCGCTGCAGCCGATGGCGCTGCAGCCGGGGCCCGATGGCGCGCCGCGGGCGCGGCCGCACGGCCCGACGAGCGACGTCGCCGTCGACCTCGTGCTCGTCGCCATCGGCTACCGCGGCGGCCCCGCCCCCGGCGTGCCGCACGATCCCGCCAAGGGCACGGTGCGCAACGTCGACGGCCGCGTCGTCGACGAACACGGTGCTGCGCGCGTCGGCGAGTACGCCGTCGGCTGGTGCAAGCACGGCCCGGTCGGCCTGATCGGCACCAACAGCCTCGACGCCAAGGAAGTCGTCGCGCGCATGGCGGCCGACCGCGCCGCCGGCACGACGCTGGCCGGCGCGGCGCGCGACCACGACCTCGTGGCGACGCTGCGCGCCCGCGGCGTCGACGTCGTCGACTGGCGCGACTGGCAGCGGCTCGATGCGTGGGAGCAGCGCGAGGGCGCTGCGCACGGCGCGGTGCGCCGCAAGCTCGACGACGTCGGCGCGATGATGGCGCGCATCCGCGCGCTGCGGACGAGCGCCGGCTGAAAGCCCGCGCGGCGGACGTTCGCGCCCGCGCATCGTCAGCAGTACGTTGCGGGGATGCCCGCGCCCCTGCTGCTGTTCGCCGCCTGCCAACCCGGCTTCGAGCCCCTGCTCGCCGGCGAACTGCGCGCGCTCGGCGCCGAGCCCGAGCCGCGCGCCGGCGGCGTGGCGTTCACCGGCGACCCGCGGCTCGTCATGCGCTGCGGCCAGTGGCTCGGCACCGCCAGCCACCTGCTGGTGCGCATCGCCGAGTTCCGCTGCCGCGCGCTCGGCGAACTGCAGCGCAAGGCGCTCGACCTGCCGTGGCGCGAGTGGCTGCGGCCGCACGTGCCGATCGAGGTGCACGGCACGACCCGCGGCTCGCGCGTCTACCACACCGGCGCGATCGAGGAACGCATCGTCGAGGCGATCGGCGCGGCGATGGGCCGCAAGCCGGCCCTGGCCGGCAAGGACGACGAAGCGCTCGCCCGCATCCACGTGCGCTTCCGCGACGACGTCTGCACGGTGTCGCTCGACGCCACCGGCACGCCGCTGCACCGCCGTGGCTACAAGCTCGACGCGCGCAAGGCGCCGCTGCGCGAGGACCTCGCGCACGCGCTGCTGCTCGCCAGCGGCTGGCGGCCCGGCACGGCGCTGCTCGATCCGTTCTGCGGCTCGGGCACGATCGTCATCGAGGCCGCCGGCCTCGCCCTCGGCCTGCCGCCGGACCGCCTGCGCGCGCCGGCGCTGCAGTCGTACGCGCCGTTCGACCCGGACGTGTGGGAGACGGTGCGGCGCGAACGGCGGCCGGCGGCGGCGGCGGCCCCGCTCGTCGGCAGCGACCGCGACGCCGGCGCGATCGAAGCCGCGCGCGCCAACGCCGAACGCGCCGGCGTGGCCGCCGCGGTCGCGCTCGAACACGCGGCGGTGTCGGCGCAGCGCTGGCTGGCGGGCGACGGCGCGCCCGGCGAAGGCGCCGTGGTCACCAACCCGCCGTTCGGGCTGCGCGTGGCCAGGGGCGGCGACCTGCGACCGCTGTACCAGACCTTGGGGACCAAGGTCACAGCGCTCGGCGCCGGCTGGCGCGCGGCGGTGCTGGCGCACGACGTGCGGCTGGCGCGCAAGACGGGCCTCGCGCTGCAGGCGGCGTGGACGACGCGGCTCGGCGGCATCGCGGTGACGGCGCTGGTCGGCGACGCCAAGCGGGCGACGCCGGGCGACGGCGCGGACGCGACGGCAGGATGAGCGCCGGCGCGCGCGGCCTTGGCCGCAGCGTCCGCGCCCGCCGCCCGGTAGCGTGACGCAATGGTCGACCGCCTCACACCCGTCGTCCGCCCGAACTCCAACCCCGTACCCAAGGCCCTCGCAACCCGCCGCACACGCACGGCATGCCGCCCGCCGGCCTGCCTGCTCGCCCTCTTCTTCGCACTGCCCTTCGCGGAACTGCTCGCGCGCGCCCCGCTCGCCGCCCAACAGCGCCCGGACCTCGCCGCCAAGCAGGCGAGCCACGCGCGCATGGTGCAGGAACTCGCCGCCATCGCCGCGCGCAGCGTGCGCGACCACAAGTACCACGGCGACGCGGCGGCGAAGGCGCTGTGGACGGAGCTGGCGCAGCTCGGCGACAAGGCGCCGTGGAAGCTGCGGCTCGACGGCGCCCTCGCGCACCTGCGCCTGGGCGCGACGCGCGAGGGCATCGCCATCCTGGAGGCCGCCGACGACGCACTCGCCGGCAAGCGCATCGACGGCGACGTCGACGCGCGCAACAGCGTGCGCTTCTACCTCGGCATGGCGTGGCTGCGCCTCGCCGAGAACGAGAACTGCTGCGCACGCAGCGCGCCGGAGAGCTGCATCCTGCCGCTGCGCGACGCCGCGCTGCACACCGGCGCGCCGGAGGGCGCGACCAAGGCGATCCCGTGGTTCGAGGCGGTGATCGCCGACACGCCCGCGGGCGACTACTGGCGCCTCGGCGCCGTCTGGCTGCTCAACCTCGCGCACATGGCGCTCGGCCGGTGGCCGGACGGCGTGCCCGCCGCGCACCGCCTGCCGGCGAGCACGTTCGCGTCGGCGACGCCGTTCCCGGCGTTCCCCAACGTCGCGGGCCGCGTCGGCCTCGACACCTTCGGCATGCTCGGCGGCGTCGTCGTCGACGACTTCGACGGCGACCTCGACCTCGACCTGATGGTCTCGCTGTGGAGCACGTCCGGCCAGCTGCGCTACCTGCGCAACGACGGCGACGGCCGCTTCACCGACCGCACCGACGCCGCCGGGCTGCGCGGCATCACCAGCGGCATCAACGTGATCCAGGCGGACTACGACGACGACGGCGACCTCGACGCCTTCGTCAGCCGCGGCGCGTGGCTGTACGACGGCGGCCGCCATCCGAACTCGCTGCTGCAGAACCAGGGCGACGGCACGTTCCTCGACGTGACGTTCGCGGCCGGGCTCGGCGTGGTCCACTACCCGACGTCGACCGCCGACTGGGGCGACGTCGACGGCGACGGCGACCTCGACCTGTACGTCGGCAACGAAGCGTCGGTGAAGATCGCCTCGCCGTGCCAACTGTTCCGCAACGAGGGCGACGGCACGTTCTTCGACGTCGCCGACCGCGCCGGCGTCACCAACCTCGGCTACACCAAGGGCGTGGCGTTCGGCGACTACGACGACGACGGCAAGCTCGACCTGTACGTCAGCAACCTGCGCGAGCCCAACCGCCTGTACCACAACGCCGGCAACGGCCGCTTCGTCGACGTGGCGCCGAAGCTCGGCGTGCACGAGCCGATCGAGAGCTTCGGCGCGTGGTTCTGGGACGTCGACAACGACGGCGCGCTCGACCTGTTCTGCGCCGCCTACAACACCGGCATCGGCGACATCGCCGCCTGGCACCTCGGCGTCGAGCGGCCGAACCCCGACCGCATGCGGCTGTGGCGCGGCGACGGCAAGGGCGGCTTCACCGAGGTCGGCAAGGCGTATGGCCTCGACGTGCCGGCGCTGGCGATGGGAGCCAACTTCGGCGACCTCGACAACGACGGCTTCCTCGACTTCCACCTCGGCACCGGCGACCCGTACTACTACTCGCTGATGCCGAACCTCGTGTTCCGCAACGACGGCGGCAGACGCTTCGTCGACGTCACCATGGCCGGCGGCTTCGGCCACCTGCAGAAGGGCCACGGCTGCGCCTTCGCCGACCTCGACGCCGACGGCGACCTCGACCTGTTCTCGATCCAGGGCGGCGCCTACCCGGGCGACGCCGCGCACGACGCGCTGTACGAGAACCCGGGCTTCGGCAACCACTGGCTGTGCGTGCTCGCCGAGGGCCGCGACAGCAACCGCTCGGCGATCGGCGCGCGGATCCGCGCCGTGTTCGACGAGGCCGGCGTCGAACGCTCGGTGTGGCGCGACGTCGGCAGCGGCGGGTGCTTCGGCGCCAACCCGTTGCGCCAGCACCTCGGCCTCGGCAAGGCGACGGCGCTCAAGCGCCTGGAGATCCGCTGGCCGAAGTCGGGCAAGGTGCAGACGCTGCGCGACCTGCCGATCGACGGCGCGATCCGCGTCGTCGAAGGCCAGGACGGGTTCGCCCGGATCGAACTGCCGCGCACGACGCTCGGCGGCGCGGCCCGCTGACGCGGCGCGGCGTTCCGCTGCGCGCCCCGCCGGTGTAAGCATGGGCGCGTGCGCGTCCTGCTCCTCGCCGAAGAAGCCAACCCAGAGTGGTTCAGCGTGCCGCTGGAAGGCTGGTCGCACGGCCAGGCGATCGCGCGGCGCGTCGACGCGCACGTCGTCACCCAGGTGCGCAACCGCGACGCCTTCGTGCGCGCCGGCGTGGCGGCCGCGGCGTTCACCGCGATCGACACCGAGCACATCGAGCGGCCGCTGTGGCGCCTGGGCAACCTGCTGCGCGGCGGGCAGGGCAAGGGCTGGACGACGCTGATGGCGCTGAAGGCGTTCTCCTACCGCTCGTTCGAGTCGCAGGTCTGGCGGCGCTTCGGCGCGGCGATCCGCGCGCGCGAATTCGACGTCGTGCACCGCCTGACGCCGCTGAGCCCGACGGTGCCGAGCCGCCTCGCAACGTGGTGCAGACGCGCCGGCGTGCCGTTCGTGCTCGGGCCGCTGAACGGCGGCGTGCCGTGGCCGCAGGGCTTCGACGGCGCCCGCCGCCGCGAGCGCGAGTGGCTCAGCTACGTGCGCGGCGCCTACAAGCTGCTGCCCGGCTACCGCAGCACGCGGCGCGACGCGGCGGCGCTGGTGATCGGCTCGCGCGACACGTGGCAGCAGATGCCCGCGCGCTGGCGCGATCGCTGCGTCTACGTGCCCGAGAACGGCGTCGACCCGGCGCGCTTCCCGCTCGCCGAGGCGCTGCCGCCGCGCGCGCCCGGGCCGCTGCGCATCGCGTTCCTCGGCCGGCTGGTGCCGTACAAGGGCTGCGACATGCTGCTCGCCGCCGCCGCGCCGCTGGTCGCCGCCCGCCGCGCGACGATCGACGTGATCGGCGACGGCCCCGAACGCGAAGCACTCGCACGGCAGGCGGCGGAGCTCGGCATCGCGAACGGCGTGACGTTCGCCGGCTGGGTGCCGCACCAGCAGGTCGGCGACCGCCTGCGGCAGGCCGACGTGTTCGGCTTCCCGAGCGTGCGCGAGTTCGGCGGCGCGGTGGCGCTGGAGGCGATGGCGCTCGGCGTCGTGCCCGTGGTGCTCGACTACGGCGGCCCGGGCGAGTTGGTGACGCCGGGCACCGGTTTCGCGCTGCCGATGGACCGACGCGACGGCATCGTCGCCAGCTTCCGCGACGTGCTCACGAAGCTGGCGGCGGCGCCCGAGGCGCTGGCGCCGCTGCGCGCCGCCGGCCGCGAGCGCGTCCGCCGCCACTTCACGTGGGACGCGAAGGCCGCGCAGATGGCGCAGGTCTACGACTGGGTCACGGGCAAGGCCGCCAAGCCCGACTTCGGCATGCCGCTGCCGGACTGACGGCGGCGCGCGACGACCGCGCCGCCGGCGCCGAGGCGGGGACGCCCGACGCCCGCACGCCGAACGCGTCGGTTGGAACGGGTCCCTTGTCGTATTGCGGGCCGCTCCACACCGACCGTATTCGCATCCTTCGCCCGCCATCGCTGCCTACCGGCCGCGCCGCGCATCCGCGTCGATGCGGCCGCGGACGGGGCGCCGGCGCACGCGACGGAGAACCCAACCATGCCACGCCAACTACTCAGCCTGACCTTGCTGCTCGGCAGCGTCGCCACCCACGCGGTCGCCTCGGACCAGGTCCCCGCGGACCTGACGCCGCAGGAGGCGCGCGCCATCGCCAAGGAGGCCTACGTCTACGGCTATCCCATGGTGGACGGGTATCGCATCCTGCATGCGTACTTCGTCGACGAGCGGAGCCCGGAGCACAAAGGGCCTTGGAACACGATCCACAACATGGCGCGCGTGTTCACGCCCGACGACAAGGTGGTGCAGACGCCCAACTCCGACACGCCGTACTCGATGGTCGGCCTCGACCTGCGGACCGAGCCGGTCGTGCTCACCGTGCCAGCCATCGAGAAGGAGCGCTACTTCTCGGCGCAGCTGGTCGACCTCTACACGCACAACTTCGCCTACCTCGGCAGCCGCACCACCGGCAACGGCGGCGGCAGCTTCCTCGTCGCCGGTCCCGGCTGGCAGGGCACCACGCCGGCCGGCATCACGCAGGTCGTCCGCTGCGAGACGGAGCTGCTGCTCGTCATCTACCGCACGCAGTTGTTCCATCCCGGCGACCTCGACAACGTCAAGAAGGTCCAGTCCGGCTACAAGGCGCAGCCGCTCTCGGCGTTCCTCGGCAAGCCGGCGCCGAAGGCGGCGCCGGCGCTCGCCTTCGTGACGCCGCTGACGCCCGCGGCGCAGAAGGCCTCGCTGGAGGTGTTCCACGTCCTCAACTTCCTGCTGCAGTTCTGCCCGACCGTGGCGTCGGAGCAGGGGCTGATGGCGCGCTTCGCGCGGATCGGCGTCGGCGCGGGCAGGACGTTCGACGCGTCGAAGCTGGATGCAGCGACGAAGCAGGCGATGGCGGCGGGCATCGCCGACGCCTGGTCGGCGTTCGACGACCTCAAGAAGAACGCGATGGACACGGGCAAGGTGACCAGCGGCGACCTGTTCGGCACGCGGGACTACCTCGCGAACAACTACCTGTACCGCATGGCGGCGGCCGTCCTCGGCATCTATGGCAACTCGAAGGCGGAAGCCATGTATCCGATCTACACGGTGGACGCGGCCGGCACGAAGCTGGACGCGTCGAAGGCCCGCTACGTGCTGCGCTTCGCGCCGGGACAGTTGCCGCCGGCGAACGCCTTCTGGTCGCTGACGATGTACGAGATGCCGGCGAGCCTGCTGACCGCCAACGTCCTCGACCGCTACCTCGTCAACTCGCCGATGCTGCCGCAGCTGCAGAGGGACGCCGACGGCGGCCTGACGCTGCACGTCCAGCACGCGTCGCCCGGCAAGGACCGGGAGTCCAACTGGCTGCCGGCGCCCGCGGGCCCGTTCATGGCCGTGTTGCGCCTCTATTGGCCGAAGGAGGAGGCGCTCGCGGGCCGATGGCTGCAGCCGCCGATGGCAGTCGTGAAGGACGACTAGGAGTCTGCGTCACGGAACGCGCGCCGAGCCGGCGCGCGGCTTCGCGGTCGGGGCGAAGCCGACGACGCAAGGGCGGCCGCCAGCAGGCCCGCGGCACGAACGGGGCGAGGCGGCGCCGCGTTGCCCTGCGCGGCGACCCGCGCGCGCCGTGCGTCGTCGCGGCCGGGCTTCGCCGCCACGCTGCGCCGCACCGGAACCCCCGCGGCCGCTGCCGCGACCGCAAGGCGCCCGCGCAACTCGCCGGCGCGATCGACGTCGATCCGGGCAAGGCCAGCGAGCTGCAGCTCCGCTGCGACGAGGACGACGACGGCGACGCGGGCAAGGGGCTTGGCACCGTCGCGGCCTGCGGCGGCAACGGCTGGCGACGGCGCAGACACGGGCGCGGCGCGGCAGTATCCTGCAACTCGCGAGGAGTACGCCATGCCGTCCCATCCTGCATCGTGTGCCCGGCGCGTCGCGGCAGCCGTGGCCCTGCTCGCCGCGGCGCCGGCGGCCCAAAGCCGAGAGACGGACCAGGTGTCCGCCGGGACGTCGGGCCGGCTGGCGCAGTTGCGGACGTTGCTGGCAGCAGCGGACCCGGCGCCCGGCGAAGCGTTGGCGTCCGAGTTGCTGGCGAATGCCGAGGTCCGCGCCTCGTGGGCCTTGTTGAACGACATCGCGTGGTCGTTCGTCGATCCGCAAGCGAAGGTCACGCGGCGCAACCTCGAGCTCGCGCGGCGAGCGGCGGAAGCGGCGGTCAAGGCGTCGGACGAGAACGAGCCGCAGGCGCTCGACACGCTGGCGCGGTTGCATGCGTGGGAAGGCGATCTCGCACGGGCGGTCGACGTGCAACGACGCGCGCTGGCCTTGACGCCGACGCGATTCCTCGACGGCGCCCGCGGCGACCTGGCGGCGGCCGCCATCGAGTACGGAGAGCGCCTGCGCGCCGGCGCGCCGCAGCCGGCCGCGGCGGGACCACGCGTTCCCCCGGACTGCGCGCCGGCCGCCGGCGCCGCCGTCGATGGCTGGTGCAAGGTCGTGGTCCACAAGGCGACCGGCATGCGCTTCCGCTACATCGCGGGTGGCGAGTTCGCGATGGGCCGGGGCGCGGGCGACCTCGAGGACATCCTCTCGCCCGAGCGCCACGCGAAGCACATGGGGAAGATCGATACCGACGTGCCACAGCGCCGCGTCCGGGTCTCGCCCTGCTACATCGCCGAACAGGAGGTGTCGGTCGGCCAATGGCGCAAGTTCGTCGCGGCGACGGGCTACCGGTCGGACGCCGAGCTGGCGTGCGATCTGGTGGTCCGCACGACGCTCGTCGTCAAGGCCGACGGCCGACCGCTGATGGAACGCAGCCGCGAGACGTCGTGGGAGAATCCCCTGCCGTTCTTTCGCGACCGCCGACAGTTCACCATCGACGACCGACAGCCCGTCACGACGGTCACCTGGAACGACGCGATGATGTACTGCACGCAGTACGGCATGCGCCTGCCGACCGAGGCGGAGTGGGAGCACGCCGCGCGCGGCGGATCGGCGGCGCGGTACTGGTGGGGATCCGATCCGGCCGGCGGCAAGGGCAACGAGAACGTGTGGGACACGTCTGGACCTCGTCGCGCGAGCAAGGAAGGGCCCAAGAGCGAGTTTCCGTTCCACGACGGCTACGCACTGCTCGCGCCCACGGACGTGATGGCGCCGAATCCGTTCGGATTGCGCGACATGCTCGGCAACGTCAGCGAGTGGTGCTGCGATCCCGGCAACCTCCGGTACTTCGACGCCCTGCCGGCCGACGGCGTCGCAACCGATCCCGTGGGGCAGTTTGCACCCGAATCCCCCCCCATTCGCGTGCTCCGCGGCGGTTCGTGGCTGTCGCACCCGGCCGCCGCCCGCGCGTCGGTTCGCCTCGTGCTGAAACAGGTCGCGTGCGGCTCCGTTTGCGGCTTCCGGCCGGCGCTCTCGCTGCGTTGACCGCTGCGGCCGCTCGCGGCCGCTCGCGGCCGCTCGCGGCTGCGCGGCCACCGACGCTCGGGCGCGCTGGTAGAACCGTTGGCGCAGTTTCACGGCGGCAACCTCGACCCGCAACCTCGCGACGACATGCCCGCCGACCGCGATGCGCACCCGCGCCTTCCCAGCACTTGCCCTGGCCTTTGCCGGTCGCGTCCCTGGCGACGACGCGGGCCACCGCCACCGCCGCCCCGTCCCCGCGGGCGCCCGGCCCCCGCCGCGGTCCGCCCGAGCGCCGCGAGCACCCGTGCGATCGCCGCCGGATCGTGGATCGCCGCCAGCACGCGCCGCGGGCCCGCGCACTGCGGGCAGACCAGCACATCGATGCCAAACACGCGCCGCAGCAGGT
>JBKDXM010000020.1:0-55493 GCA_046306335.1 Planctomycetota bacterium
GTGCACCGGCAGCGGGCGGCGGTGGCCCGGGCGCAGGTGGCCCCGGCCCGGGTGGGCCCGGCGGCGACGACGCCGCGTCCGCGCGCGACCGCGAGTGGATGCTGCTCGAACTGGCGACCGGCAAGGTCGAGGCGCTCGGCAAGCTGAAGGCGGCGGCGTTCGCGCCCGAGGCGCCGCTGCTGTTCCTGCACAAGGAGAAGCCCGAGGCGAAGAAGGACGAGCCGAAGACGGACGACAAGCCGGCCGAAGGCGGCAAGTCCGAAGCGGGCAAGGTGGAGGCCGGCGAAGGCAAGGCGGCGGTGGCCGCCGCCGAGCCCAAGGCCGCCGCAGGCGAGACCGGCGAAGCGAAGGCCGCGGCACCGAAGGCCGGTGAAACGAAGGCGACCGAACCGAAGGCCGGCGAAGCAGCGACGGTGGCGACCGCGGCCGCTGCGGGCGAGGCCCCGGCGGCCGAGGGCGCGCGCCGCCCTGGCGGCCGCCGCGGCGGCGCGGCGAGCGATCCGCTCGAAGCCAAGCGCCCCGAGGGCACCGAACTCGTCGTGCGCAACCTCGCGACCGGCGAACAGCGCAGCCTCGCCGACGTCGTCGGCTACGGCCTGTCGCGCAACGGCAAGAAGATGTGGTACCAGACGTCGGCGAAGAAGCCGGCGAAGGACGCCAGCTACGGCGTGTTCGTGCAGGCGCCCGAGGGCGGCGAGCCGGTGTGCGTCCACGCCGGCATCGCGCGCATCGGCGGCGTGCAGTTCGACCGCGGCGAGACGGCGCTGACGTTCACCAGCGACAAGGAGACGTTCGCCGACGACAAGCCGGTCGCCGACGTCTACCTGTGGGACGGCGGCGCGGCGCCGGGCAAGCGCATCGCATGGGCCGGCGGGCCGGGCATGCCGCCGGGCAAGCGGCCGGCGGGCGGCGCGTCGTTCACCCGCGACGGCTGGACGCTGACGTTCGAGGTGCAGGACGCGCCCGCGCCCGAGCCGTTGCCGATCCTGCCGGAGGACAAGGTCACGCTCGACCTGTGGAACTGGCGCGACGGCCTGCTGCAGACGATGCAGCAGAAGCGCGGCGCCGGCGAACGCAACCCGCAGTGGACCGCCGTGTACCGCCGGCAGAAGGAGGAACTCGCGGTGCTCGGCGACGACGCGCTGCGCACGCTGCGCCCGATCGGGGCCGACGGCCGCTGGCTGCTCGGCACGGACAGCCGGGCCTACGAGGCGGAGCAGACGTGGGACGGCCGTTACAGCGACGTCTACGTCGTCGACGGCCAGACCGGCGCGCGCAAGAAGCTGCTGACGCGCTTCCGCGGCAACGTCACCAACTCGCCGAACGGCAAGTACCTCGTCTGGTTCGACGCCAACTACCACTGGCAGTGCCACGAACTGGCGACCGGCGCGACGCGCGACCTGACCGGCGCGCTCGGCGTGCCGTTCCACGACTACCAGGACGACCACCCCGAGCCCGACGCCGCCTTCGGCCTCGCCGGCTGGACCGAGAACGACGCCGCGGTGCTGCTCTACGACGAGTTCGACGTCTGGCGCCTCGATCCGGCGACCGGCGCCGCCGCCTGCGTGACCGACGGCTTCGGCCGGCAGAACCGCACGCGGCTGCGCATCCAGCCGCTGCCGCGCGACGACGACAAGGTCGGCCTCGACGACGAACTGCTGCTGGCGGCGACCAACGTCGAGACGATGGCCGAGGGCTTCTTCGCCGACTCGATCACGCGCCAGCAGCGGCCGCAGAAGCTGCTGTACGGCGACAGGAACTACGGCGACGTGGCGCGGCCGAAGAAGAGCAGCCGGCTGTTCTTCACGCAGGGCACGTTCGCCGAGTTCCCGGACCTGTGGACCGTCGCCGCCGACTTCACCGACGCGCGGCGGCTCAGCGACGCCAACCCGCAGCAGAAGCAGTTCCGCTGGGGCAAGGCCGAGCTGGTGCACTGGATCGACGGCGACGGCGGCAGGCGCAAGGGCGTGCTGGTCAAGCCGGACGACTTCGACCCGACGAAGAAGTACCCGATGATGGTCTACTTCTACGAGCGCATGACGCAGGGGCTGCACAACCACGTCGCGCCGGCGCCGGGCACGTCGCCGAACGCCGCGTACTACGTCAGCAACGGCTACCTGTGGTTCATGCCCGACGTCGTCTACGAGGTCGGCTATCCCGGCGCGTCGTGCGTGAAGTGCGTCGTCAGCGGCGTGCAGCACCTGATCGCGCAGGGCTTCGTCGACGAGAAGGCGATCGGCGCCGCCGGCCACAGCTGGGGCGGCTACCAGACGGCGTTCCTGGTGACGCGCACGCACATCTTCGCCGCCGTCGAGAGCGGCGCGCCGGTGTGCAACATGCTCTCGGCCTACGGCGGCATCCGCTACGAGTCAGGCATGTCGCGGCAGTTCCAGTACGAGATGACGCAGTCGCGCATCGGCGGCACGCCGTGGGAGTACCCGCTGCGCTACCAGGAGAACTCGCCGATCCACTTCGCCGACAAGGTGAAGACGCCGGTGCTGATCCTGCACAACGACCAGGACGGCGCGGTGCCGTGGACGCAGGGCATCGAGTACTTCACGGCGCTGCGGCGCCTGGGCAAGGAGAGCTACCTGTTCAACTACAACGGCGAGGGCCACGGCCTGCGCAACCGCGCCAACATGAAGGACTGGACGCGGCGCATGGCGGAGTACTTCGCGCACCACTTGAAGGGCGAGGTCGCGCCGAAGTGGATGACCGACGGCGTGCCGTTCCACGAGCGCGACGCCGAGAAGCTGCCGTTCGCCGCCAGCTACGTCGACGCGCACGTGAAGCCGGCGCCGGCGCCGAAGGCCGCGGCGAAGCCGGCCGAGGCGGCGGCAGCCGACGGCCAGCCGGCCGCGGTGGCGGCGGTGGCCGCCCCGACGGCGGCCGCGGGTCGGGTCGCGGCGATGGCCGCCGGCAGCGCTGCGCCCGGCAAGCTGGCGCGCGGCGACGCCGCGCCGGACTTCGCCTGCGCCGACGCGACCGGCGCCGTGCGTGCGCTCGCCGACTACCGCGGCAAGCACGTGCTGGTGTGGTTCTACCCCAAGGCCGACACGCCCGGTTGCACGGCGCAGGGCTGCGGCCTGCGCGACGCCTTCGCCGACTTCATCGATCGCGGCTGCGTCGTGCTCGGCGTCTCGTTCGACGCCGCCGCGGCGAACGACGCGTTCGCGCAGAAGCACGGCTTTCCGTTCCCGCTGCTTTGCGACGGCGACCGCAAGCTGGCGCTGGCCTACGGCGCTGCCGAGACCGCCGAGGCCAAGGTCGCGCGCCGCGTCGCGGCGCTGATCGGTCCCGACGGCAAGGTCGTGCAGTACTGGAGCAAGGTCGACCCGGCGACCTTCGCCGCGCAGGTGCTCGCGGCCCTGCCGCTCTGACCGGCGCAACGACGCCGGCGGGACTCCGCAGCGCGCCGTTGGCGGCGGCGCGCCGTTCGGGCAACATGCGGCCACCTACATGGCCAATCCCCGCGTCTACTTCGACATCACGATCGGCGACAAGCCGACCGGTCGCCTCGTCTTCGAACTCTTCGCCGACGCCGTCCCGAAGACGGCCGAGAACTTCCGCGCGCTGTGCACCGGCGAGAAGGGCAACGGCAAGTCCGGCAAGCCGCTGCACTACAAGGGCTGCCGCTTCCACCGCATCATCCAGCAGTTCATGTGCCAGGGCGGCGACTTCACGCGCGGCAACGGCACCGGCGGCGAGTCGATCTACGGCGAGAAGTTCCAGGACGAGAACTTCCAGCACAAGCACACGACGAAGGGCCTGCTGTCGATGGCCAACGCCGGCCCGAACACCAACGGCTCGCAGTTCTTCATCACCACGGTCGTCACGCCGTGGCTCGACGGCAAGCACGTCGTCTTCGGCAAGGTCGTCGACGGCATGAAGGTGCTCGACGCGATGGAGGCGACCGGCTCGCGCTCGGGCAGCACGTCGGCCGACGTCGTCATCGCCGACTGCGGCGAGCTGAAGTGACCAAAGCACCGGCCGCGCGCGGCCGGCATCGCCCCCGATGAACCGCCGCGCCGTCTTCTGGATCCTCGCCGCCCTCGCGGTCCTGGCCGCGGCGGCGCAGGCGTGGGCGCTGCGCTGGACGTGCGACGACGCGTTCATCTCGTTCCGCTATGCGCAGCACTTCGCCGAGGGCCACGGCCTCGTGTTCAACCTCGATCCGGCCGAAGCGCCGGTCGAGGGCTACACCAACTTCAGTTGGACGATGCTGCTCGCGCTCGCGGTGTCGCTCGGGATGACCGACGGCGCGCTGGCGGCGTGGGCGAGCGCCCGGGGCATCGCCTGCCACGGCGGCGTCGTGCTGCTGCTGGCGGCGATGGCGTGGCGGGCGTCCGGCGGGCGCGCGCTCGTCCCGGTCGCCGCGGTCGGCTACGCCGCGATCCACCACGCCGCGTCGCTGGCGCCGGCGGGGCTGGAGACGGCGCTGTTCGTGTTGCTGGTCACCGCGATGCTGCGCGCCTGCCTGGCGCTGAAGTGCGCGCGCGCGGCGTGGTTGCTCGGCTTCCTCGGCGTGCTCGCGGCGCTGACGCGGCCCGATGGCGCGATCCCGTGCGCGGTGGCGGGGTCGTTCGTGCTGCACGACGCGTGGCGCCGCGGTGACTGGCGGCTCGTCGCCGGCTACGCCGCGCCGTTCCTGCTGGTGTTCGCGCCGTACCTGCTTTGGCGACACGGCTACTACGGCCACTGGCTGCCCAACACGTTCTACGCCAAGTCCGGCGCCGACCCGCACCCGGCGGCGGGCTTCGTCTACGCGCGCGACTTCTTCGTCTGCTACTGGCCGCTGCTGCTGGGCTTCCCGCCGCTGACGTGGTTCGCGCTGCGCAAGCCCGACCTGCTGGCGGCGATCAGCCCGTACCTCGGCCGCCGGCCGTGGCTCGCCGTGCTCGGCTTCGTCGGCAGCTACCTCGCGTTCGTGCTGTGGGTCGGCGGCGACTTCATGTTCGGCCGCTTCCTGTTGCCGATCCTGCCGGCGCTGCTTTTCGCGCTCGACCTGTGGTGCCTGCGCTGGCGCGCGGCGTTGCTGCCGCCGGCGCTCGCCGCCGTCGTCGCGCTGGGATGCGTGTTCCGCGTCGAACCGCCCGGCCTCGACGATCCGCGCAACGAAGTGTCCGACAACCGCCGCATCTCGCTGCCGTGGATCGAGCCGTTCCGCCAGGCCTCCGAGTGGCTGCGCCCGGTGTTCGCCGGCCTCGACGTGCGCATCGCCATCGCCGGCGGCCACGCCAACGTCGCGTACCGTTCGCGCGCGCCGATCGCGGTGGAGTGCGCGGCGGGCCTGACCGACGCCCACATCGCGCGCCTGCCGGTGCCGGTGCGCGGCAAGCGCGGCCACGACAAACCGCGCGACCCGGCCTACCTCGAACGCCGCGGCGTGCACTTCATGCTGGAGACGAACTACCAGGGCGACTTCGGCGTCGTCGACACGTGGCGCGACGTGATGTTCCCAGCGCCTCCGGTGGGCTTCCCGATGCGGCTCGTCACCTGGGATCGCGAACTGATGGCCGAGCTGCGCCGGCGCGTGCCGGGGCTGCAAGTCGTCGACTTCGAGCAGTTCCTCGACGCTTACCTGAAGGACGTCGCCGACAAGCCGAAGGAACAGGTGCGCGCCGACTTCGCGAAGTTCACCGCCTTCTACTTCGCGCACAACGACGACCCGGCGCGCCAGGCGGCGTTCGCCGCAGCGCTGCGTTGACGGCGGTCGGCGGCAGCGCCGCCCGGCTCAACTGCGGCGTCGCAGCAGCCATCCGGCGAGCGCGAGGCTGACGAGTCCGAACCCCGCAGCCAGCCAGGTCGGCCAAGCGCGGCTGCGCGGGGCCGCGGCCGAGGTCGGCGTCGACGGCGCATCGGCGTGCGTATCGGTGGTCGGCTGCGCATGCGGGGCGGTTTCGCCCGCGGGAGCGGCGTGGCCGTTCGCGCCGGCGTCGTGGCCGTACGATGGCGACGCGCCGGGCGCATGGGCGCCATGGCCGAGGGCGTCGCCGGGAGCGTGGCCTTCGCCGGCAGCCGCGGGGTGGCCGGGCGCGGCGTTCGCGGTCGCATCGCGGCCGTGCGCGGCGGCGGCGCTCCGCTCGGCGGCGGGCAACCAGTCGATGTCGCCGCTGGCGAGATCGTAGACGCAGCTCACGGCGAGCAGATGCCCGGCGTCTTCGGCGGCGCGCAGCAGCGGACTGCGCGCGCGCGCCTCGGCGACGACGCGCAGGGCCTGCACGCGGGCCGCCAGATCGATGGCCGCCTCGCCGTCGGCGCTGCGCCGGGCCGCGACGACGGCGGCTTCGAGCCGGCGCGCCAGCGCGCGCTGGTTCGGCGACGACGTCGGATCCGTGTTGGCGTCCGCCGCGGCGCGCAGCGCGTCGCAGCGGGTGTGGCCGTGCGCGACGACGAGCGGCACGCCGTGCGTGCGGACGGCGTGTTCGATGGCGGCCAGCGCATCGTCGGTCAGCGCGCCGCCCGGCATGCGCACGACGCAGGCCTCGCCGAGGCCCAGGTCGAACAGCCGCTCGGGCGCGACGCGGGCGTCGGCGCAGGCGAGCACGATCGCGAACGGTTGCTCGCCGTCGGCGAGGGCGTCGCGGCGGGCCGCAGTCGCGTCGCCGGCCGGCTGGCGGTCGCCGAGGAAGCGGCGGTGGCCGGCCTGCAGCACGCGCAGGGCGACGTGCGGCGGCGCGTTGGGCGGCGCCACCCGGGCGGCGATCGCGGCGGCGGCCGGCGACTGCGGCAGCGGCCGCGCCGGCAGCCAGTCGACGACGCCCGTCCGCAGGTGGCAGCGGGCGGCGACGATGCGGAAGCGACCCTCGGCGGCGCGCTGCTGCAGCAATGGGCTGAGCCGCAGGATCGCCTGCGCGGTCTGCTGGGCGTGCTCTTCCTCGCACGCGCGCGCGCGGACGGCCCCGGCGAGCCGCTGCCGGTCGATGGCGCGCACCGCCGGCTCGATGGCCGTCAGCACGGCGGCCAGGGCGGGCCCGTGGGCCCCGATCGCAGGCGCCTCGTCGGCTTGCGCCAGCGCGGCGGCGACCGGCTCGCAGCCATCGTGGGCGAGCACGACGCAGAGCGGCGCCGCCTGGCCGGCCACGGCCTGTTCGATGGCGGCGACCATTTCCGGCGAGACGGCGTGCCCGGCGGTGCGGGCGACGACGAGTTCCCCGAGCGCGGCGTCGAACACCAGTTCGGGGGGCATTGGCGCATCGGCGCAGGCGACGACGACCGCGAGCGGGCTGGCGCCGCCCGCGAGGGTGCGGCGCGGGCCCGGGCCGACCGGCTTGTCGGCGGGCCGCCCGTGCACGAAGCGCTGATTGCCGTCCTGCAGGGCCTGCAGCGCGGCGTCGGGCGTGCGCTGCACCTGGGCCACGGCCGCGGCGGCGACGAAGGCGGTGGCCAGCGCTGGGACGAATGCGGGCAGCAGGCGGCGAAGCGGGCGCATGGTGGTCGACGGGGTCGGCTCCGTCGCATGGATCGGTCGCGGCCGGGGTCCGACTGCGCGCGACCCGGGACCGACCGTTGCCACCGCGCCGCCGACCCGGGCCGGCCGTTGACCGCTGGCCGGGGGGCGCTACCTTCTTCGCCCTTCGTTCCCGGGCGCGAGCCGCCGCGGGAGCGCGGCAGGCCGCTGCGGCAGGGCCTGCTGGATCGCATGTCCCGCCGCGTCGGGCCGCTCGCGCAGCCCGGCTCCCGCCACACTGTCACAGCCCACGCTTCTTCCCATGGCCGAATCCAAGGACGTCCAGACGATCCGCACCTATCGCAACTTCGGTGTGATCGCCCACATCGACGCCGGCAAGACGACGTTCTCCGAGCGCATCCTCTACATCACCGGCAAGAGCCACAAGATCGGCGAGGTGCACGAGGGCGCGGCGACGATGGACTACCTCGAGGAGGAGCGCAAGCGCGGCATCACGATCACGTCGGCCGCGACGACGTGCTTCTGGCGCAACCACCGCATGAGCCTGATCGACACGCCCGGCCACGTCGACTTCACGGCCGAGGTCGAGCGCTCGCTGCGCGTGCTGGACGGCGCCGTCGGCGTGTTCTGCGCGGTCGCCGGCGTGCAGCCGCAGTCGGAGACGGTGTGGCGCCAGGCCAACCGCTACAAGGTCCCGCGCGTCGCGTTCGTCAACAAGATGGACCGCACCGGCGCCGACTTCTACAAGGCCGTGCAGTCGATGCGCACCCGCCTGCACGCCAACGCCGTGCCGGTGGTGATGCCGATCGGCAAGGAGAAGACGTTCCAGGGCGTCGTCGACCTGGTGAAGATGAAGGCCTGCGTCTGGGCCGAGGACGACGCCCGCGAGATGACCGTGATGGACATCCCGGCGGAGCTGATGGACGAGGCGAAGAAGCGCCGCGACGAGATGGTCGAGGCGGTCGCCGAGTGCCACGACGACGTGCTCAACAAGTTCCTGGAGGGCCAGCCGATCTCCAACGAGGAGGTCATGATGGCCATCCGCAAGGGCACGCTGGAGATGAAGATCACGCCGGTGTTCTGCGGCTCGGCGTTCAAGGACAAGGGCGTGCAGAACGTGCTCGACGCGATCGTCGACTACCTGCCGTGCCCGCTGGACCGTCCGCCGATGGAGGGCTTCAACCCGGAGAGCGACGAGAAGGTCGCGCGGCCGCTGCTGCCCGACCAGCCGTTCGCCGGCCTCGTCTTCAAGACGATCAGCGACCCCAACGGCGACCTGACGTTCATCCGCGTCTACACCGGCGAGATGACGGCGGGCGAGCGCTACTACAACGGCCGCACGCGCAAGTACGAGCGCATCGGCCGCCTGATGCGCATGCACGCCGCCCAGCGCGAGCCGATCGAGATCGCGCGCGCCGGCGACATCGTCGCCGCCGTCGGCATCAAGGAGTCGATCACGGGCGACACGCTCTCCACCAAGGAGAGCCCGGTCGTCTACGAGGCGATGTCGTTCCCCGACACCGTCATCAGCATGTCGATCGAGCCGGAGTCCGGCGGCGACCGCGACAAGCTGGGCGAAGTCCTCGGCAAGCTCGTGCGCGAGGATCCGACGTTCAAGGCTAGCACCGACCCGCAGACCAGCCAGACGGTCATCTCGGGCATGGGCGAGTTGCACCTCGAAGTGAAGTGCAACATGATCATGAACGACTACAAGATCCCGGTGAAGGTCGGGCGGCCGAAGGTCGCCTACAAGATGACCTTGAAGGGACCGAAGACCGTCGAGGCCCGCCACATCAAGCAGTCGGGCGGCTCGGGCCAGTTCGCCGTCGCGCGCGTCAAGTTCAGCGTCGACCCCGAGGTCGAGGCGCTGAAGTTCATCGACGGCGTCAAGGGCGGCTCGGTGCCGCGCGAGTACATCAAGCCGGTCGAGGAGGGCATCCTCGCGGCGGTGACCGGCGGCGGCCGCATCGGCTTCCCGTACTGCAAGGTCGTCGCCGAGCTGTACGACGGCCAGGCGCACGACGTCGACTCGAACGCGATGGCGTTCGAGACCGCCGGCGTGCTCGCCTTCCGCCTCGCGTCGGAGAACAACTCGATCCTGCTCGAGCCGATCATGAAGATCGAGATCGAGGCGCCCGAGGACAAGACGGGCGACGTCATCGGCGACCTCAGCAGCCGCCGCGGCATCGTCGAGGAGATGATCAGCAAGCCGGGCGGCATCAGCGCCGTCACCGGCAAGGTGCCGCTCGCCGAGATGTTCCAGTACTCGACGCGCCTGCGTTCGATGACGCAGGGCCGCGGCACGTACTCGATGGAGCCGGCGAGCTACGAGCCGGTGCCGCCGAACATCGCCGAGAAGGTTCTGGCCGAGTACAGCAAGGGCTGATCCGGCCGTGCGCGCCGCCCGGTCCGCGCTGCGGCCGGCGGCGAGTGCCGGCTGCCCGATGCGGCCGCCGCAGCGCACGCCGCACCCTTCGTCGCGCCGCTGGCGTGGCCAGCGCGGCAGCGCGCCCCGCGACCAGCGCCACCGGTCAGCGTTCGGCGAGCAAGATGCCTTCGTGCGCGAGCGCCAGCAGCACGCACGGCAGCGCCCCAGGCCCGTCGAGCGCGACGGGAGCGTGCTCGCTGCCGTCCTCGTACGAAGCGAACGCGCCGGCGCGGTGTTCGCCGGCTTCGTCGCGGTAGCCGCCCTGCAGCACGAGCAGGCGTTCTTCGCCGCGGTGCTTGTGGCGCGGGTAGCCACAGCCCGGCTCCATCCTGATCAGCGCCAGCGTGCGTCCGCTCGCGCGATCGGCGGCGTAGAACCAGATGGCGACGCCGGGATGACGTGTCGTCTTCCAGGGGATCGCGGCGAGGTCCACGACCGCACGGTAGGGGACGCGGTCGCCTCGGCGCAATCGCAGCGCGCATGCCGTACCCTTCGCGTCATGGTTGCACCCCGCGAGCACTGGTCGATCGCGATCGACAAGGACTACCTCAAGTTCAGCGCCGCCCACTTCCTGATCTTTCCGGACGGCACGGCCGAGCGGCTGCACGGCCACAACTACAAGGTGTTCGTCGACCTGCACACCGACCTCGACGAGCACGGCTTGGTCGTCAACTTCAAGGAGATCAAGCCGCTGGTGCGCGAACTGTGCGACGAACTCGACGAGCACCTGCTGCTGCCGGGCCAGCATCCGGTGCTCACGGCGACGCGCGTCGGTGAGCACTGCGACATCCGGTATCGCGAACGCCGCTACCTGATCCCGCACGACGAAGTGATCGTGCTGCCGATCGGCAACAGCAGCGCCGAGAACCTGGCGGCATGGTTCGGCCGCACCCTGCGCGAACGCATGCGGAAGGCGTGGCCGACGCTGGTCGTGCGCGAGCTGTCGGTCGGCATCGAGGAGACGCCCGGTCAGCGCGGCGTCTGGACGCTGGGCGAATGAACGGCAGCGCCGCGGCGTCGTGCCGCGAGCGCTGCGGTCAGGCGTTGGTCGAGGCGGCGTCCTGGCGGTAGCCGCGCAGCCAGCGAGCCGGATTGCCGTTGCAGTTGCGCACCGTGTGGCGCGTGCCGGCCGGGACCGCGAGTTCCTCGCCTGGGTGCATGCGCACCGTCCGATCCGGCAGGTCGACCTGGGCCTCGCCTTCGAGCAGATGCAGCACCATGTCCACGTCGTGGACGCTGTCGTGCCAGACCTGGCGCGGCGGATCGATCCAGATCTCGCACGAGAATCCGCGCTGCGACCACAGTGGCTGCAGCCGCTCCCGTTCGCTCATGACGTGCCCCATCGCAGACCGTTGCTCGCTGGAAGCCGCCGCCAACGACCGGAGTCGAGGACGACGGGTGGTGGTGCTTCAGGCGCCCTACAGTGGATTGCCACCGCCTGCGCCTGTCGCAAGCATGCCACACCGTAAATCACAAGCAACCCCCCTGGAAGTCGATGGCAGGCGTTTCGTTCTCCGCTCGGGCACCCGCCTCAGGGCGGGGCAGTGTGCGTGCTGTGGGTTGGCCAAGGCCTTGCGGCCGCCTCGCCGGCGCCAGAGCGGGCCCAGCAACCGGAGAGGCGCCGGAAAAAGGACGAGGCTGGCCTCGCGGCCAGCCTCGGCAAGCAACCCGGTCGTGCATGGAACGACCTGCTGCGGATGCCCATCCTCCGAACCCCGCCGACGAGCGCGAGACGTGCCAACCAGCTCGCTGACTGGCTGGCTGCACCTAGGGCTTTCGCCCAGGAACAGACCCCTCTGATTCGCGATGCCGTCTCGGCGTCCGAGTGCCCGCGGCGAGATCCGGAGAACAGGAAAGAGCCCTGGGGAGGAGCATGGCCTCCTCAGAACGCCCCTTGGACGCGGGCAACGCGGCGTCAGGTTCCATCCGCTTCGCGAAAATTCCGCTCGTTGTCGGCCGCCTGGGAAGTCGAATGCGCCGAGGCCCTGACCCGAACCTGACCAGAGCACCCTAGCACCCTGCCGGCCCAGGGGGCGGCCCTGATCGCGTGGTTGTTGTTGGCAAGAACGCCCGACTTCCCCGGGCAGGGCAGGCGCTTCCGGGTTGCCCGTGTTCCGCCTTGCAGACGGGGGGGCATGCCGCTCCCTGCGACCGCTGCCGCGGGATAGCAACGGGACCTCGGCGAGCTGCGTGCCCCGACCCGTGGGCGTCGTTGCCGCATGGGGGACCCGGTGCGGTCGGCAGCGGGCAGCGCCGTCGCCTGCCGGCGAACAACAACCGAGCGATCAGGGCCCGTTCCGGCTCCCGTCGCGCGCGCTCACGGCAGGCGGAGCGGGGCCGGCTTGCCGTCGGCGGCCAGCTGCCGGATGTGCGCGTGCACCTGCATGGCGCGCTGCACGCACTGGTCGCTGTTGTGGTACTCGTAGCGGCCAAAGCGCCCGAACGTGATGTACCCACTCTCGTCGAACCACTTGCGGACACGGGAGATGCGGCTGGCGAACTCCAGGTCCTGGTCGATGTAGGCGTACTCGTTGTCGCACCACTCCAGCAGCACCACCTTCTCGGGCTCCAGGATGCCGGCGCGGCCGAGCGCGCCGACGACGCCCTTCAGCCAGGCGGCGTCGGGCTTCAGGTCGCCGCGGTGGGTGACCTCGGCCAGGAACGAACCGTGACCGGTCGGCGCGTTGTGCGGCGAGTAGTTGCTGAAGTAGGTGATGCGGTTGGTCGGACCCTGCTCGGGGAACGGCAGGTAGATCCACGACAGCGGCGGCAGCGGCTCGTCGAGCTTCACGCCGATCATCAGGTTGATCAGCGAGATCGGGCGCAGCGCGCGGATGTCGGCGCGGATCGGCTCGGGGATGTCGACGAATGCGCCTTCGACCTGCGGCAGCGGCACGGTGTTGACGACCAGGTCGAACGACTCGCCGTTGACCTTGAAGCCGTCGCCGGCGCGTTCGACGCGCTCGGCGGCGACGCCGCACTGCAGGGTGAAGCCGCCGCCGGCGACCGTGCCGCGAACCATGGTCTCGAAGCCGCCGTGCTTGGGGAACCAGAACACCGATTGGTGGGTGTAGCCCTCGGTGTCGATGCCGATCGCCGACTTGACGATGTCCTCGATCGGCGCCTCCGGCACGCGGCCGGCGACCCAGTCGCTCGCCATCGTGCGCAGGTCGCGCTTCCAGATCTTCTCGTTGTACGGGACCATGAACTGCCGGCCGAATCCCGCACCCATGCGCCACTGGATCCAGTCGCCGAAGTTCGGCGGGCACGGCGCGCCCGCGCGCCGCTGCGCGTAGGCCTCGATGTAGCCGGCCATGCAGTCGACGATCGCCTCCTTGGTCAGGTGGCCGACGCCGTTCTCGAACGGGTAGGGCACCCAGCGATCGTGCCAGCGGATCTTGGTGTTGCGCACCGTCTTGACGACGCCGTCTTCGCCGCCGCAGCGGTCGATCTGCCAGTCGAGGACCTTCTTGTCCTTGCTGAAGACGATGTGGCCGCCGGCCTCGTCGAAGGTGAACTCCCCGTAGCGGCGGCTCTTGCACAGGCCGCCGGGGCGTTCGGCCTTCTCGAGCACGACGACGCGGTGGCCGTCGGCGGCGAGCATGCGCGCGAGGGCGGCGCCGGAGATGCCGCCGCCGAGGATGGCGATCTTCACGGGTTGGACTCCGAGGGCGGGGCGGTCACGCGTCGCCCAACCATACGCGGGCGCGCAAGGCGCGGAAGGCGGCGAAGTGGAACCGCCGGTGGAATCGGTATCGGCGCGAGACACCGCGGCCGGCGACGGCGATGATTGCCCGGCCGTGGACGCGCCCGCACCGCACGCGCTGGAACGATCGTCGCGCCGCCGGGAAGTCCAGGCGATCGCGGCGTTGGCGCTGGCGGCGTTCTCGCTGAACCTCAACACCAACGTGCTCGGTGCGCTGCTGCCGTTCGTGCGCGCCGAGGTCGGCGGCGCGGGCGGGCCGCTGCTCGCCGCCGCAGGCTTCGGCAGCGCCGTCGGCGCGCTCCTCTGTGACCGGCTCGCCCGTCGCATCGGCCGTCGGAGCGCGCTCGTCGTCGGCCTCGCCGGGTTCGTCGCAGCGAGTGCGCTGCACGTCGTCCCGGGGTCGGCCGCGTGGCTGATCGCGCTGCGGGCGGCGGCCGGCGCCGCCGTCGGTCTCGCCTATGCCGCGGCCTCCGCGCTGGTGGCGGAACTCGCGCCGTACGGTCGCCGCGGCGCGGCGATGGGGCGGTTCAACGCCGGCATGTTCCTGGCGATCCCGGTCGGCATGCCGCTGTCGGTCGCGTTCGCGGCGGCGGGATGGTGGCGTGCGATCTTCGCCGTGCAGGCCGGCATCGGCGCCCTGGCGTTGTGGTGGGCGCTGCGCGCGCTGCCGTCCGGCGCCCCCGAGCGCGGTCGCGGCGCGCTCGGTGCCGTGCTGCGCAACGGCCACGCGGTCGCCGGCCTCGTCGCGACGCTGCTGCACGTCGGGTCGTTCTTCGTGACGGTGCAGTTGGCGACGACCTGGCTCGACGCGACCGGTCGCCTGTCGCGCCACGACCAGATGCCGGTGTGGATCGGCCTCGGCCTCGCCGCCGTCGCTGGCAGCGCGCTGTTCGGCCGCGTCAGTGACGCGGTCGGCAAGCGGCGCTTCGTGCTCGCCTCGTCGCTCGCGCTCGTCGCCGGCTTCCTCGCGCTCGCTGCGGAGCCGCCGGCGGCGGTCCTCGCGCTCGTCGGCGGGCTGGTCGCCGTCGTCGCATCGGCGCGGACCGGACCGCTGCAGGCGCTCGTCTCCGCGGCGGCGCCCGCGGAGCAGCTCGACGCGCTGATGAGCTGGCGCGGGTTCTTCATGCAGGCGGGCGTCGGTCTGTTCGCGCTCGCGGCGGGACCGCTGCTCGACGGCGTGGGCTTTCCCGGCGTGCTGTGGCTTGCCGCCGGTTGCCAGGCGGCGTCCTATGCCGTCCTATGGTTGGGGCTGCCCGAGCCCGCGACGCCGCGCGCCTGAACACCGCGGCCCGGCGGCGGCGAGCAGACGACCCGACCCGCCGATCGCCAACGGAATCCGATGCCCCGTTCCTTCGCGCCCGTCTCCTGGCTGCTCCCGCTGCTGTTCGCCCTGGCCGGTTGTCGCTCGACGCCCGACCGCGTCTTCCTCGGACCGCAGGACAGCACGCTCGCCGTCCGCCGCGATCCGTCCGGCCAGGTGACGACGTGGCGGCTCGAGACCATGGCCGACACGCGTTTGCGGATCGTGCGCGAGTTCGACCGCGAACGTGCCGACGTCGGCATCCACGTCGAGGAACTCGGCAAGGAAGCGGCGGAGCGGCGCGGTGTGCGACCGTACACAGGCATGCTGGTGTCCAAGGTCGGCCCCGACTCGCCGGCCAAGGCCGCCGGGTTGTTGGCCAACGACGTCGTGCAGGCCATCGACGGCGTCGAGGTCGTCTACCGCGAGCAGTACGAGGCGACGATCGCGAAGGTCGCGCCAGGATCGAAGTTGGCGCTCCGCGTGTTGCGCGGCCAGCAGCCGCTGGAGGTCGAGATCGGCGTCGGCCGCGTCGTCGTCCGCGCGACGGAGGAGCGGCGCATCGACCTCGACATCCCGCCGACGCCGTCGCGCGCGTACGCCGGCGCCACGCTGCGTGGCATCCCCGCCGAGGTGTGCGCGGTGATGTACGGCCAGCCCCGTCAGGCCGTGGTGGTCGTGGACATCGAGGTCGGCTCGCCAGCCTGGATCGCCGGCGTGCGCAGCGGCGACGTGATCGACGCAGTGGACGGCTCGCCGGTGCCCGACGTGAGGCACTTGACCGAGCAGATCGTCGCCCGCGGCGAGGCAGGAGGCCGCATGCGCTGGACGGTCCGCCGCGGCGACGGCCCGGCACACGAAGCCGACGTCGCGCTGTCCGACTACCAGCGCGCCAGCTCGACGCGCGTCCCGCTGGTGTTCTGCCAGGAAGGTGGCACCTTCGCGCAGTCTTGGTCGCTCGGCCCGTTCGGCCTGCTGATGAACGCGCAGGGCACGTACATCCCGGACAAGACGACGCGCCAGCCGCGCACGCGCAGCGTCTTCCGCGCCATCTTCGGACTGCTCCGCGTGAAGTCCTCGCCGACGCAGACCGAGGTCCTGCTGCTCTGGTTCGTCCGCTTCTCCGTGTGAGCGGCGCGGCGGGTCGGCTCCGGCCGGCGCTGCAGCGGCGATCCACCGCGGCGATCCACCGCGTCGGGCGACCGCCCCCTTGCGACCAGAATCCGCCTGCGACTACGCACCTCGGCCCGCCGCCGCGGCCGGCGCGATGGACGATGGTGTCCTGTGGCGCGGTGTGCCCGCGCCAGGAGCGACAGCATGGACACCCGCAGATTCCGCGTGCAGCTCGTCGAGCTGCGCGATCGCCTGATCGGCCGCAAGGACCGCGTCGGCCGTCACCTCGATCGCCGCGACGAACCGCTGGCGGCGAGCCCCGACCAACGCTCGATCGACCTGGAGAACCGCGACGTGCTCGAGGAACTCGACGCCACCGCCCGGTTCGAGCTGCAGCAGGTCGAGCACGCGTTGGCGCGCATCGAGACCGGCGAGTACGGCCGCTGCGAAGGCTGCCGCCGGCCGATCCAGACGGCGCGCCTGGAGCTGGTGCCGTTCGCGACGCGCTGCGCGCACTGTGAACGCACGGCCGAGGCTGGTTGAGCTCGGAGTCGGCGTCACGGGACGCGCGCAGGGTGGATGGCGTCCGTGGCGCAGGGTCCCAGGCGCCGGCTGCCACCCGTGGCGCGCTGAGAACCCGCGCCGCGACGTCGTTTCGCGAGGTCAGCGCTGGCAGCCGCTGCACCAATACGTGCTGCGGCCGGAGTCGACGGCGCGCTTGACCTTCGCGTCGCAGCGCGGGCACGGCTGGCCATCGCGCTCGTAGACCGCGAGTTCGCGCGCGAAGAAGCCGGCGTCCTCGTCGACGCCGACGTAGTCGCGGAACGACGTGCCGCCGGCGGCGATCGCCGCGGCCAGCACCTCGCGCACGGCCGCGGCGAGCGCGTCGCACTCGGCCAGCGTCAGCGAACCGGCGGCGCGGCGCGGCCGCACGCGCGCGCGCCAGCACGCTTCACTGGCGTAGATGTTGCCGACGCCGACGAGGATGCGGCCGTCCATCAGCAGCGCCTTGACGTTGGCCTTCTTGCCGCGGCTGACACGGCGCAGGAAGCCGCCGTCGAAGCCGGGCTGCAGCGGCTCCTGGCCGAGCACGGCCAGCAGCGGGTGGGTCGGCAGGTCGGCGGCGTCCGTGACGTCGAGCGCGCCGAACCGCCGCGGATCGACGAAGCGCACCAACCGGTCGCCGAAGTCCATGCGCCAGTGCTCGTGCTTGCGCCACTCCGGCCGCGGCGCCGTGCCGTCGAGCGCGTCGACGAGCAGGCGGCCGGTCATGCCGAGGTGCACGATCGCAGCCGGCGCGCCGTCGCCGTCGAAGCGCACCAGCAGTTACTTCGAGCGGCGTTCGACCGCCGTGCAGGTCCGGCCGACGAGGGCGCGCAGCGCCGCTTCCGGCAGCGGCCAGCGCAGGTCGGGGCGCGTCTGCTCGTAGCGGCGCAGGCGGCGGCCGCGCAGGTGCGGCTCGGCGCCGGCGCGCACGGTCTCGACTTCAGGCAGTTCGGGCACGGTGGCGGCGGGGGCGGCGCAGGTTGCGGGGCTGGAACTGGCCGCCAGCAGGCGCATGGCTACCATGCCGCGCCCTTTCCCGCGACCCGTACCGCCATGGCATCCGATCCCGCCGTCGCCGGCCTGCACCACATCGGCATCGCCGTCCGTTCGCTGGCCGAAGCGCTGCCCCGCTGGACCGACGGCCTCGGCCTCGTGCTGCAGTCCGTCGACGAGGTGCCGACCGAGAAGGTCAAGGTCGCCGTCCTGCTCGCCGGGACGCAGCGCATCGAGCTGCTGGAGCCGACCTCGCCGGACTCGCCGATCGCGGTGTTCCTGGACAAGCGCGGCCCGGGCATCCACCACCTCGCGTTCCAGGTCGGCGACTGCCAGGTCAAGATCGACGCGATGACGGCGCTCGGCGCCCCGATGCTCAACCAGAAGCCCAACCCGGGCGCGCACGGCTGCAAGGTCGCGTTCGTCCACCCCAAGTACCTCGGCGGCGTGCTGGCCGAGTTCGTCGAGGACAAGCATCCATGACCGACCCGTTGAAGAAGCTCCAGGATCTGCGCGAACGCTCGCTGCTCGGCGGCGGCAAGGAGCGCATCGACGCCCAGCACCAGAAGGGCAAGCTGACCGCGCGCGAGCGCATCGACCTGCTCGTCGACCCGGGCACGTTCACCGAGATCGACCGGTTCGTCACGCACCGTTGTCGCGACTTCGGCATGGACAGCGAGAAGAACCAGATCCTCGGCGACGGCGTGGTCACCGGCAGCGCGCGCATCGACGGCCGGCCGGTCTACCTGTACGCGCAGGACTTCACGGTCTTCGGCGGCAGCCTGTCGGAGACGCACGCGGCCAAGATCTGCAAGGTCATGGACCTCGCCGTGAAGATGGGCGTGCCGATGATCGGCCTGTCCGACTCCGGTGGCGCGCGCATCCAGGAGGGCGTCGTGTCGCTCGGCGGCTACGCCGACATCTTCCTGCGCAACACGCTGGCCAGCGGCGTCGTGCCGCAGCTCAGCGCGATCATGGGGCCGTGCGCCGGCGGCGCCGTCTACTCGCCCGCGATCACCGACTTCATCCTGATGGTCGAGGGCACGAGCTTCATGCACATCACGGGCCCGGACGTGGTGAAGACCGTGACGCACGAGGACACGACCAGCGAGGAGCTCGGCGGCGCGCGCGTGCACAGCGAGGTCAGCGGCGTGGCGCACTTCACCGCGCCCGACGACGCGACCTGCCTCGTGCAACTGCGCGAGCTGCTCGGCTACCTGCCGCTCAACAACGCCGAGGACCCGCCGTTCCGCGCGACCGAGGACGACCCCAACCGCATGGACCCGGCGCTCGACACGATCGTGCCGGCGTCCAGCGACCAGCCGTACGACATGCGGCAGGTGGTCAAGAAGGTCGTCGACGACGGCAAGTTCTTCGAGGTGCAGGCCCGCTACGCCAAGAACATGATCGTCGGCTTCGCGCGCCTGGGCGGCCGCGCCGTCGGCATCGTCGGCAACCAGCCGAACCACCTCGCCGGCGTGCTCGACATCAAGGCCAGCCTCAAGGGCGCGCGCTTCATCCGCTTCTGCGACGCGTTCAACATCCCGCTGATCACCTTCGAGGACGTGCCGGGCTTCCTGCCGGGCAAGGACCAGGAGTGGGGCGGCATCATCGCCCACGGCGCCAAGCTGCTGTACGCGTACTGCGAGGCGACGGTGCCGAAGATCACGGTCATCACGCGCAAGGCCTACGGCGGCGCCTACGACGTGATGAACAGCAAGCACGTCCGCGCCGACCTCAACCTCGCGTGGCCGTCGGCCGAGATCGCGGTCATGGGCGCCGAGGGCGCGGCCAAGATCGTCTTCCGCCGCGAGATCCAGGCGGCCAAGGATCCCGTCGCCGAGGAGAAGCGGCTCGTCGCCGAGTACAAGGCGAAGTTCGCCAACCCCTACGCGGCGGCCGCGCGCGGCTACGTCGACGACGTCGTCGAGCCGCGCCGCACGCGCCCGTTGCTGATCCAGGCGCTCGAACTGCTGCGCAGCAAGCGCGACACCAACCCGCCGAAGAAGCACGGCAACATCCCGCTGTGACCTCGATGGGGCCCGCGAGTCGGCGCCAGCGAGGGGGCCAGTAGGGGGGGCTGCGCCACCGTCGCGGTGCCCGTGACGCCGACCCTCGGCCGCGCACGCCGCCCGCAGGCAGCGCCAACCGGGCCCGATCAGCCGGCGGCGCGCGGCCTGCCGGACTGCCTCACAGCTTGTCGACCCACTGGCGCAGTTCCTTGTCCAGCGCTTCGAGGTCGATGCCGGTGAAGGCCTTGTCGACCGCCTGCGACAGGATCTCGGCGACCTTGGCCTGGTCCTCGAAGTCGATGAACCGCACGCCCGGGATGCCGGGGATCGACGTGTCGCCGCCCGGCTTGTCCTCGTCCTCGGCCTTCTTCTTGGAGCGGAACGCCGTCACGTTGTCGGCGAGGTAGCCGAAGTAGGTGTCGAGCGCCTGCTTGTGCGCCTTGTTCTTGCTGACCTCGCGCAGGAAGTAGATCGTCGCCCAGCCCTGCGAGTACTTGAGTCCGGCGTTGCTGTAGTACTCGCTCTGTTCGTAGCGCAGCAGGCTGCGCAGCGGGATCAGGTCGTTGCCCTGGCGCATGTGGTCCTTGAGGTAGCGCACGCGCCAGTCGAACACCTTGACGCCCTGGATCTGGCCGCCGGCGACCTGCAGGCCCGCGAAGTAGTCGCCGTGGCCCTCGTTGAACCACGAGTGCGGCGACACGTCGCCGACGGCGAAGTGCACGTACTGGTGGAAGCCCTCGTGGAACATCACCGAGCGGCAGTCGTCCTTCGACTTGTTCGCCGACATGTCGTCGAACTTCTGGAACAGCACCAGCTCGCCCTTGGGCGGCGAGAAGTAGCCGGCGCTGCCGCCGGGGCCGCCGAACTGGTGGTACTCCGACTGTGTCGCGAACACGCGCACCGGGTTCAGTGGGATGTCCTGGTTGCGCGGCTTGAACATCGGCACGTAGACCTTCTCGCGCACCGTCTCCAGGTCCTTGGCCAGCTTCTCGATGAACCCCTTGTCGGCGTTGCTGATGAAGACGTAGTACTTGGTGTCGATGGTGAACCAGCCCGGCTTGCCGGCGACGCTCGCCTTCAGCGCGGCCCGCTTCTCCTCGCCCTTCAGCTTGTTGGGATCGACGCGCGAGGCGTCGGCGACCTCGGCATTGACGTTCGCCGTGACCTGGAACGACTGGATGCTCTTCAGGTACCAGTCCTTCCACGTCTTCTTGTAGGACTCCTCGAAGCACTTGTAGACGACGGCCCAGTCGGTGCCGAGGTGGCGGAAGACGCCGATCGTCATGTGTTCGGAGCCCGAGCCGAACTCGATCAGATCGCCCTGCATCTTGCCGCCCTTGAGCGGCGCGCGCAGCCAGCGCTTGCTGGCGCCCTTCCACGTGTTCTCGATCCACTCGTCGATCGACTTCGACTCGCCCTTGATGCCCAGCACCTGGCGGATCCGTTCGTTGGTGGCGGCGTCGCCGGGCGACGGCTCGGGCTTGGCTTCGCCCGTCGGCGTCTCGACGACGACCGCCATGCGCAGGATCGTCAGCTCGCAGAAGCGGCCGGAACTGAGCGCTTCGTAGTCGCCGCGCTTCTCGAACTCGTCGAGCGCGAGCTTCCAGCGGCCGACGGCGGCGCGCTCCTCCTGGTCGGGCGGCATGCTGTTCCAGCCCTTGAGCGCCTGGATCTGGTAGCCCCAGTTCTTGTCCTTGAAGGCCTTGTCCAGCTCGATCTTGCGCTGGGCGACGGCGGGTGCGGCGAGCGCAATGAGCGCCGTCGCGAACAACAACGATAGGGAAGTCGAGGGCATGGAATTCGTGTGGGGGACTCGGTTCGGGCTGTCCTGGCGACCGCGCGAATGCGTCTGGGACGAGTGGCCATGCGGATTGCTTCCCAGTCGCATCCGTTTCCACCCGCATGCTAGCGGCCCCACCGCGCCGATGCTCGGATTCCCGCGCGGGAGGCCGCCGGCGGCTGCCGCGGTCAGGCCGCCCCCGGCGTGGTCTCCGGCGCGGCGGCCGCCGCGGCGACCCGGGGTGGGCCGATCGCCCGGGTTCAGAGCGCGATGGTGCGGCCTTCGCGCGCCGACTGGTCGGCGGCGAGCACGATGCGCAGGCTGTTGACCGCGTCGGCGAGGTGCTCGGCCAGGTCCAGGTCCTCGCGGATCGCCCGCAGCAGGTACTGCTGCTCGCGCAGGCACAGGCCGTCGTGGTCGGGCTCGTCGGTCGTGTCGATCCACTGGTCGGCGTGCACGAAGTTGTCGCTGGCGTCCCGGTCCTGGCGGTGCAGGCGCAGCGCGTTCGTCGCCGTGTGCGCGCCGACGTCGGCGCTGCCGGCCTTGCGCTCGCCCTGCTTGTCGACGATCGAGACGCAGCCCCTGGGGCCGACGACGTCCTTCACGAAGTACGCGACCTCGCTCATCATCGGGCCCCAGCCGGCCTCGTACCAGCCGACCGAGCCGTCGGCGAACGTCACCTGCAGCTGGCCGTAGTTGTACATGCCCGGCTTGAGCTCGTCGGACAGGCGCGCCTGGATCGCCGACACCCGCACCGGCTTGCTGCGCGTCATCTGGCACATGATGTCGACGTAGTGCACGCCGCAGTCGACGATCGGCGACATCGAGTCCATCAGCGCCTTGTGCGTCAGCCAGTCCTTGCCCTTGGACTGCTGGTTGAGGTTCATGCGCATGACCAGCGGCTTGCCGAGCGTCCGCGCCACCTCGATGAACTTCTGCCACGCCGGGTGCACGCGCAGGATGTAGCCGACGACGACCTTGCGGCGGTGCCGGGCGGCGAGCGCGGCGATCTCCTCCGCCTCGGCCACCGTTTCGGCCAGCGGCTTCTCCAGGAACACGTGGCTGCCGCCCTGCAGGGCGACCCGCGCGATCGCGGCGTGCGTGTCCGGGTAGGTGTTGATCGAGACGACGTCGGGCTTGGTCGCCGCGTACGCCTGCTCGAAGTCGGCGAACGTCGGCAGGCCGCCGAGCTCGGCCGACAGGCGGTCGCGCGAGCCGGGGCTGCGGGCGACGAGGCCGACGATGCGGAAGTCGTTCTTGAGCTGGTGGTAGGCGCGGGCGTGGGAGGTGCCCATGTTGCCGCAGCCGACGACGAGGACGCGCAGGGGTGCCATGGCCGGCCTTCTTACTCGCCGGACCGTGCGCCGCCCAGGCTCGCGGCGGCGCGCCGCGGCGACGCCGCGCTCGACCTCGATGCCGTGGCCGCCTACCGTTGTCGCCCCTGACATGCCGCTCTTCCGACGCATCCTCGTGGCCAACCGCGGCGAGATCGCGCTGCGCGTGATCCGCACCGCCCAGGAGATGGGCATCGAGACGGTCGCGGTCTACTCCGAAGCCGACCGCGGCGCGCTCTACGTGCGGCGCGCGACGCTGGCGGTCTGCCTCGGCGGCAGCAAGCCGTCCGAGAGCTACCTCGACGTCGGCAAGGTCGTGGCCGCCGCGACCTCCACCGGCTGCGACGCGCTGCACCCCGGCTACGGCTTCCTCAGCGAGAACGAGGACCTCGCCGAGGCCTGCAAGCAGGCGGGCGTTGAGTTCCTCGGGCCGCCGCCGCACGCCATCACGGTGATGGGCGACAAGGTCGAGGCGCGCAAGGCGGCGCAGAAGGCCGGCGTGCCGCTGGTGCCCGGCCTGCAGGAGGACGTCAGCGCCGAGCGCCTCGTCGCCGCGGCGCGCGAGGTCGGCTACCCGGTCATGCTCAAGGCCGCGGCCGGCGGCGGCGGCAAGGGCATCCGCATCGTGCGCGAGGAGAAGCAACTCGTCGAGGCATTCGAGCTGGCGCGCGCCGAGGCGAAGAGTTCGTTCGGCGACGACCGCATCTACCTGGAGAAGTTCGTCACCCGGCCGCGCCACGTCGAGATCCAGGTGATGGCCGACAAGCACGGCAACGTCGTGCACTACGGCGAGCGCGAGTGCTCGGTGCAGCGCCGCCACCAGAAGCTGGTCGAGGAGTCCCCGTGCGTCGCGCTGACGCCCGAGCTGCGCGAGCAGATGGGCAAGGCCGCCTGCGACCTCGCCCGCTCGGTCGGCTACGTCGGCGCCGGCACCGTCGAGTTCCTGTGGTCGGAGGGGCGCTTCTACTTCATGGAGATGAACACGCGCCTGCAGGTCGAGCACCCGGTGACCGAGATGCGGTACGGGGTCGACCTCGTGCGCGAGCAGATCCGCGTCGGCGCGGGCGAGACGGTCGCGCCGCCGCCGGAGCCGCGCGGCCATGCCATCGAGGTGCGCGTCAACGCCGAGGATCCGGCGACGTTCTTCCCGTCGCTGGGCACGCTGACCCGCATCAACCTGCCGGGCGGCCCCGGCGTGCGCCTCGACAGCGCGATGTACCGCGGCATGGAAGTGACCCCGTTCTACGACAGCATGCTCGCCAAGCTGGTCGTGCACGGCGCCGACCGCGAGCAGGCGATCGCCCGCTGCATCCGCGCGCTGCGCGAGCTGCGCATCGTCGGCGTGGCGACGTCGCTGCCGACGGCGCTCGCGGCGCTGCGCAGCGCGGAGTTCGCCGGCGGCGACTACGACACCGGCATCCTGGAGCGCATCGACCGCAAGCCGGCGGCGGCGACGGCGGAACTCGCCGCGCTGGCCGCCGCCGCCGCGCGCTTCCTGCTGGCCGAGCGCGCCGGCGCCGCCAGCGCCGCGCCGGCGGGCAAGGCCGGCCGCGACGACACCCCGCGCTGGGCGGCGAGCGGCCGCGGCCAGCGCCAGTGGAGGACCGCACCGTGAAGTACGTCACCAAGCTCGACGGCGTCGAACGCGAGTTCGAGTTCGTGCGCGAAGGCGGCAAGCTGATCGCCCGCTCCGCCGGCCGCGACCAGCAACTCGACCTCGCCCTCGTTGGCGACGGCGCCACGTTCTCGCTGCTCGTCGACGGCCGCAGCTACGACGTCGTCGCCGACGTCGACCGCGAGAAGGTCTTCGTGCAGGTCCTCGGCCAGCGCTTCGTCGTCGGCGTCGAGGACGAGCGCGAGCGGGCCGCGCACGCGGTCGCCGGCAACAAGGCCGGCGGCAAGCAGGAACTGCGCGCGTCCATGCCCGGCATCGTCATCGACGTGAAGGTCAAGCCCGGCGACGAGGTCGAGGAGGGCCGCACCCTCGTCGTGCTCGAGGCCATGAAGATGCAGAACCCGCTCGCCGCCGAGCAGAAGGGCAAGGTGACGCGCGTGCTGTGCAACAAGGGCGAGGCGGTGGCGGCCGGCGCGCTGCTGGTCGAACTCGAGTGACCGGCTGGCGGCGTCTGACCGCCGCGGCGGCGCTGCTGCCCGCGCTGGTGGCGTGCCGTTCGCTCGACGTCCTGCCCGCCGAGGCGACGCTCCGCGACGCCACGAGCGATGCCGCGCTGGCCGATGCCGCCCGGCAGGCGATCGCCGCCGCCGACGCCGCGCCGGCGGATGCGGCGCAGGCGCTCGCCGCCAGCCGCTGGCTCTTCCTCGCGGCGGACCATCGCTTGCAGGGCGCGACCTGCGAGTGGCTGCGGGCGCATCCCGACGCGACGCGCGCAGAAGTGCTCGCGGCCGACGACCGGCTCGGCGACGACGTGCGCGCCGAGGTGGCGTCGCTGTGCGCGCGCGGGTTGCAGTTCGCCGAGCGCACGCTGCGCGAGCGGCCCGACGACGTCGACGCCCGCCTGCACGAAGGCCTGCACGCCTCCTTGTTGGCGTGGGCGCAAGGCGCGACGAAGGCGTTGATGGCCGGCTATGGTCGCCGCATCGGCAACGCCATCGACGCGACGGTCGCCCGCGATCCGGGGTTCGCCGGCGCGTCGCCGCTGCGCCTCGCCGGACGCTTCCGCAGCAAGGCGCCGTGGCCGTACGGCGACAAGGCCGGCGCGCTCGTGGCGCTCCAGCGCGCGACGCAGTCGGCACCCGGGCTGATCAACCATCTGTTCTACGGCGATGCGCTGGCTGCCAACCGGCGCATGGCCGAGGCCGAAGTCGCGTGGGACGCGGCGCTCCGCGCGCCGGCCGACGACGCCACGCGCTGGTCGGCGCCGCTGCTGCGCGAGCAGGCGCGCCGCCGGCTCGCCGCGCCGCCGGCGCGCTGACACGCGGTTGCGCGTCGGCCGCCGTCAGCGGCCGCCGGCTTGGTTGCGCGCGCCGCCGCCGCCTTGGCCACCGCGCGCGCCCTGCGCGCCGCCGGCGCCGGGCTCGGGCGCGGCGGCCGGCTTGCCCGCCGCGACCTGCACGGCGAGGTCGCCGGCGACCCGCACCGGCTGCACCGTGCGTTCGCGGCCGCGGACCGTCACCACGAGCAGGTAGTTGCCCGGCTTCAGCGCGTCGAAGCGGAAGGCGCCGTTCTGCAGCCGCGCGTCGAAGCCCGGGTTCTCGCGCATGTAGGCGTTGAGGTCGGCTGGCGCGGCATCGAGGCCGGCGAGCAGCGTCACGCGGCCGGCGAGCTCCTCCGGCCTGCCGCCATCGTCGCGCGTGACGGTGCCCGCGAGCGCATGCGTCGTCAGCAGGATCATCGGTTCGGTCGTCGCGTCGACGAGCACCTGCACGATCTCCTCGTGCAGCGTGCCGCCGCGGCGGGCGCTGTTGACGCGCAGCCGGTAGCTGCCGGCGGGAACCTTCTGCAGCGTGAACTTGCCGGACTGGGCCGTCGACGCCTGGAACTGGCGATTGAAGCCGCCGCCGAAGCCGCCCGGGCCGCCGCCGCGACCGCCGCGGCCGCCCTGGTTGCCGCCGCCGGCATCGACGGCGCCGGTGTCGTCGAGGCGCGTGAGTTCGACCTGGAAGCCGCTGCCCGGCTTGCCGTTGTGCAGCACCACGCCGGCGACCGTGCCGACCTGGGCGCGCAGCGCGGTGAGGTCCAGGCGCGTCGTCTCGCCACCGCGCACCGCTGCGTCCGCGACCAGGTTGCCGCCGAAGAACTGCGGCGCGAGCTCGCGCATCATGTCCTGCGTCGAACCGACCCAGCAGCGCACGAGGTAGTCGCCTGGGGTCAGCTCGCCGACCGTGTAGTTGCCCTCGGCGTCGATGGTCGCGGTGGCGAACGGGCCGCCGCCGCCGCCGCCAAAGCCGCCGCGGCCCATCATGCCGCCGAAGCCGCCGCCGTTGGCCGGCATCGGCACGGCGAAGACGCGCGCCTCGCCGGCTTCGTCGCGGCCGAGGCCGCGCACGCGGCCGGCGAGCGTGCCGAGCGCGCCCAGGCGCAGTTCGACGCCCGAGCGGTCGCCCTGCACTTCGAAGCCGTCGAGCTGCGCGGCGGCGAAGCCCTTGGCCTCGGCCTGCAGCCGGAAGGTGCCGCGCGGCGCGTGCTTGATCACGAACGTGCCGTCCGCGTCCGCCGTCGTCTCCAGGCTGACCTGCGCCAGCATCGCGCTGCGCATGGCGTCGCGGCCGC
Source organism: Planctomycetota bacterium (assembly GCA_046306335.1). GTDB lineage: Bacteria > Planctomycetota > UBA1135 > UBA1135 > UBA2386 > UBA2386. Next base: position 26,855 of record JBKDXM010000020.1, read on the forward strand.
CGGCGTCGTTGCCGCCTTGGCCGCCACCTTGCCCGCCGGGCCCCGCCGCGGGCCCAGGCGCGCCAGCGGCGTCACTGCCGCGGCCGCCGCGCCCGCCGCGGTTGCGGCCTTCCCACGGCGACGGCGTGCGCAACGCGACGCGCGCGCCGGCGATCGGCTCGCCGCGTTGGTCGCGCACGACGCCGGCGACGAACACGCCGCCATCGAGCGCGGCGTCGACCTTCGGCACCGCGGCCAGCACGCGCAGTTCGACCTCCGGCGAGCGGAAGCGCGTGTGCTCGGGGGACTGCACGTGCACTTCGTAGACGCCCTCCTGCAGGCCGGTCAGCGCGAACGTGCCACCGGGGTGGTTCTCGGGTTCGCCGAGCTCGCGCGGCGCGCCGAAGCGCCCGTTGCCGTCTTCGCCGTTGCCCTGGTCGCCGCCGAAGCCGCCGCGGCCGCCGGGGCCGCCGCGCCCGCGGCCGCCGCGGAAGGCGCCTTTCTCGCGCAGTTGCTGCAGGCGCGCGCCGGCAGTGGCGCGCGTCGCTTCGTCGAGGTTGCCGCTGCGCAGTTGTGCGACCAGCGCCTCGGCCTCGGCGGCGCCGGCGCCGTCCGCGGCGAGGCCGCGCACGCGCACCGCCCGCGCCGCGAACCGCGTCACCGGCTTGCCGTCGCCGTCGACGACGCGGCCGTCGATGCGCAGGCCATCCTGCAGCATGAGGTGCACCGGCTGGCCAAGCTTCGGATCGACGCCCTCCTGGCGCAGGTCGAGGTAGCCGGCGGCCCGCACGTCGACCCGCATCGGCACGCCGGGCAGGTGGGCCAGGAAGAACCGGCCCTGCTCGTCCGTCGTCGCCGAGTGGTCGCGGTTGCCGCCGAGGCCGCCCGCGCCACCCCAGCCGCCCCAGCCGCCGCGGCCCGCGCCGGCAGGCGGCGCCGCGCCCGCGGGCGGGGACTCGCCGGCTGCGCCATTGCCGCCGCGGTTGCGGCCGCGCATCGGCAGCTCGCCCTGCAGCGTCACGGCCGCCTTCGCCACCGGCTCGCCGCGGGCGTTGCGCACGTACCCGCTCACCTCGAAGCCGGGGCCGAGGCGGATTTCGTCGAGATCGTGGATCTGCTGCTCTTCGACCGTGAACGTCGGCGTGCGTCCTTCGGTGTGCGCCTTGGCGGTCGCCGTCAGCGACCACGCGCCGGCGGCGACGTGCGGAGCGACGTAGTAGCCGGCCGCGTCGGTCGTGAAGGCGGGCGTCAGCTTGTCGCGCTCGCGCAGGGCGCGCAGCGGGTTGTCGTTCTCCGCCTGCAGCTGCAGGCTCGCGCCGCCGATGCCATTGCCTTCGAGGTCGGTGACGCGGCCGCGGATCTGGCCGCCGTACGACAGCGCCAACTCGCCGAGGTCCAACTCGGCGGCGACGTTGCCGACGTCCTTGTCGAACTGCGCCGGCGCGTGGCGGGCATGGGCGACCTGCAGCCAGACGCGCAGGTTGCGGAAGGTCTGGCCCTGGAAGGCAAAGCGCCCGTCGGCGTCGGTCGTCACCGGCTCGGGCACGCGCCGCTGGCGATTGCCGGCGCCGCGGCCGCCGCGGCCGAAGTCGAGCCAGACGGTTGCCTGCGCCACGGGCGCGCGAAACGGATCGACGACGCGGCCGCGCAGCAGCACCTCGACGCGCTCGTCGGGCCGGGTCGGCGCCGCCGGCAGGATCGACTCGGTGCGCTCCAGTGCCAGCGGGCCGGCCTCGCCACCTGCCGCTTGCGGCTCGGCCGGAGCGCTCGGCACCTCCTGTTCGGCGGCCGCGTCCCACCGCACCGTCGGCGGCTGGCCGTCCGACAGCAGCGGCAAGGCCAGGGCGCCACCGGCGGCTAGCAGAAGCAAGGCGACGACGGCGACGAGGCGGGATTGGGCTGGCATGGAGTGGCGGGCGACCGGGCGCGGCAGCGGGTTACGGCGGGGGGTCGCCGGTCCCTACCGTACGCGCCTGTAACGCGTTCGCACTGCCGGCCGTCACGGTCCCAGCAACAGCGCGACCGGCGGTGTGCAGCCGATGCCGCCCGCGGCCGAGACGAACACCGCCTGGGCGAGGACGGGCAGCGGCGGCGCGAACCCCGGGCTGGTCAGCGTCAAGTTCGCAACCCCAGTCGATACAACGATGTACGGAAGGTAGATCGGGCCGGGCAACAGCGCCGGAGCCCACGCCAACGGCGCTTCGAAGCCGGGCACGGCGAGCGGCGCGGTCGCCGTGCTGCTGCCGACGGCAACCGCCAACAACCCGAGCCCGCCCGGTGCGGCGTGGGTGATCACGAAGGGCAGCGGACCCGCCGTCGCCGGCGTGTTGACGCTGGCCAGCAGGCTGGCGGCGGTGCTGGTGAGGCCGTGCAGCGCCACCGTGGCGCCGTAGTTGGTGGCGAGCACGCGCAGCGTGCCGTTGGCCGGTTGGAACGGCTCGAACACGTCGCCGTTCGCGCCGGGCACGAATTGCACCGACGTCGGGAACAGCGGACCAGGGCCGAAGTCGAGCAGGCCAACGACGAGGCTTGGCTGGCTGCCTTCGGCGTCGCTGATCTCGCTGACGCGATTGTTGAACCAGTCGACGAACAGCAGGTCGCCGTCGTCGTCGAAGGCGAGGTCCGCGACCGCATCGAGGCCGCTGCGCACCACCTGGACCTGGCCGAGGCCGATCACGCTTTGGTTGGCGAGGGTGGCGTTCAGCAGCGTGCGCGGCAGGCGCAGGACGCTGCAGGTGCCCGGCGGCGTCGGGTAGCCGGCGAAGCCGGTGGCGTAGTACACGTCGCCGGTGGCGCCGATCGCAACCGGGCCGGACGCGCCGGGGATGCTGGCGACGATCTGTGCCGCGCCGGTCGCCAGATCGAGCACCCAGAGTTCGTTGTCGGGGGCGGCGAACCCGCCGGTGCGCGCGGACACCAGCGCGCGCTGCGGGTCGAGCAGCACCGCGTCGTAGTTGAACGCCAGGTTGGCCAGCGGTTGCGTCGGCGCCGGTCCTTGCAGCGGCACGAGCCAGACGGCATCGCCGCCGGTCAGGCCGGTGTAGCCGAGCAAGGCGTGGGTGCCGCCGACCGGCACCAGGAACGAACCGAAGCGGTACGCCGACAGCGTCAGCAACGTCATCGGCGGCTGGCCCGCGGGCTGGCACTGCAACTGCACGCCGTCGAACGTCAACCGCCCCGCCGGCGCGATGGTGGCGAGGGTGACCCCGGCGGGCAGCGGCTCGACGGCGTCGAGGTACCCCTCGGCTGGCTGCTGGCCGGCGGCGGGTTGGACCGCGAGGGCCATGGCCGCCAGCGCAGCGACCGGAGCGAAAATGGAACGAAGACGGCGGACTGCGTGCAGCAGCCGCCCCGATGGCAGCGGACGATTCATGGTCGAGCCGGCGTCGTGCGCGCCGGTCGTGGAAGCCAAGCAACGACCGTGGGGGTCGGCTCCGCGCGGGTGTTCTGGCTTCCGCCTCGACCTACTTGTCCGCCTTCCCAGGGCGCCCGTCAGGGCACCCCAGTGGCTGATGGACGTTCGTACGCGGTGACAGCTGCGGGACAGCGCCGGATTCGCACCGGACTTCCCCGCACGGGGCGGCAGCAGTCTAGGGTTGGGCATGGCGCGCGCAAGTTGGTCGGCGCGGCCGGGCGAAGGGCTTGCCACAGAGGCGGCGGCGGCCGAAAACCCGCGGTTCGCGGCGGTCGCTGGATTGCCGCCGCGCCTCGACCGCTCGTGCCACTCCAACTGCTGCATCAACTGCGCCTGCACGCTGAGGGTGCCGGGCTCAACCTCTTCGGCATCGTCGACCGCGCCCGCTTCGATGCGTGCGAGCCGCGGGAAAGCCGCGTCGACGCGGTCGCTGCGGCGTGCGGCACGATCCTCGTGCTCGGCACGGGTGGCCGCGGGCTGGCGACGCGGCATGCAGCCTCCGCCCAAGGCGGTCCCGACGTCGCTCGGATGGTCGCCGGTGTCGTCGACCACTTCGCTGCGACCTTGACCATCTGCGGCATCCCGGCGACGGCGGTCCGATTCGACTCCGGCTGCCGCATCCGCGCCGATCGGCTGGCCGAGGCTGCCGGCATCGGCATCGTCTCGCCGGTCAGCGGCCTGCTGCTGCACCCTGAGTTCGGACCGTGGGTGCGCGTGCGCGCGGCGATCCTGTGCGCCGGCCATCCGTTCGGCGCGATCCCCGAAGCGACCCTGGTCGACCGCTTCCAGCCGTGCAACCGCTGCGATCGCCCGTGCGTCCCCGCCTGCCCGGCGCGCCCCATCGCCCCGGCGCAGTCGTCCGACCTCGCCGCGTGCGCCAGCCATCGCCATCAGGGTGGTTGCGCCGAGGAATGCGCACGGCGCGCCGCCTGCCCGGTCGGGTCCGAGCATCGCGACTGCGGCGACGACCACGTGCATCGACATGGTCACGACCTCGGCACGCTGCGGCGCTGGTTCGGGCTCGGCGTCTGGCGCTACGTGCCGAAGTCGCTGCGCGGCGGGCCGTGAGCGCTGCCGTGCCGCCGCGCCGGATCGTCAGCCTCGTGCCGAGCACGACGGAGACCGTGTGCGCCTTCGGTGCGCGCGAGCGGCTGGTCGGGTGCACGCGCTACTGCACCGAACCGGCGGCGGCGCTGCGCGGCGTGGCGCGCATCGGCGGCACCAAGAACCCCAAGCGCGACGCCATCGCCGCGCTCCGCCCCGACCTCGTGTTGGCCAACGCCGAGGAGAACCGTCCGGACGACCTGGAATGGCTCGCAGCGCGCGCGCCGGTGTTGGTGCAGACGCCGCGCACCGTCGCCGAAGCCGCGGCGGCGCTGGGCGAGTTGGCGGCGCGGCTCGCCTGCGGCGAAGAGGTCGCGACCCGCGTCGCCAGCGAGGTGGCGGCCACGCCGCGCGCCGCCGGCCGGCCGCTGCGCGCCTACTACGCGATCTGGCGGAAGCCGTGGATGACCGTCGGCCGCGACACCTTCGCGCACGACGTCCTCGCCCGCGCGGGCTTCGCCAACGTCGCTGCCGACGAGCCCGCTCGCTACCCCGAACTCGCGCCCGCGGACGCGGTCGCGCGCGGCGTCGAGGTGGTGCTCCTGGCGAGCGAGCCGTGGGCGTTCGACTCCGCGCAGCGCGCCGAACTCGCCGCTGCGGGCACGTTCGGTGGTGCGCGCCTGGTCTTGTGCGACGGTCGCGACTTCAGTTGGCATGGCGTGCACCTGGCGATCGGGGTCCGGCAGGCGGACCGGATCGCCCGGTCGCTGCGCCTTGCCGACGCAGCCGGCTCCGCGTGACCGCAAGAACCGCGATCGATCCGGCATCCCCGTTTGCCTGGGCGGCGGTCGCGGGTATCCAACTGCCACCATGCCAGCCACCTCGCGTCCGCCTCGCCCACGCTGGTCGCTGCGCGCCCGATTGCTGCTGGCCGCCTGCGCGCTCCTGCCGGCGCTGACTGCCGTGGAGTTGCTGCTGCACGCCGCGCCCGGCCTGCTCCCCGAGTGGTTCCGTCGGCGCTACCCGCCGAATGGCATCGAACTCTTCACCCCGGGCGTCCTCGATCGGATTCCCGTCACCGAACTGCCGCTGCCCTACGGCGTCACGCCGTATCGCGGCGCGCCACCGCACGACCTCGTCGACCTCGGCCTCGCCACCCTCGCCGACGCCGAGGTCGATCGCCGCGAGGTGCCGACCCTGTCGCTGCCGATCGACTCCGATGGCCTGCCCAACGTGACGCGACCGGCGCGGCCGGACCTGCTGCTGGTCGGCGATTCGTTCACCGTGTTCGGCGCGCAGCGCGAGCCGACCGGCCTGCAGCACGAGCTCGAACGCCTGTTGCCCGCCACGGTGCTCAACGTCGCGATCAGCGGCATCGGTCCCGATCAGGAGCTGTTCCTGATGCGCCGGGTCGGCCTGCCCGCCGAGCCGCGGTTGTGCGTGTGGTTCTTCTTCGGCGGCAACGACGTCGTCGACTCGCTGCTCGCCATGCTGCACCACGCGCAGGGCATCGGCACGCTCGGCGAGCTGTTCGCCGGCCGGCGGGCGCCGCGGCTGTTGCTGCCGGCGCTGGTCGGCGCGCTGCTGACGCCCGAGGCGCCGGCGAAGGCGCCGGTCGCCGGACCGCTGCCGGGCCTGCCGCTGCGCGACCGGCCCGAGCGGCGGCTCTGGTTCTACCCCGACACGCTGCGCGTGATGGCGCAGCCGCGCGCGGCGCGGCGCGACAATCCCGGGTGGCTGAACCTGCGCGCCGTGCTGGCGCGCGCCAAGGCCGCCGCCGACGCGGCCGGCAGCGGCTTCCTGGTCGTGTTCGTGCCCGCCAAGGAGCAGGTCTACCTGCCGCTCGTCGCCGACGACCCGGCGCTGCTGCAGCGCTTCGCCGTCGCCTCGCCGCTGCACGCCTTGCTGCGGCCCGACGACGCGCGCGCGCTGCAGCAGCTCCTGCTGGCCAATCGCGCCGGCATCGAGCAGGAGCTGGCGCGCGATTGTGCGGCCGCCGGCATCGCCTTCTGGTCGGCGACGCCGACGATCGAGGCGGTCGCCGCCGCCGGCGTGCCGGCGTACTCCGCCTGCGACTCGCACTGGCGGGCGGAGGCGCAGCGCGCGGTCGCGGCGGCGCTGGCAGCGCACGTCCGCGACCGCAACCTGCTGCCGCGCTGACCGCCTGCCGCGCGGACCGCGGCAGCCGGCGCGCCGGCGGCCGCCGCTCAGAGCCTGAGAACCAACCGGTTGCTCAGGCTCGGCGTGGCCGCGGCAGCGGCCACCAGGGGCAATCTGAGAGCCCGTATCCTGACTTCTTCTCGGGCTCTCAGCGGATCGTCATGTCGATCGTGTCGGTCAGGTCGAACAGCCCGAGGCAGTTCGTGCCGCTGACGCCGTAGCCCTGCAGCGAGTACGTCAGGCCGACGAGGTTGACGTTGGTCGGGATGACGAACGACAGCGGGGCGCCGACCAGGACGAAGTTCTGCACGCCGAGGTTGCAGCTGAAGCAGCCCAGGGGAGCCAGCGACTGGAAACCCGGCGCGCCGAAGAAGAGGCCCGACGGCGCGCTGGTGTTCATGGTGAACGACACGGGCGCGCCGATGACGGCACGGCCGCTGGCGGTGAGCGTCAGGCCGGACGCGCCGCACGCCGACCCGAACGTGGTGAAGAAGTTGCCCTGGCTGTAGCCGCCGTACAGGTAGGCCTGGATCTGGTTTGGCGAGTCGAGCGAGCCGACGACGAGGTAATCAGGGCTCTGGACGCCGAAGCCACCCGACGCGCGGGCGCAGATGCGCGTGTTGAACTCGTTGCCGAACGAGCCGCCGAGGAAGACGCGGGACTCGTCGATGCGCCAGTTGCCGATGCCAGGGCCGACGAAGGCGACCGTCGAGACCTTGGTCTCGAGGTCTTGGTTGCCATTGAACGGCTCGGACCACCCGACCACGAGGCGGGTACCGTCGGTGTCGATGTCCGGCGCCTGTTGGTCGAACGGGATGGCGAACCCGGCTTCGTTTTGGGTCAGGTTGTATTCGCCGACGAAGAGGCCGGTGTCGTCGTAGGCCCGGAGCCAGATGTCGCGCTGCTGGCCGGCGGCGGTGGCGCGCTCGAACGCGACGGCGCGCAGTGTCTGGCCGGTCGGCGACACGAACGGGCTGCTCGTCGCCGGCAGCGTCTCGTTGTCGACCGTGGTCGCAATGCCGAAAGCCGGCACGGAGACCGTGCCCGGCCAGTTGATCAGCGCGCCGTAGATCTCCTCGTCGAACGGCGCGAACTGGAACTTGCTCTGCCAGGCCACCATCCACAGGGCTGTGTTGTTGCTCTTGCTGATGCACGGGTTCGACTGGTTGTTCGTCCCGGTGTCGAGCGCCGTCGGGTTGGTCGTCAGCAGCGTGCCGTTCGGCTGCACCAGCTTGAAGTAGATGTCGTTGTTGTTCACGCCGACGTTCTTCTCGAACACGACGCAGTAGTAGGAGCTGACAACCGCGTTGAACGGATCCGCGCCGACGTCGGGCCGGAAGTTGTTGCCGGCGAGGCCGACGACGCCGTTGCGCTCGATGTCGAACAGGTTGCCGAGCGTGCCCGTCGGCGCGGCGGGGACCAGGCGGCCGCCGATGTAGTGCGTCGTGCCGGTGCGGATCTCGGAGACGACCAGGAAGTTCTGGCCGCCCCGGTGGCCGGCGACGGCCGGCGCGAGCCAGTCGAGCGACGTGAAGTCGAGGGTGAACTCGCTGCCGACCGGGGCGGCGTTGGCGTCCAGGCGGACGGCCCAGCAGTCCTGGTCGCCGACGCTGAACTGACGGCGCCAGACGACCAGCGAGCGGCAGGCGTCGCCGCCGATCTCGATCGTGGCGACGTCCGGATCGGTCTGGACCTGGCCGGCCGGCGCGCCCGTGCCGAGGGTGGTGGTCGAGGTGAGCACCGGGTCGAGCACCAGCGGCAGTGCGGCGTTGGCGACGAAGTCGGCGGGGATCTCCATGCGCGCCGTGGCGCCGTCCCAATCGATCGGCAGCGTCACGCTGCGGCCGTTGGCGTCGAAGGCCACGGCCTTGGTGTACTCGACGGCGCCGTGCTCGTTGCCAAAGCGCAGGCCGCCGGGGATCGGCGTGCCGACGAAGTCGCCGGCGAGGCGCACTTCGACCGCGACCGCGCCGCGGGTCGGCAGCGTGTCGAACCGGAACGACTGCTCGACCTCGTTCAGGCGGAGGTCGACGACCTCGGTCAGCGAGCCGCGGGCGGTGTGCACGGCGAAGCCGCGCCGGGTCGGGTTGCCGGCGGGCAGCGCCAGCGGCTCGCCAGCGACCGCCGCGTTGGCCAGTTCCACGCGCAGCGGGAAGTTGCGCGGCGCGTCGGCGCCGAGGAACGGGATGTAGTCAAAGCCGGTGTTGTCGAAGCTGGCCTTCCAGGTGTGCCCCAGCGCCCACAGCGGCCCATCGGCGACCGGCTGGTCGAACAGCACGGTGTCGAGGCGGCTCTTCATCGCCGCGTCGACCGGCCGGGTGCTGCGCCGCTGCGCGCCGGGGGCCCGCGTCACGGCCGGCAGGTTCGGTACCGCCGCCGGGTCGGCGGGCGTGCGGACGGACACGAGCGGCGGGGTCGACACGATCGTCGATGCGGTCGGGGGCAACGGATGGTTGGGATCGCGGACCTGCGGGTCTTGGGCCGACAGGCTGGCGAGCAGCGCGGCGGCGGCAAGCATGGCGTGGGTGTTCATGGATCGGTTGACGGGGGGAGGACGGGGGAGTTGCGGGAGTCGGGGTGTCGGCGGCGACAGCCGCCGGCAGCGCGAGAAGCGGCGAGCCGCCCCGAACCACACACGGCACGCTGGGAACTTTTGGCGCGCTGGTGAAAACCCGGGCCGCCGGTGGGCCACGGACGCGCCTGCGTCGGTTCGCCTCTGCGCCCGTCCGCATCACCCAGCCCTGCGCCCATGCCAGCCCCCAGCACGCCCCCGTCCGTTCGCGGCCTCGTCGTCCAGAACCTCGTCAAGATCCACCCCGGCCCCGTCTGCGCACTGCGCGGCGTCGACCTCGCGATCCCCGACGGCATGTTCGGGCTGCTCGGCCCCACCGGCGCCGGCAAGTCGTCGTTCATGAACCTCGTCGCCGGCCTCGTCGAGCCGACGGCGGGTCGCATCCTGCTCGACGGCGTCGACGTCGTCGCCGACCCGCGGCACATGCGCGAGCGCCTGGGCTACTTGCCGCAGGACTTCGGCTTCTACCCCGACCAGACGGGCCGGGCGATGCTGGAGTTCCTGCTCAAGCTCAAGGGCGTCACCGGTCCCAAGGGCCGGCGTGCGCTGGCCGACGAACTGCTGGAGCGCGTCAACCTGACGAGCGCGGCCAAGCGCAAGGTCGGCGGCTACTCGGGCGGAATGCGGCAGCGGCTGGGCCTCGCGCAGGCGATCGCCGGCGACCCGCGCGTACTGATCGTCGACGAGCCGACGGCGGGCCTCGACCCCGAGGAGCGCCAGCGCTTCTACCGGTTGCTGTCGGAGCTCAGCGCCGGCCGCGTCGTGCTGCTGTCGACCCACATCGTCGACGACGTCGCGACGCTGTGTCCGCGCCTCGCCGTGCTGCGCGCCGGCGAGGTCGTCGCCGACACCTCGCCGACCGCGGCGCGGCGCGCCGTCGATGGCGCGATCCACGAAGGCCACGTCGCCGACGCCGGCCTGCCGGCGTTCGCGCAGGCGCACCGTGTGCTGAGCGCCGTGCTCGACGAAGGCCGCAACAACCGCGTGCGCGTGTTCGTGCCGCCCGGGCGCAGCGCTCCGGACGGGTTCCGGCCGAGCCCGGGCACGCTGGAGGACGCCTACCTCGTGCTGATGCGCTGCCCGGCCGAGGAGATCCCGCCGGCGCTGGCGCGCAGTGCCGCCGTCGCCCGCGCCGGGGGTGCGGCGTGATCGCGCGCTTCCTCGCGCTGCCGCTGCTGGAGCTGCGCAGCGTCCACCGCCGTCCGCTGCACGTCGTGATGTTCGCCGTCTTCGGCCTGATGTCGCTCGGCTTCGTGCTCGGCGGCGTGCAGGTCAGCACGGGCAGCGCCGACACCGGCGGCGCCAAGCTGGCGATCAACTCGGCGTTCAACCTCGTCTTCGCCGACTTCCTGCTGTTCGGCCTGATCCTGCCGTTCTTCGTCGCCGTGCTGTTCGGCATGCCGCCGCTGTCCGACGCCGACCGGCGTGTCGACCGGCTGATCCACGCCACGCCGATCTCGCACGTCAGCTACGCCTTCAGCCGCTTCGCGGCGTCGCTGGCCGTGCTCGCCGCGATCCTGGGGGCCTGGCTGGTCGTGCAGGTCGCGCTCTACGAACTCGTGCCGCTCGACCCGAACGAGAAGGTCCGCGGCCCGTTCGCCGCGTGGCACTACCTGCAGCCGCTGCTGGTCGCCGTGCTGCCGGCTGCGGTCTTCGTCGGCGGCGTCTCGGGCTGGCTCGGCGTGCGCACGCGGCAGCCGGTGCTCGTCTTCGCGCTGCCGGTAGTCCTCGTCGTCGGCAGCCTGTTCTTCGTCTGGAACTTCAAGCCGATGTGGCTGCCGTCGTGGGTCGACGACCTGCTCAAGCTCGCCGACCCGGCGGGGCTGCGGTGGGTGCTGCGCAACTTCGTCCAGGAGGATCGCGGCGTCACCTTCTACAACACGGCCGCGTTCGCGCCGGACGCGCCGTTCCTCGCCAGCCGCTTCGCCTTCGTCGCCGTCGGCCTGCTGGCGGTGTGGGCCACCGGCCGGCGGCTCGCGCGCAATGGCCACGACGACCTGCGCGTCGGCGAGCCGGCGGCGTTGCTGGCGCAGGCGGCGGCCGACGCCGCGCGGCGCGGCCCCGACGCGCCCGCTGCGCTCGCTGCGCGCGGGGCCATGCCCGCCTGCACGGCGCGCGCGCCCGGATTCCTGGCGTCGACGTGGCACGTGCTCGCCGCCGAGACACGCGCGCTGCTGCGCTCGCCCGGCGTCTGGCTGTTCGGCCCGATCATCCTGCTGCAGGCATGGGGCGCGCTGAGCTTCCGCGAGGGCCCCTTCAACACCGAGGCGCTGATGACGACCGGCGCGGCGGCGACCGGCGTGTTCGAGACGCTGACCCTGCTGCTCTGCCTGCTGCTGCTCTTCTACACCGTCGAGAGCCTCGTGCGCGAGGAGCGCTGCGGCATGCATGCCATCTACCGCGCCGCCCCGGTGCCCACCGCGGCGATGCTCGCCGGCAAGGTGCTCGCCAACGCCGTGCTGGCGCTCGTGATCGTCGCCTGCGCCGCGCTCGCCATCGGCGTGGTGCTGCTGCGGCAGCAGGCGACGACCGGGCTCGCAGTCGGCTTCGAGTTGCCGGTGCTCGCGCTGGTGTTCGGCGTCCTGCTGGCGCCGACGCTGGTCGTCTGGTCGGCGTTCGTGGCGCTGTTGCACGCGCTCGTGCGCAACCGCTTCGCCGTCTACGGGGTCGCCCTCGCCGCGCTGATCGGCACCGGCCTCGCCACGCAGTTCGGTGCGCTCAACTGGGTCACGATGTGGCACCTGTGGGGCTGCCTGACCTGGAGCGAGCTCGACCGGCTCGCCTTCATGTGGCCGGCCATCGTCGCCAACCGCCTGCTCGTGCTGGCGCTGGCGGCGTTCTTCGTGGTCGCGACGCTCGCCTGTTGGCCGCGGCGGACGCCCGACCTGCGCGGCGTCGTCGATCGCCTGTCGCCGCGCGCGCTGCTGCGCGGGCTCTCGCGGCCAGCGCTCGCCGCCGTGCCGGTGCTGGCGCTCGCCGTCCACGCCGGCCTCGAGGTGCGCGCCGGCTACGAAGGCGCCCCGGTGCGCGAGGCGGAGAAGGCGTACTGGCGGCGCAACGCCGAGACCTTCGAGGACGCGCCGTCGCCGGCGCTCGACAAGGTCGACGGCGAGGTAAAGCTGTACCCGGAGACGCGCTCGCTCGCGGTCGCCGCGACCTACGTGCTGCGCAACCCGCACGCGAGGCCGATGGCGGAGGTCCCGCTGACGGTCGGCGCCCACCTGACGGCGCGCAACTGGCAGGTCGACGGCGTCGCCGCCGATCCCGAGCGGCGCGACCAACCGGCGCCGACGGTCGAGAACCGCAGCCGGCTCTACGTCGTGCGGCCGGCGCGGCCGCTGGCGCGGAACGAGACGGTGACCGTCCGCTTCGAGCTCGAAGGCGCGTACCCGCGCGGCTGGTCGCGCATCACCTCGGGCACCGGCGAGTTCCTGCTGCCGTCCGGCGTCGTGCTGACGTCGTTCGGGCCGTCGTTCCTGCCGGTCGTCGGCTTCGCCGAAGGCGTCGGCGTCGACGAGGACAACCGCCGCGATGCGCGCGAGTACCCGCCCGACCACTGGCGGGAGCGCGTCGACCCGCTGTTCGGTCCGGCCTGGGCGACCGACGTGCGGCTCGCGGTCGAAGGCCCGGCCGACTGGACGATCAACGTCGTCGGCGTCGAGCAGGAGTCGACCGTCGTCGACGGCCGGCGGCGCACGGTCTGGCAGACCGAGCACCCGGTGCGCATCTTCAACATCGTCGGCGGCCCGCTGCTCGCGAAGGACGGCGACGGCGCGCGCGTGTTCTACTCGCCGCGCACGCCGCACAACGTCGACACGATGGTCAAGGCGCTGGCCGCGGCGCGCAAACGCTACGGCGCGTGGTTCGGCGCGTACCCGTGGACCAACCTGCGGGTGACGCAGTTCCCCGGCCTCGCCGGCTACGCGCAGGGTTTCCCGGGCAACATCTCGTTCGCCGAGGGCATCGGGTACCTCGCCAAGCCCATCGAGGGCGAGGACGAGTCCGGCGGCGCCGACGACGATCGCCTCGACGTGGCGTTCTACATCGTCGCGCACGAGTCCGGCCACCAGTGGTGGGGCAACATCGTGACCCCCGGCAAGGGGCCGGGCGGCAACATCGTCAGCGAGGGCCTCGCCGAGTTCAGCGCGCTGCTGCTGGTGCACCACGAGTTGGGCGAGCGGCAGGGCGCGGCGGTGCGTCGCCGCTGGGAGCGCCGCTACACCTACGCGCGCAGCGCCGACGACGAACGGGCGATCCACCGCACCGACGGCTCGCGCCCCGGCGACCAGTCGGTCACCTACGAACGCGCCGGCAGCGTGTTCTGGATGCTGCGCGAGCGGATGGGCGAGGAGGCGATGCTCGCCGGCCTGCGCGACTTCGTCGCCAAGTGGCGCAACGGCGTCGCGACGCCCGACGGCCTCGACTTCCCGTTGATCGAGGACCTCGTCGAGAGCCTGCGCGCGCGCGCGCCCGACGCGGCGCGGTTCGACGCGTTCGTCGGCGCTTGGATCTTCGGGACGAAGTTCCCGGACCTGGAGGTCGCCGACCTGGAGTCCGCCGCCGGCGACGGCGCGGGCGCGCACGTCGTCACCGGCGCGCTGCGCGACATCGCGACGGGCCGCAGCCGCGTCGACGTGCCGGTCGAGGTCGTCGTGCGCGTGGTCGGCGCCAAGCCTGACGGCGGCGGAGCGGCGCCGCACGCCGACGTCGTCGTGCGGCTGGCGGGCGATGGCAAGACGGAGTTCCGCGTCCCGACCGCCTTCAAGCCGGTGAAGCTGGTCGTCGATCCGGACGTCCGCCTGCTCTTCGCCGGCCGGACGCGCTGCAACAAGTCGCTGTGAGCGCCGCCCCGCCCGGGCGGCACGTCGGGCGGCAGGGAGGGGGAATATCGTTGCGTCGGCCGCGCACTGCAGGATCGACACCGTCCCATGCCCCCCAGACCATCCGTGCAGCCGGTTTCTGCGTCGCCCGTGACCTCCTGCCGTCCTGCAACCGACGATCTGCGACCCCGCCGGTCCGGCTCCAAATCGTGGCGGCGGCGCTGGTCGTGGTGGTCCGGCACCGCGCTGGCCCTGGTCGCGGCGCTTGGGCCCGGCTGCCGCAGCTACGAGCGACCGACCGAGCGGCTCGCCGCCCAGGCGCTGTACTTCGCCACGCCCACGGCGCCGGACGGCGTGCCGGACCGCGTCGTCGCGGCGATCGCCGACTCCGACGTCCTGTTGCTGGGCGAGGAGCACCACGTGCAGGAGCATCACGACTTCGTCGCGGTGCTGTTGCCCCGCTTGCACGAACGCGGCTTCCGCAGCGTGCTCTGCGAGGCCAACCATGCCTACGGTTGGCTGCTCGACGAGTACGTCAAGGGTGCGCGCGACACGCTGGCCGAGAAGCAGGGGAATCTCGGCCGCGACTGGATCGAGGCGATTCGGGCGCTCAACGCCGGCCTGCGGGCGGGCGGCCGCGCCGGCGAGCAGATCTCGGTCGGCTGCTGCGACGTGAACCACTGGGACGATGCGTACCGCGAATCGTTGGCGGCGCTCGCCGAGCGGTCCCGCAGCCAGCCGCTCGCGGCGCTGGTCGCGCAGCTGCCGGCGACCGCGGACACGGCCTACTTGCCGGCGGTCGCAGCGATCGCCGATGCAGCTGCCGGGGACCCCGCACGGCTCGGCCTCGACGCCGCTGGCACGGCGGTCGTGACGGCGACGACCCGCGTCGAGCTCGCGTCGGCAGGGTACCGCGCGAGCCGATTGGCGCTCCGCGTGGTGCGCGGCCAGCAGCCGCTGGATTCCGACGCGGCGCGCGAGGAAGTCCTGCACCAGAACGTCACGGCGGCGATCGACCGCCTCGCCCCCGGCGGCAAGCTCGCCGTGGTCTGCGGCATGTCCCACGCGCAATTGCGGCCGGCATGGCGCATGCACTCGGGGCGCGCCTGGGAGTGGCTGGGAACGCGGCTCGCGGCCCGGTACGTCGCCACACCGGGCAAGCTGTACAGCCTCGCCTGCTTCGCCGCGCGCGGGCAGCACAAGCCCAACTTCCGCAGCAAGGAACGGTTCGACGAGGACGTGCAATCGTCGGCGTCGTCGGACGACCTCTCCCGCGCGCTCGACACGGCCGCGGCGGGGCGCATCGCCTTCCTCGACCTGACCGACACCGGAGTCGACGAAGAGGCGAGGATATGGTTCGGCCGCGATAGCCTGATGCGGCCGGGCGAGCTGTTCTCCGGCCTGCTGATGTACCCGCGCAGTTCGGTGGCGCGGGCGTCGGTCTGGTACGAAGACCACTTCGGTCGCTGAGGACGGCGCGCGTTGCCGGCCGCAGAACCCGTCGCTACCCGCCGTCCGCCGCCTTGCGCTTGCGCGGCGCGCGGCCCTTGGCCTTCGGCCCCGATCGCTGCGCCTCGCGGTTGGGCGGCGCGAGGTCGATCAGCTCGCCGGTCGCCGTGCGGCAGACGATGCGCGGCGCGCCGTCGATCGTCACCGGTCGCAGGCTGACGCCGCGGAACAGCAGCTCGCGCACCTGCTCGCGCGCCAGCGCGGCGCCGCGGTAGACCTTGGGCAGCCGGAAGGCGCAGCCGTCGCGCCAGCGCGCGCAGCCCCAGGCCTCGCGGCCCTCGACGACGTCGGCCTTGCAGCGCGGGCATCGGCCGAGTCCTTCGTGCTCGTTGCGCGGCGACAGGCCGCTGGCGATCAGCGCGCGGATGCGCTCGCCGATCTCCTGCATGAACGCCGCGCGGCTCAGCCGGCCGCGCTCGACCTCGCCGAGCTTCCACTCCCACTCGCCGGTGAGCTCCGCCGACTTGAGCAGCGGGTCGGCGATGATCGCGATCAGGTAGCGGCCGAGATCGGTCACGCGCAGCGCGCGCTTGTCGCGTTCGACGTAGCGGCGGCTGATCAGCGTCTCCAGGATCGACGCGCGCGTCGCCGGCGTGCCGAGGCCGCGCGCGCGCATGGCCTCGCGCAGCTGCTCGTCGTCCATCGTCCTGCCGGCGGTCTCCATCGCCGCCAGCAGCGTGTTCTCGGTGTATGGCCGCGGCGGCTTGGTCACGCCCTCGTGCAGCTCCGGCTGGTGCGGCCCCGACTCGCCCTCGCGCAGGTCCGGCAGCTCCTGCGCGTCGTCGCCGTCGTCCTCGTCGGCGTCGCCGGCCTTCTTCTTGCCGCGCTTCTTCTTCGGCGCCTCGGGCTCGAGCGCGCTCCAGCCCGGGTCGGTGACGACCACGCCGCGGGCCCGGAACGGCACGCCGTTGCTGCTCGCGTGCGCCGTGGTCACGTCCTGCACGCGGTCGCCGAGGAAGGCCTGCACGAAGCGCGTCGCCACCGCGTCGAACACCAGCTGCGCCTCGCCGGACAGCGCCTCGACGCGGCCGGTCGGCACGATGGCGTGGTGGTCGCTGACCTTGTCGTCGTCGAACACGCGCTTCTTGCGCGCCTTCGGTCCGCGCTCGCCGTCGGGCGCGCCCTGGATCCAGCGCGCCAGCACGGCGAGCTTGTCCTTGTCCCACGCGCGCAGTTGCGACAGCGCCGTGCGCACGTCGTCGACCATGTCGAGCGGCAGGTGCCGGCTGTCCGTGCGCGGGTAGGTCAGCAGCTTCTTCTCGTACAGCTCCTGCGCGACTTCGAGCGTGCGCTGCGCCGACAGGCCGTGCCGCAGGTTCATGTCGCGCTGCAGCTGCGTCAGGTCGTGCAGCAGCGGCGGCGGCAGCGACTCGGTGCGTCGCTCCAGCCGGTCGACGCGCAGCGGCTGGTCCGAGACCTTGGCCAGCAGTTCCTGCGCCGGGGCCTGCTCGCGGAAGCGTTCGCCGGCGTGGCGGAAGCGCGCGCCGCGGTAGCGCGTGCGCAGCTCCCAGAACGGCCGGGCGTCGAACACGCGGATCTCGTCGTCGCGCTGCGCGATCAGCGCCAGCACCGGCGTCTGCACGCGGCCGACGCTCCACAGCACCGCGCCGCCGCCGTAGCGGACGGTGTAGGCGCGCGTGGCGTTGAGGCCGACGATCCAGTCGGCTTCGCTGCGGCTGCGGGCGGCGTCGTGCAGCGCGTCGTAGGCGTTGCCCGGCTTGCGCGCGGCGAACGCCTGCTCGATCGCCTCCTCGGTCAGCGAGCTGAGCCACAGGCGGGTGTGGCCGCGCCCGGCGCAGCCGGCCCAGTCGAGGATGTAGCGGAAGATCAACTCGCCCTCGCGCCCGGCGTCCGTCGCGCACACCAGCTCGTCGGCGGCCATGCACAGGCGGACGACGACGTCGAGCTGCTTGCGGGTGTCGCCGTCGGTCGGCCGCAGCTCGAAGCGCGCGGGCACGAACGGCAGCCGCTCCATCGACCAGCGTTTGTTCGCCGGGTCGTACTCGTCGGGCGTCTTCAACTGCACGAGGTGCCCGATCGCCCAGGTAACCTGCCAGCCGTTGCCCTCGAGGTAGCCGTCGTGGCGCTGGTTGGCGCCGAGGACCTTGGCGAGGCCGCGGGCGACGGAGGGTTTCTCGGCGACGACGACGCGCATGGGGGGGCGGGGCGACGGACGCTAGGTGCGGGGCGCGGCCGAGGCAACGACCATGGCATCGCGCCGTCGCCGCGCCGCGTCCCGCGCGTGGACCAGCGCCTCCAGTCCGCTCCGCGCCCACCGATAACCCCGGCCTGGCCCTTCCCGGGGCGACTGCCAGGCCGCGCATCGGCGCGCGGCCCGCGTTCGCGCAGCCTGTCGGCGACGCGAACGCGGATCCGCCGGGCGAGTCGACCGTATGCATCGCTTCGTCTCCGTGGCGTTCGTGTCGGGTCTCGTCCTCGCGGCGGCAGCCGCCCAGCAGCCGGAGGCCGTGGCGGGCGGCGGCGGCTTCGTCAATGCCGCCACCCAGCCGGAGGAACTGCTGCGCCATCGCGTCGTGGTGCGCTTCAAGCGCGCGGCCTCGGAGGGATCGGTGCGCGCGTTCGCCGGCGCGTCCGGCCTGCGACTGGCCGACCGCGGCCGCAGCGGCGAGTTCTACGTCCTCGAATGCGCGCCCGACGCCGGGCGGCCGCTGGTCCGCTGGTTCGCCCGGCAACCGGCCGTCGCCTACGCCGAACTGGAGGCCACGGCGCGCACGACCATCGCCCCGGCCGACCCGCACTGGGCCGGCTTCCAGTGGAACATGTACAACGCCGGCGCGCGCTCGAACGGCGTCGCGTCCAACTTCGGCGTCAAGTCCGAGGCGGCGTGGGACGCGGGCGCGACCGGCGCGGGCGTGCGCGTGGCGGTGATCGACACCGGCGTGGCCTACGAGAACTACGGCGCGTTCCTGGTCGCGCCCGACCTCGTCGGCCGGCCGTTCGCGGCCCCGTTCGACGCCGTCACCGGCGACGGCCACCCCAACGACGAGAACAGCCACGGCACGCACGTCGCGGGCACCATCGGCCAGGTCACCGGCAACGGCATCGGCTGCGCCGGCATCGCCCGCAACTGCACGATCATGCCGGTGCGCGTGCTCGACGCGAGGGGCGTCGGCAACCACACGTGGATCGCCAACGGCATCACCTGGGCGGCCAACAACGGCGCCGGCGTCATCAACCTGAGCCTCGGCAGCACCGTCGGCTCGTCGACCATGCAGAACGCGATCGCGTTCGCCGCCGGCCGCAACGTCGTCATCTGCGCGGCCGCGGGCAACAGCGGCACGGCGGGCGTCAACTTCCCGGCGCTCTACACGCAGTGCATCGCCGTCGGCGCGACGCGCTTCGACGGCGCGCGGGCGTCGTACTCGACGTTCGGCACGGGCATCGACGTCGTCGCGCCGGGCGGTCAGACGAACATCGACCAGAACGGCGATCGCTACGGCGATGGCATCCTGCAGCAGACCTTCCAACCGGGTTCGCCGCGCGCGTTCGGCTACTACTTCTACCAGGGCACGTCGATGGCGACGCCGCACGTCGCCGCGGTCGCTGCGCTGGTGAAGTCGGTGCGGCCGAGGTACACGGCGGCGCAGATCCGGGCGGCGATCGAGGGCTCGTGCGTCAACCTCGGCGCGCCCGGCTACGACACCACGTTCGGCTGGGGCCTGATCGACGCGGCGGCTGCCATCCGCCGCTGAGCGGCGACCCGACCCGCTGCGAGCCGCACGTCCGCACCGGCCCGCGGTGGCCGCAGCGGTTCAGCGCGGGAAACGCAGCGTCAGCGCCAGTTCGGGCAGCGCGTCGTCGATGCGGAACTCGCGGCGGCTCGCTTCGCGGTCGGCGTCTTCCTGGAACGGGTTGTCGCGCAGACGGCGGCCCGCCATCGCAACGTAGTGTCCCGGCCGCAACCGCATCGGCAGCCGGAAGCGCCCGTGGGCGTCGACCGCCGCCTCGATCGTGTAGCCGGCCGGCAGGTCCGGCACGTCGATCGCCATGATCTGGACGCTCACGTCCGCCTCGGCGGCGGCCTCGTCGTCGTGACGCGCCGAACCGGCCACGGCGCAGCCGCGCGCCAGACGCAGCTCCGGCGCGGCGGTCGTCTCGCCTTCGCGCACCAGCAGACCGCGGACGAAGCTCGGCATGCCGTCGACGGGCGTGATGCGCAGCTGGTAGGCGCCGGGCGCGAGGTGGGCCATGGCGAAGCGGCCGGCGGCGTCCGTCACCACCGCGGCGGACGTGACCTCCCAGACTTGCAGGCCGCGGAACACGGCGCCCAGCTCGCCGTCGCCGAAGCCGTCGGGCTGCGTCTGCACGGCGGCGCCGACGAGCGGTGCGCCGGCGGCGTCGCGGGCGACGCCCGCGAGCGCGCCGCCTGCCCGCACGACCACGGTGACCTCGGTGACGCGTCCGGCCTGCACGTCGACCACGTCGGAGAACGCCAGCGCCTGCTCCGGGGCCTGCACCTCCAGTTGCCACGCGCCGTCGTCGAAGCCGGGCAGCATGCAGGCGCCGTCGCGCACGTCGTCGGGGCCGATCGGCCGCGGCGCCAGCGCGCGCAGTCCCGCATCGGCGTGATGACGCGGCGGGCGCGCCGTCACCGTGTAGCGGCGCAGCGGCGTGCCGGCGGCGTCGGTGACGCGCAGCCGCACGCTGCCGTGCGGCGCCAGCGCGAGGCGCAGGCCGTGCATGCCGGCGGCGACGCCGTGCACGACGGCGGTCTGGTGCGTCGGCGCGCTCGCGCGCACGGTCCATGCGCCGCGGTCGAGGCCGGCGAGCAGGAAGCGCCCGGTCGCGTCGCAGCGCGCGCTGGGGCGCGCCAGGTTGGACGGGTCCTCCGCGTCGCCGGCGACGAAGGCATGCGGGATCGGCGCGCCGTCGCGGTCGACGACGACGCCGGCCACCGCCCCGCCCGGCGCCAGCGTCACCAGCAACTCGTTCGGCTGGTCGTCGAAGACGTGCTGGCGTTCGCGTTCCCAGCGCGCGTAGCCCGGGGCCATCGCGGCGACGCCGAACACGCCCTTGCCCAGATGCGCGATGCGGAAGCGGCCATCGCCGTCGGAGCGGATGCGGCGTTCGCCGATCGCCGGCAGGCTGCCCGGGTCGGCGTCCGCCGCCCAGACGGTGATCGTCGCCTCGGCGATCGGCTGGCCGCTCTGGTCGACGACGCGGCCATCGACCGGGAACGCCGGCGCCAGCCGGACGTCGCCGAGTTCGCGCCATTCGCCGTCGCCGAGCCCCGCGTGGTGCGTCACCGCGTCGGCGTCGCTGCCGTTGTCGGCCACCGTCCACAGTTCGATCGGCACGCCGACGGCAGCCGCCGGCAAGGCGAGTTCGAAGCGGCCATCGCCGTCGCTGCGGGTTTCGCGGAAGGGCGCCGGCGCGACGCCTTGTGCGAGCGGCTGCGCCAGCGCCATCGGCGACCACGCCGGTGCTGGCAGCGCCGCCAGCCGCACTCCGGCGGCCGCGGCGCCGTTCGCCGCGTCGTCCCGCCCGCGCAGGCCTTGCGCCGGCAGCGCGGGCGCGGCCCCGGCCGCGGGCGCGGCGGTTCGGTCGGCGGGTTCCAGCAGCGGCGCCGCGCCGGGAGCCGCCGCGAGGTCCGCGCTGGCGGCGGCAGCCGGCAGTGCGCCCGGCGGCGGTGGCGACGGCCTGCCTGCGGGCGGCGCGCTCCCCGCGGACCATGGCGCTGCGAGCGCGAGCAGGAGCGCGAGCGCGGCGGCGAGCGCAGCGATGGCGATGCGGGTGCGGGACATGGCGCGGCGTTCGGTGCGGTCGCGCGCGGTGGTCCCCTCGTGGCGCATCCGCCGGCGCATCGCCCCATGCATCGGCCCGCGAGGGGGGCGAGGCGCAATGGCGATTGCCGCGCGCGGCGAGACGGCGGCCGCATCGGGCGGTCGCGCGGCGGTGGCGGCCGCTGCGACTGCGCCGGATCGGCGCTGCATCCGCCGTCGCCGGCGGGCAGACTGCCGCCATGACCCGCGCGGACGTCCTCCCCTTCTCCCTCGCGGCGGAGATCGCCGGCTGGTACGGCACCCTGGCCATCGTCGGCGCGTTCGCGCTGTCGAGCTTCGGCGCGATCGCCCCTGCCGACGCCGCCTACCAACTGCTCAACCTGACCGGCGGTCTCGGCGTCGCGTGGGTGTGCTGGCGCAAACGTACGTGGCAGGCGTTCTGGCTCGAAGTCGTGTGGGCGGTGATCGCCGCGGCCGCGTTGCTGCGGCAGGCGCTGGCCTGAAGCCTGCGCCGGCGGCTGGTCAGCGCAGTCGCACGGTCGGATCGCCGAGGCAGACGAACTTCATGGCCTGGAAGAACACGCTCGCCGGGTACCAACTCGCCGTCGGCGTCAACTCCATCAGTCGCTCGGTCCGCACGTACTCGCGCAGCGCCGCGGTCCACCAGTCGCCGACTGCGGCCGTCGGCGCGCTCGACATCGCGGCGACGAAGCCGTCGAGCAGCGTGTGCGCGCAAGGTTGGCTGCCGGTGACGCAGCCGATCGCGGCGATCGCGCCGCCGTCGCGACGGCGCACGGCTGCCTCCGCCATGCTGGTGGCGTTGAACGATCCGGTCTGCAGGCACGCGGGCGGCGGCGGCGGCGCGGCGAAGACCTCGCCGGCGTTGGTGCCGGCGTGATCGACGCCGGCGACGTCGCGGTAGCCGTCGTACGGCGGCTGCGCGCACACGACGGCGGTGGAGCAGCCGATCGAGAACAGCAGCGGCGGCGCGTCGGTCGCCGGCGCCGCGGCGAGCGCGGCGCCATCGAGGCAGCCCTCCCAGCCCCACGGCTGGCCGTGGCCGGTGTGGAAGAGCGCGACGGCGCCGTCCGCCAGCGCGGTGGCGACGGCCGGCAGCGACGGCTCGCGTCCGTGCAGGTACCACGCGTGCGCCTCGTGGGACCAGGCGCCGTCGGCGCGCAGCCGCGCGCGGAGCGCCTCGGCGCGGTCGCGGTTGTCGATCCAGCCGCCGCTGAAGAAGAAGCGCAGCTGCGCCGCGGCCGCCGGCGGCGCGCCGGCTCGCGCTGCCGCCGCCGCCACCGCCGCCTGATGCCGCAGCGTCTTGTCGGCGACCTCGCGCGCCTGCGCCGGCGTCGACACGGGCCAGCGGCCGCACGCGATCTCGGGCGTGTACGAGACGCCGTCGCGGTTGATCGGGCCGTCCTTGTGGCGCTCGCCGTGCACCTGGCCGAAGTAGGCGCCATCGACCCCGGTCTTGGCGGCGTTCCAATCGTCGAAGGCGCCGTCGCCGTGCGCGAGGTCGGCGTAGTACAGGTCGCTGGCGTAGAACGCGGTGTCGAACGCCGACGCCGTGACGCGGTCGAGCATCATGAAGCGCACCGGCATCACGTCGGCGTCGCCGACGAGCAGCACCGCGGCGAGGCCGGCGTCGCGCCAGCGGCGGTGCAGTTCGCGCTTCAGCCGTTCGGGGAGGTCGCAGCCGGGCGCCGCGGGATCGACCGGCACGTCCTCCAGGGCGAGGAAGTCGACCGGCGCCGCGCGCTGGCGCGCGCGCTCGCGGCAGAAGTCGGCGAGTGCCGAGGCGAACGCCGCCGGGGCGACGACGAGCAGCCGGTCGCGCGCCGGCGCGGCGGTGGAATGGACCGGCGTTGGTGGCGTCGTCGGGCGACTGGGGGCGTCCGCGGCGCAGCCGACGGCGATCGCAGCGGCCGCCGCGGCGGCGAGCGCGCGCCAGCGCGACGGGCGGTGCACGGCCGCCGCGCCGCTCACGACGGCGCGTGCGCGATGGCGACGAGGCAGTCGCGCCAGCGCGGCACCAGGAACAGCGGCCGTCCGAGCCACGACAACAGGCGGAACGGCAGCGAGTACGGCTGGTGGGGGAAGTACCGCAGATCGATCGCTTCGAGCCGCAGTCCCGCCCGCTCGATCTGCCACGCCAGATGCTCGCGGCTGAACTCGAGCACGTGGCCGAGTCCGCGTCCTTCCGGCATGCGGAAGTGGTCGAAGATCTGCCGACCGAGCGCCATGTAGACGACGTTGCGCAGCCGGTAGAGGTTGGGCGTCGTGCACAGCAGGAAGCCGCCCGGCTTGAGCGCGCGGCGCAGGCGTTCGAGCACCAGATGCGACGGCACCGGCAGGTGCTCGATGACCTCCGAGAAGACGATCGCGTCGAAGCGGGCCGTGAACGGCTGCGCGTCGGCGCACAGGTTCCACTCGACGCTGGCGACGCCGCAGCGCTGCAGGTAGTCCGCGTTGGTGGCGCCGAGGTCGGCGACCGTGCAACGATCGCCGCGCAGCGCCGTCGCGAGCGTGGCGTAGATGCCGCCGCCGATGTCGAGCACGTCGAGCGGCTCGCTGCCGGCGCGCTCGGCGTAGGTCCGGTACAGTGCTTCGTAGCGCGTGCGGTAGCGCGGGTAGTACTCGGGCACCTCGTGGAAACGGCCGCCGACGACCAACTCGTCGTAGGCGCGGCGGAAGGAGCGAGCGTCGAAGGCGCCGGACATCGATGGCAGGTGTGGGAGCGCGAGGCGCAGTCTTGGCGCCGCTGCGCACGCGGGACCTTCCCCGGCGTGCCGGCCACCGTCAATCGCATCGCCCGTCCGGGCCCCGATTCGGCGCCGGGCGCGGATGCGCCGGTGCCGCCGCGCGCAGGCCGGCGCGTCGCGCCGTCGCCGTCAGACGACCGAGCGCGGCAGCAGCACCTCGATCTTCGTGCCGCGGCCGGGTTCGCTGCGCACGCGCACGCCGCCGCGGGCTTCCTGGACGATGCGCGCGACGGCCGCCATGCCGAGGCCGCGTCCGACGCCGGAGCGCGTGCTGAAGCGGGGTTCGAACATGCGCTGCTGCACGGACTGGTCCATCCCGGTGCCCGTGTCGGTCACCTCGATCGCCACGTAGTCGCCGGCGACGACCGTCCGGGTCGCTGTCACGCAGTGCGACGTCAAGGTCGTGTTGCGCGTGCGGATCCGCAGCGAGCCGCCGTCCGGCATCGCCTCGCGCGCGTTGCACCCGAGGTTGAACAGCAGTTGCCAGAGCCCTTCGGCATCCGCGTGCGCGGGCCAGAGGTCGCCGGCGAGTTCGTGTGCCAGCTGGATGCGGCTGCCGAGCATGCGCTGGAGGCTGGTCAGGGCGCTGGCCACCACCGCGTTGGCGTCGGTGGCCGCGAGCGTCGCCGGCGCGGTCGCCTGCAGCAGGCGCCGGGTCATGCCGGCGGCCCGCTGGGCGGCGTCGCGCGCGACGACGAGGTCGGGGACCGCCGGGTGGGTGGGCGGCAGCTGGAGGCCGATGTGCTCGATGGAACCGATCACTACGGTCAGCATGTTGTTGACGTCGTGGGCCACGGTCGCCGCCAGGCTCGCCGGGACGCCCGTCGACGGGGCCGCGGCGCCGCGGGCGTCGTCGACGGGTCGGTCGTGCGGGCGTGAACTGCCTCGGGAGTCGTCTGGCGCCATGGTCGGTGCGTTCCTGGTGGTGAGGACGGATCGCCGGCGGCGACCGTTGGCCGCTCCGGGTCGCGGGAGGGACACCCGCGCATGGGCTAAGACCCGAAAAACCCGCGGATCTTAGTGGGAAAATTCGGGCGATCCGAACAGCGGGCACGGCGCGACAAGCCGGCATGTTGTCGCTACATTGCGCCATCGACCCACCCCGCCATGCCATGGTGAACCCAGTCGACGAAACGGTGCGCGAACGGCGCGACGCCGAGACGGCCAGCCTGTTGGCCCGCGGCGATCCGGAGGGTTTGCGCCGACTGCTCGCCGACCATGCCGGCGCGGTGCTCGCCGTGCTGGAGAGCGAGTTCGTCGGCCAACTCGATCGCCAGATGCTGGAGGACGCCCTGGCGGACGCGCTGATCCGGACGTGGCGCGCCGGCGCGCGCTACGACGAACGCTGGATCTCGCCGGCGGCCTGGCTGTACGTCGTCGCGCGCAATCGCGCCTCGTCGCTTGCCGAGGAGCAGCGCCGGCTCGAAATCGTCTATCGCGGCGACCTCGACGAGGAGCCCACGCTGGACGCGTCGCCCGTGACGGCGGCGATCGCCGCCGAAGCGGAGGTTGCTTCCACGCGGTTCGCCGCGACCTTGGCGCAGTGCATGGAGTGCCTGTCGAACCAGCAGCGCGCCGTGTTGCAGGCGGACTTGGCGCACGGTGGCGCGGTGTCGGCGAGCGCGCTCGCCGAGGCGCTGCAGACCACCCGCACCGCCATCTACGTCGCCCGCCACTTCGGCCGTCGCGCCCTGCGCGATGCGCTGCAGCGCCTCGGCTACACCTTGCACGCGCGCGACCGCGCGCCGATGCGCCTGCGAGGCGAGGCATGACCGATCGCGACCGATGCTCGGGCGGTGCCGACGGCTCCCCGCCGCCGCCGGCGGAGTTGCGCGCCATCCTCGCCCGGCTGCGCCAGGCCGAAGGCCGCGCCGTTGCGCCGGTGACCTCGGCTTGGGTGGACCGCGTCGTCGCCGCAGCCACGGCGGACGCAGCGCCGCCAAGCGCGGTCGCGGCGCCGCCGGCCGAGGTCGCGCGGCCGCGCAGGGTCGCGCCGTGGCGCGCTGTCGCGGCCGCGACGCTGGCGTTCCTCGGACTGCACGCCGGCGCGGTGGCGATGTCGGCGGCGACCGTCGTGGTCGTCGCCGGCCTCGTCTGGCCGGAGCGCCGCAACAGCCTCCAGACGATGACGCCGGAGGACGCGATCGAACTGCTGCAGCGCATCGACCAGCCGGACGATGCGCGCGCGCGCGCGGCGCTCCATGTCGCCCGCCAACTGCGCGCGAACCTGGGCGACTTGCTGCGCGTTTGCGACGACGCCGCAGCGTCGCCCGTCGCCCGCGCCGCCGCCGAGATGGGATTGGCGCGCGTCCGCTCCCGATTGCTGCAGCCGGCAGGGACGCCGTGGTCTGCGACCCAGCCGATCGGCTTGCTGCGGGCCGACGCCCGCGTGCACATCGTCGATGCGGCGACGGCCCAGGTGGCGACCGAACACGCCCTGGCGCTGATCGTGTTGCTGCAGGGCGCGCCGGTGCCCGGACGGCAATTGCAGGAGATGCAGGCGGCGATGCTGAACCGGTTGCGCGACTACGTGCGATCCTGACCGGGCGGCGAGACGGATCGCGTGACCTCGGCTGCCCCGCGGCAGTTGAACACCGCGCCCCACCAACCGGTTCGGACCGTGTACGGCCGCGAACCCTTGCCGTCGGGGCCGAGCCAGATCTCCACCGTGTCGACCTGCGGGTTGACGTGGTCGCCGTTGTTGACGGTCACGTGGACGAAGCGGTTCTGGATGTTCGGATCGCTGTAGGTGACGTCGATCGTCTCCCCTTCGTAGAGCGTGCGGTCGGGCACGCTGATCGATTGGGCCGCAGTGGTCGCGATCAGGATGGCCATCGCGACGAGGCCGGAACATAGGCGCAGCAGCATAGGTTGCTCTCGCACCCGGCGCGTGCCCCATGCACGCGGTCGGTCGACTAGGTTACCCTTTGCGGTGCAGCGCGGCGGGCCGGTCGTCGCGCGCCAGTGCGCGCAACGACGCACCGCGTGCCACTGCGCCGGCGGCAGCGGCAGTTCGCAGCGGCGCTGCGCGCCCCGATTCGAGACCAACCTTCGCGGCGACGGTTGGGCCTGCGGTCGGCGCACGCAACGCGAGCCTTGCTGCGTTGGCGCGGTGCCACGTCCTCGCGCCATGGAACGTCCGCGCCGCGCGTCGTCGCTTCCCACCGATTCGGCTGCCGTCTTCGGTTTCGGTCTGCGGTTGCCTCGCGCCGGCCTATCGCGGCAATGTGCGCGATTACGCGGTCTGGAACGGCTTCCGCCCGAACGGCTCGCCCGAGGCAGTCAACTACACGACGCCGTATGGCGTGGCGGCGTCCCTCGCGATGCCGACCCGCAGCTTCGCCGTGCCTGAGGCTGGTTCGGCGAGCTCGTGCAAGAGCATCCAGTACTTCGTCAACATCGACGCCAGCCTGCGCGCCAACGGCGGCGCCGGCTTCGGCGACCTCGACTTCGGTCCGAGCACCCGCTTCGGCTTCATGGATGGCGATCAGGGCTGGACGCAGCAGATCTTCGCGATCCCGCAGATCCAGCAGCGCCGCACGCGCCTCACCGGCACGCCGGCGCTGGGCGCTACGGTCGTCTTCCGTCACGTCATGCCGCCGGGCCTGCCGGGTCACGTCGCCGGCTTCCTGTTCTCCATGCCGTTCGCTGGCGTCCTCCCGGTCAGCATCCCGGGCATCTCGGTCGAAGGCTCGCTGCGCGTCGATCCGACGGCGCTGCCGATCCTCGGCTTGCAAGTGACCGACAGCGTCTCGCGGCCGACGTTGCAGTTCTCGATCCCGAGCACCCCAGCGCTCATTGGCATGCAACTCGAATGCCAGTCGCTGGACTTCGCCCCGACCCTGACGCTCTACCTCGCGGGCAACGACGTCACCCTGACGGTCGTCGCCAACTGAGCGGCGGCAACCCCGCCGCAGTTGGCCGCGCTGCGGCCGCAGCGGCGGCTGCGCCCCTGCGCCGGCCGCGCAGCGCGGCCACCGCGTCCCAGAGCGCCATGCCGCCGGCGCGTTGCTGCCCTGGCGAGTAGACGACCGATCTGGCCGATAGACCGCGCATGCCGAGCAACTCGACCGTGCGTGGTCCCCTCGCCACCCTTGCCATCGTCGTCATGACTGCGGCAGGCGCATGCGGCAAGAAGGGCAAGGTCCGCTTCGAGCCCTATTCGCCGGACGCCATGTCCGCCGCCCGTTCGATCGGCCAACCGGTCGTGTTGTACGCCACGGCCGACTGGTGACGAGCCTGCACGATCCAGGACCGTGAGTCCTTGGCCGATCCGAACGTGGCGAAGGCCCTGCAGGGCTTCGCGCGCATCGTCGCCGACGTGTCCGACCGCAGCGCGTTGCCGCCGCGTCAAGCGATGGCGGCGTACGGCATCCGCGCGCTGCCGACCTTGGTCTTCTTCGACGAGAAGGGCAACGAGACCGACCGGCTCGTGGGCAACCAGCCGGCCTCCGTCGTGATCGCAGCCGCCGAGAAGGCCAGCGGCAGGTAGGTCCCTGACCTGATCGCTCGATTGTTGTTGCGCGAAGTTTTTCGCGCCGCCGTGCAACCAAACCGCTGCTGCGTGCCCCTATGGCACTGCTGCGGCCTCTTCCGCGCCGCAGCGGAGGCCACGGCGTTGGATTTCACCC
>JBKDXM010000021.1:0-14954 GCA_046306335.1 Planctomycetota bacterium
CTCGCGGCCGCCGTCTCCGCCCAGGTCACGCTCGTCGTGCCGCAATCCGCCGCCACCGTCGACGGCAACTCGTCGACTACCTGGCCGTTCGACGTCGCCGCCGCGCGCGTCCTCTACATCTACGACAGCTCGCACTTCACCGGGGCGGGCGTGACCGCGCCGATCCTGATCCAGCAACTGCGCTGGCGTGCGAATGCCTCGACAGCGACGTGGACGGGTTCGTCGGGCACGCTGCAGATCGACATGTCGACGGCGCCGATCGACCACCTCGGCGTGTCGACGACGTGGAACAGCAACCACGGGGCCAACCGGGCGACGGTCTTCAACGGCGCCTTCACGATCCCGCCCGGTTCCTCGACGGCGGGCGTGCCGGGGCCGTTCTACGTGACCGTCTCGCTGGCGACGCCGTTCCTCTACGACCCGAACGCCGGCGACCTGACCATCGACACGACCCACTTCGGCTTGACGGCGGCGAACACGCCGACGATGGACGCCGTGACGACCGCGGGCGTCGCCCGGGCGCGCCGCGTCTACAGCGTCGCCAATCCGCCGGCGGCGACGGCGACCGCGTGGACGGGCGAGATGGCGAACGTGATCGAGTTCACGTACGCGCCGGCCGCCGGCCTCATCGCCGGCTTCGACGCCAACGTCACCGGCGGCGCGTCGCCGCTGGCCGTCAACTTCACCAGCACGTCGTTCAGCAGCGCCCCCGGCGGCATCACCGGCTACGCCTGGGACTTCGACGGCGACACCGTCGTCGACAGCACGCTGCCGAACCCGTCGTGGACCTACACGGCGTGCGGCAGCTACTCGGTCACCTTGACGGTCAACGACGGCGTCAACCCGCCGGCCACGCTGACGCGCACGAACTACGTCAACACCGACCGCATCACCGCCAACTTCAGCACGCAGGTGGTCGCGGCGCAGACGGTGCAGTTCACCGACACGTCGGACATGCCGGCGACGAGCTGGGCCTGGGACCTCGACGGCGACGGCGTGACCGACAGCACCCTGCAGAATCCGATCCGGTTCTACGCCGGCGTCAGCCCGGTCAACGTCAGCCTGACGGCCACGCGCCTGTGCGGCCCGGCATCGACGATCGTGCGCTCGATCGTGCCGCAGCAGAGCCTGTCGACCAACCTCGCCGCCAACAACGGCGGCTCGTCGCTGTGGACCGTCTACTTCGACGCCAACGTGCTCAACCCGTCCGGCATCGAGGTCAGCTCGCTGGACGTGATCACCTCGACGGTGAGCGCGCCGTTCACCCTCGACGTCTACCTCAAGCAGGGCAGCTACGTCGGCAGCGAGTTCGTGCCGGCGGCCTGGACCCAGGTCGGCGTCGCCAGCGGCACGTCGAACGCGGTCGCCAACCAGCCGTCGAACGCCGTGTTGGCGCAGCCGCTGTACATCCCGCCGGGCCAGTACGGCGTCGCGCTGCGCTACAACGGCGTCAGCCCGCGCTACCTCACCGGTGCCAGCACGTTCGGCAACGGCGACCTGTCGCTCACCCTCGGCGCGGCGGCCGTCACCACGGCCGGGCCGTTCGCGACCGGCACGCTCAACACGCCGCGCAGCTGGAGCGGCACGCTGTACTACGACTCGCACAACGTCAACGGCAGCGCCGGCTACGGGTTCTTCGGCAACGGTTGCGCCGGCGCGCTCGGCATGACCAGCATGCCGGCCAGCTCGCAGCCGACGCTGGGCGGCACGCTGACGGTCGGCCTCGACAACCTGTCGTTCGGCCTCGCCGTGATGGTGATCGGCACCAGCAACACGGCCGGCCCGCTCGGTCCGCTGCCGCTCGACCTCGGCATCCTCGGCGCGCCGGGCTGCCCGCTGCGCGTCTCGGTCGACGCCACCGACACGGTCGTCGGCGCCGGCGCCACGGCGACGTGGAACTTCGCGGTGCCGAACGCGCTGCCGCTGTCGGGCGTCAAGCTCTACAACCAGGCCGCCGTGCTCGACGCGAGCAACGCCTTCGGCTTCGTGACCTCGAAGGCCTACGGCTGGATCCTCGGGTCGTGACGCTGGCGGCGGCGGCGACGGCCGCCGCGTCGATCGAACGCATGCGGGGCGGGCCTGGAGCCCGCCCCGCGTCGTTGGCGGCGACCTCGGCCGCGTAGTTGGCGTGCCCGATGGCGGCGCAGGGACGACGGCGTAGACTGCCGCGCCCCGCCCAGGCACCGATCGACCCCACGATGACCCGGAACCTCCGTCGCGTCTCCCTGCTCGCCGGCCTCGCGCTGGCCCTCGCCGTCCGTCCCGCCGCCGCGCAGGACGCCTTCGCCAAGGAGGAGCAGGACCTGATCAAGGCGTGCGTGAGCACGCTGTCGAACTTCGCCAGCACCGCCAAGTCGCAGAAGGTCGGCCAGCGCGCCAAGCAGGCCTACGACCTCGTGCTGCAGTACGACCCGAACCAGCCGGGCGCGCGCGGCGAGCTGGGCTTCAAGAAGGAGAAGGACCAGTGGGTGGCGCTGCCGCCCGAGAAGCGCAAGAAGTGGGTCGACAAGGCCAGCTACGAGGGGCGCTTCAAGGTCATGGACGAGTGGGCCAAGACCTCGGTCAAGCTCGG
Source organism: Planctomycetota bacterium (assembly GCA_046306335.1). Classification (GTDB taxonomy): domain Bacteria; phylum Planctomycetota; class UBA1135; order UBA1135; family UBA2386; genus UBA2386. Next base: position 2,573 of record JBKDXM010000021.1, read on the forward strand.
CGACCAGCACAAGAAGCTCGGCCTCAAGCTGAAGGAAGCGGGCAATGCGGTGCGGGCGACCTTCCACCTGGAGAAGGCCGTCTACTACAACCCGATGGACAAGGAGGCCAACCTCGCGCTGGGCTACAAGGAAGGCCCCGGCTTCTTCGGCACCGAGCCGCAGATCGCGATGGCGCTGAAGATGAAGGAGATCGAGAAGCGCGCGGTCGAGCTGGCGCGCAAGGAGTACCCGGTCACGCAGCTGCCCGAGGCGGAGATGCCGGCGGAGCTGGTGGCACTGCGCGACGCCGCGCCCGACTGGATGAAGAAGCCGAACTTCAACATCTTCGGCGCCAAGTCGGAGAACTTCACGGTGTGGACGCGCGGCACGCAGGAGATGGCCGACAACGCCGTCAAGTGGGCCGAGCGCGCCGTCGAGTTCGGCGTCTACCTGATGGGCGAGGACATGGCCAAGCGCCTGCGCTTCCGCGAGCGCGCCATCGGCAGCTATTCGTGGCACGCCTTCCTGGCGACCGAGCGCGAGCGCGAAGTGTTCCTGGAGGCCAATCCCGCCGTGCGCGGCGGCGGCGACGTCAAGGCGGCGATGCGCTTCGCCAACAACGAATGGCGCAGCACGAACGGCCCCGCCGTGCTCAAGGTCGGCGGCTCGCCGCGCCAGATCCAGGACAGCCTCGTCGCCTACGTGACGTTCACCGGGCTGCTCGCCGGCCGCAACGACGGCGTCGGCCAGGGCATCGTGCACGCGGTGACGTGGTACATGAAGGCCACGTCGATCTCGCGCTGGGGCGCGCTGCCCGAGGGCACGCAGGGCGACGACGCGCTCGAGCTGCCGGAGGGCACCAACTGGTGGATGCGCACCGTGCGCGACCAGGCGATGTCGAACCAGGACTGGGCGCTGGGGCAGGTGCCGCGCGAGAAGCTGTCGCGCTTCCGCAACGACTGCCGCCTCAAGGCCTGGAGCATGATGACCTGGATGATGGCGGCCTATCCGGACAAGTGGCTGCCGTTCTTCCTGGCGCTGCCGGACGCCGACAAGCAGGTGCCGACGCTCGAGCAGATCGAGGAGGTCGTCGTCAAGGTGTTCGGCAAGTCGAGCGAGGCGATCGACGCCGAGTGGCGCGAGTGGGCGCGCGGCGACTCCGGCGTGGCGTTCGGCACCGGCTACGGCCCGCCGCTGCTGCCCGAGCGCCCGAGCAAGGAGGAACTGGCGGCGCTCGACCGCATCAACCAGGTGCGCATGCAGCCGATCGGCTTCGTGTTCCCGACGTCGGGCAACATGACGGAGGGCAAGTTCGTGCCGCTGACCGAGTGCGAGATGGACGCCGAGACGTCGATCGGCACCGACCTGCACGCCAAGTACGTGATGAACCACCGCGAGCTCGCCGACAAGAACGGCCCGGACATCCACGAGGAGGACCCGGCGCACGAGGACTTCACCCGCCGCGGCCAGCAGGCCGGCAGCGGCAACATCGTGACGGTCAAGGGCCAGCGCGGCGCCGAGTTCGCGCGCGACTCGGTCGACGGCTGGATCGGCACGCCGTACCACCGCTTCCCGATGCTGCGGCACAACATCAAGCGCCTGGGCTTCGCCTACCTGACCGACACGGACTTCTCGGTCGGCGTGCTCGACATGGGCTCGATGGAGGAGCCGTACGACCCGGCGACGAGCCCGAACTGGGTGGTGTGGCCGCCGCACAACCACGTCGGCGTGCCGACGGCGTTCCCGTCGTTCGAGAACCCGAACCCGCTCGAAGACCTGCCCGAGGGGCAGAACGACGTCCGCGACTGCGGCTACACGATCAGCGTGCAGTTCAGCAACGAGATGCAGAAGCGCCTGGGCGAGTCGTCGATCTCGCTGTGGGAGGCCAACAAGGGCGGCAAGCAGCCGCTGAAGAACTACTGCGCCAAGGGCCAGGAGGACTACACCGCGTGGATGGCGCGCGGCAAGAAGGAGGTGCCATGCCACGTCCACACGCCGAACGTCCCGCTCAACAAGAAGCAGGACCGTCGCGACGTGCTGTTCGCGCTGCCCAAGCAGCACCTGGAACCCAACAAGCACTACCAGGTCCGCTGCCTGCTGCAGGTCGGCACCGCCGACCCGCTGTGGTTCTTCTGGGAGTTCACCACCGGCTCGTCGGGCCGCGACCTCAAGCTGAAGTGACGCCGAAGGCCTGATGCCACGGGCGGCGGCCGCGGCCGCCGCCCGGGCGCGCTTGCATCGCGCGGGGGAGGGCTCCACGATCGCCGCCTTCCCCCCTGCGGCCCGGAGCGGGCCGCCCCAACCGATCCATGAGCAAGCGCGTCGACGAGATCCTCAGCTGGTACGAGTCCGACAACCCCGGCGTCCTGAAGAACCTGCGGTGGATGATGGACACCGGTGCCCTGGCGGGCACCGGCAAGTTCGTCATCCTGCCGGTGGACCAGGGCTTCGAGCACGGCCCGGCGCGGTCGTTCGCCAAGAACCCGGCCGGCTACGACCCGTACTACCACTTCGAGCTGGCGATCGAGTCCGGCTGCAACGCCTACGCCGCGCCGCTCGGCTTCCTCGAGGCCGGCGCGCGCAAGTTCGCGGGCCGTATCCCGCTGATCCTCAAGCTCAACAACAGCGACTCGCTGTACGGCCCGAAGGACCCGAAGCCCGCGATCACCGGCTCGGTCAAGGACGCCCTGCGCCTGGGCTGCGCCGCGATCGGCTTCACGATCTACCCGGGCAGCAGCCAGCGCGACGCCATGTACATGGAGCTGCGCAAGATCAGCGAGGAGGCGAAGGAAGCCGGCCTCGCGGTCGTGGTGTGGAGCTACCCGCGCGGCACGGCGCTGAGCAAGCAGGGCGAGACCGCGATCGACGTCGCCGCCTACGCGGCGCAGATCGCCGCCCAGCTCGGCGCGCACATCATCAAGGTCAAGCCGGCGACCGAGCACCTGGAGCAGGAAGCGGCCAAGAAGGTCTACGAGAGCGAGAAGATCGCCGTCGGTTCGCTGGCCGAGCGCACGCGCCACGTCGTGCAGGCGGCGTTCGGCGGCCGCCGCATCGTCATCTTCTCGGGCGGCGAGGCGAAGGGCACCGACGAGGTGCTGGCCGAGATCAAGGGCCTCGCCGACGGCGGCTCCTTCGGCTCGATCATGGGCCGCAACGCCTTCCAGCGCCCGAAGGCCGACGCGCTGAAGCTGCTGAAGAGCGTGCAGGACATCTACCGCGCCGCGAAGTGACGCCGGCGCGCCAGCGCCCGCGGCGGTGACGGCCGCCCGCGCCGGCCGCCGCTGCGGCCGGGTGCGCGGCGGCGTTACGCTGGCTACCAATGGTGTCCGCGCGCGCATGGCCGTTGCTGCTGTTCCCGCTCTGGCTGTCCACCGTCGTCGCCGCGCAGGCCGCCGCGCCGGCCGCCGCGCCGCCGGCCCCGGCCGCCGGCTCCGTGCCCGCCCTGCGCGGCCGCGTCGAGACGCACGGCGGCCTGACCGTGCTGCGCACGTGGGGCACGCCCGACGAGCGCGGGTACGCCCACGGCCGGCTGCTCGCCGACCGCATCGCCGCCACCGCGCTGCCCGAGTTCGGCGCGCGCTTCGGCCGCAAGCCGGGGCTGCTGCTGCAGGCGCGCGCGATGCTGCCGCGCCTGATCGAGCTGCCCGACGACGTGAAGGCCGAGCTGGCGGCACTGTGGCGCGGCGTCGTCGACAGCAAGGTCGCGCTGCGCCTCGACGACCTCGACCGCGACTTCGACTTCGTCGACCTGCAGATCGTCACGGCGCTCGACGTCTTCGGGCTCATGGGCTGCAGCAGCTTCACCGTCTGGGGCGAGCAGGCCGTCGGCGGCGGCGTCATGACGGCGCGCAACTTCGACTGGCCGTTCACCGGCGCGCACATGCTCGACCAGACCATCGTGCACGTGGCGCACCTGGAGAACGGCCGCGCCGTCGCCGCGGTGACGTGGCCCGGCTACCTCGGCGCGGTCACCGGCGTCAGCAGCGACGGCATGATGGCTTCGCTGCACGTCGGCTCGGCGAAGGTCAGCCTGTCCCCGGAGCCGTCGTCGTGGCCGTCGGCGATCGCGGCGCGCGCGATCCTGGCGCACGGCGCCGGCGAGGCCGAGGCGACGTTCGCCAAGGCGGCCGAGCTGCTCGGCCAGACGAGTCCGCCGGTCGGCTTCATGACGCACGTGACGCTGCCGGTCGCGCCGGCGGGCGGCGCGCCGACGCGCGTGTTCGAGGCCGACGTCAAGTCGGCCGTGCCGCACGCGCACGACGGCGGGCCGCTGGTGCTGACCAACCACTTCCGCACGCGTGCGGACGGTCGCAAGGCCAGCGGCGACAGCGTCGGCCGCCAGAAGCAGCTCGACGCCGGCATCGCCGGCTGCATCGACGCCGGCGACCGCAAGGTCGACGTCGCCGAGGCGTGGACGATGCTGCAGTCGGTCGAGCGCGGCGGCAGCAACGCCTTCGGCACGCTGCACGCGCTGGTGTTCCGCCACGAGCCGTGGCTGTTCGAATTGCGCGTCGGCGCGGTGCAGGGCGGCAAGGTCGTCGCCGCGCCGTCGAGCCCGCGCCGGCACGCGCTGACGCGCGCGCAGCTGTTCGCCGACGGCGAGACGCTGCCGCGCTGAGCGGCGCGCGTCCGATGCCATCGGAAGGTCGCGCGGCGGGAATTCGCGCCGCCCGTGCCGCCGCAGCGGGCTACCCTTCTGCCCCGATCCGCTCGTCCGTGCCCGCATGAATCCACTGTCGGAACGCAAGGTGCCGTGGGGGATGTTCCTCGGCATCGCCGTGCTGTCGGCGTCGCTGCTCGCCTTCCAGGTGCTGTTGACGCGCCTGTGCGCGCTGCGCCTCGCCTTCCACTTCAGCTTCCTCATCATCAGCAACAGCCTGCTCGGCATCGGCGCGTCGGGTTCGGCGCTGACCCTGCTGGAGGCGCGCTGGCGCCGGAACCCCGAGGCCTGGATCCTCGGTGCGACCGCGCTGTACGTGCTGAGCCTGGGCGCGACGTGGCAGTTCGCGCGCACGATGCCGATGCCGGAAGCGCTGACGTTCGGGTTCACGGCCGCGGAGCTGGCGCAGTTCCTGCAGTTCGCCGCGTTCAACCTCGGCATCACGGTGCCGTTCTTCGTCGGCGGCGCCGCCGTCGGCCTGATCCTGTCGGTGTACGCGCACCGCGTGCACGCCGTCTACGCCAGCGATCTGCTCGGTGCCGGCGCCGGGTGCCTGCTGTGTCCGCTGCTGCTGTGGCCGTACGGCGCCGGCGGCTGCCTGTGCGCGGTCGCCGCGCTCGGCGCCATCGCCTGCGCGTCGGTGGCGCCGCCGCGGGTCCGGCGGCTCGCCGCCGTGCTCGCCGCCGCGTCGACCGTCGGCCTGCTGGCGTGGATGCCGTCGTTCGACGGCATGTTCCCGGTGCCGGGCAAGAAGTTCCTGCAGGTCACGCAGCAGCAGCGCCTCGACCTCGACAGTCCGCACCAGTTCTCGCGCTGGAGCGCCAACAGCCGCATCGACGTCATCCAGAGCCCGCTGCCCAACTGGTACGCCTACGGCGTCGGCAAGAACGACCTGGCGACGGTCCTCGACCCGGCGAACCGCGACGCGCTCGGCGCCCAGAAGTGGATCATGCAGGACGGCGACGCCGGCACGTTCGTGTCGGACTACAGCAACGCCGAGATGGGCCGCCGCTACCTGCTGCGCACCGTCTACGCGCTGTCCGCCAAGGTGAAGGAGGGCGGCAAGCCGCGCGTGTTCGTCATCGGCGTCGGCGGCGGTCCGGACATCTGGGCGCACAAGCTCGCGGGCGCGTCGTACGTCAAGGGCATCGAGCTCAACCGCGGCGTGCTGGAGGTGCACCAGACGGTCGCCGCGCAGTTCAGCAAGGGCCTGCGCGAGGATCCGAACGTCGAGCTGGTGTGCGACGAGGGCCGCTCGGCGCTGATGCGCGAGACGGGCCGCTACGACATCATCCAGATGACCGGCATCGACACGTGGACGTCGCTCGCCTCGGGCGCCTACGTGCTGGCCGAGAACTACCTGTACACGGTCGAGGCCGTGCGGCAGATGTACGGCCGGCTGCAGGAGGACGGCGTCCTGCAGATCACGCGCATGGGCGCGAACATGGAGAAGCTGCGCCTGCTCGCCAACGTGCACCAGGCGTTCACGGAGATGGGCGTCGGCGACATCGCGCCGTCGGTCGCCGTGGTCAACTCGCCGGTCGACGGCCTGACCTCCGTGCTGGTCAAGCGCGGCGCCTTCAGCGAGGCCGAGGTCGGGCGGCTCGAGGCCTTCCTCGCCACGACCGGCCACGAGAAGGAGTACCTGCCGCTGCGGCCGTCGACCGGCAGCCTCGTCGCGCGCTTCGTCGGCGAGAAGGACAAGGCGGCGTTCATCCGCGACTTCCCGCGGCGCATCACGCCGACCACCGACGACCAGCCGTACATCTTCAACTTCACGCGCTGGGACACGCCGAACGAGGAGCAGAAGCAGCTGCTCGCCGAGGCCACCGAGGTCTCGCAGGGCAACCCGCTGTTCCTGTGGGGGCAGCTGGCGTTCTCGACGGTGGTCGCGCTGCTGCTGATCGTCGTGCCGCTGGCCTTCCGCCGCGGCGAGGCCAGGGGCCGCCACGTCGGCCGCTTCCTCGTCTACTTCGCCGGCATCGGCGTCGGCTTCATCTTCGTCGAGATCGCGCTGATCCAGAAGCTGACGCTGCTGCTCGGCCAGCCGCTGTACTCGATCGTCGTCACGCTGCTGGCGATCCTCGTGTTCACGGGCGTCGGCAGCTGGTTGTCGGCGCGCTGGCTGCGCGGCGGCGTCGCGCGCGCGCGCCTGATCCCGGTCGGCATCGCCGCGGTCGTCGGCCTGATCGTGCTGTACGGCACGGACGTCACCGACGCCGCCATCGGCGCCAGCCTGCCGGTGCGCGGGCTCGTCGCCGCCGGCATGGTCGCGCCGCTCGCGCTGCTGCTCGGCATGCCGTTCGCGCACGGCGTCACGCTGGTGCAGCGCAGCAGTCCGGCGTTCGTGCCGTGGGCGTGGGCGGTCAACGGCTCGGCCACCGTCGTCGGCTCGGTCGTCACGGTCATCGTGTCGATGAACTTCGGCTTCCGCGCCGTGCTGCTCGCAGCGGTCGCCATCTACGCCGTCGCCTTCCTCGCGGTCGACAAGTTGGCGCGCAGGCTCGCCTGAACGCCGCGCGCGCCGGTATGGTGCGCCGGCGATGCGGACCCCAGTCGTCGCCGCCCCTGCCATCGCCGCCTTCGTCCTGGCCGCCGCCGTCCCGGCCCAGGCGGTCGCCGGCTACCGCGCGTTCGAGAACAAGTCGGCGCCGGTGACCTTCCAGTACCCGACGATCTACGAGGAACTGCCGCTGCCGCCGACCGAGGAGACCCTCGTCGCGCGCTACGTGCTGCGCGACGTGCCGGCGGAACTGGCCCATCTCGACGAGCAGCAGTTCGCGCTCGGCCGGCCGCGGATCTTCGTCTTCCACTTCGTGCCGGCGGCGACGGACGGCGCCGGCGCGCCGGCGACGCTGCGCGAGGAACTCGCGCGGCAGAACCGCGCCACGTCGTGGGACGACTTCGTGCGGCGTCTGCCCGGCATCGACGTCGTCGAGGACCCGCGGCGCCCAGGCTTCCACACGCTGCGCCAGGAAGGCCCCGACGGCGGCCGCCTGGGCTTCCTGATCCGCCGGCAGCAGGGCGGCGCCGAGTTCGGCGTCTACGGCTTCGCGCCCGCCGACTACCACCGCGCGCTGCAGACGCAGTTGCAGCGCGTCGGCCAGAGCCTCGCGCTGACCAGCGCCGTCGCGGTCGAGCGCGCCGTCGACACGATCGACCGCGTCTACGAGCACAGCGACCTCAGGTTCATCGCCGCCCGCAAGCGCGCGCGCGCGGACCTGCCCCGCGGCTGGCAGGCCGTCGACACCGCGAACTACCTGATCGTGCACCACGGCGCCGCCGCCGCGCTGCTGCGCCGGCTCGCGCGCGACATCGAGGCCATGCGCGCCGTGTACGAGGCCCGGTTCCCGACGGCGCAGCCGATCGGGAGCCTCGCCATCGTGCGCGTGTGCCGCGACAAGGACGAGTACCACCTCTACGGCGGCCCGAAGTCGAGCGGCGGCTTCTGGCACCCCGCCAACGAGGAGCTCGTGCTGTTCGACTACTCGTCGCTGGCGCCGCCGGCGGAGGGGGCTGCGGGGCAGCGGACCTCGCCGTCCGGCCAGGCGCCCGGCGACGGCGACTCGCTGCTCGTGCTCTACCACGAGGCCTTCCACCAGTACATCCACTACGCGGTCGGCGAGTTCGCGCCGCACGACTGGTTCAACGAGGGCTTCGGCGACCACTTCTCGGGCGCGCGCGTGTCGGAGACCACGGGACAGGTGCAGCGCATCGAGCCGTCGCCGTGGCGCTGGCGCACGGCCAGGGACATGTGCGCGACGGGCAAGGACTGGGTGCCGCTCGCGCTGCTGGTGACCGCGGAGCGCGCCCAGTTCTACAACGCGGCCCGCGCCCGCTTCTTCTACGCGGCGGCGTGGTCGTTCGTGCACTTCTTGGAGACCAGCTCCGAGGCGCGCGCGCACACGCTGTGGTCGCGGATCCTGCCGACCTACTTCGAGTCGATGAAGACGCAGTACGCCGCTGCCCTGCGCCGCAGCGGCACCAAGCCGACCCTGGAGCAGCGGGCGGTCGCCGCGTTCCAGGCGCGCAAGCTGGCGTTGGATGCCGCCCTCGTCGGCGTCGACCTCGCCGAACTGGAGGCCGCGTGGCGGCGATGGGGCGCCACCCTCAAGGAGCCGGCGTCGGCCCGCCGCACGCGGTAGCCCGCTGCGTCGCGGCCGGCGAACCCGCCCCGCGCGCGCCTTCGCCTCCCGGGCCCGGCGCGGGGTATGGTTCCGACGCCATGCGACGTCTCCCCGCCGCGCTCGCCGTGTTCGCGTTCGTCGCCGCGATTGCGCCGGGCCAGGCGCCTCCGGGCTACAAGACGTTCGAGAACAAGTCGGCGCCGGTGACCTTCCACTACCCGGTCGTCTACGACGAGATGCCGCTGCCGCCGACCGAGCAGGTGACGGTGGCGAAGTTCCTGCTCAAGGCCCAGCCCGAGGAGCTCAAGCGTCTCGACGAGCGCGCCTTCGCCGCCGCCAAACCGCAACTGCACGTCTTCCACTTCGCGGTCGGCGCGGCGACGACCGGCGGCGGCGAGGCCGCGGCGGGGGACAAGGGACCGTCGAACCTGCGCGAGCAGATGGAGGCGCAGAACAAGGTGGCTTCGTGGGCCCAGTTCACGGCTCGGTTCCGCGGCGTCGAGTTCGCCGAGGACGGCAAGAAGCCGGGGCACTTCACGTTGTCGCGCTCCGGGCCCGGTGGCGGCCCGATCGGCTTCCTCGTCCGCCGCGAGCTCGGCGGCGAGGTGTTCGGCGTCTACGGCGTCGGCCCCGTCGACTACCACAAGCCGCTGCAGACGCAGGTGCAGCGCGTCGGCCAGAGCCTCAAGCCCGCCAGCGACGCCGCCAACGAGTTCGCCGAGGAGTCGATCGACCGCCTGTACGGCAGCGGCCGCTACCGCGCCGTCGAGGCGCGCAAGAAGGCTCGCGCCGAGCTGGCCAAGGGCTGGAAGGCGCTCGACACCGAGAACTACCTGATCGTCCACCACAGCAAGAACGAGGCGCTGATCAAGCGCATCGCGCGCGACATCGAGGCGATGCGCGGGCTGTACCTGGAGCTGTTCCCGCCGAGCGGCCCGATGGACCGGCTGGCGATCGTGCGCGTCTGCCGGACCAAGGAGGAGTACCACCAGTACGGCGGCCCGCCGAACAGCGGCGGCTTCTGGCACCCCGGCAACGAGGAGCTCGTCTTCTTCGACTACTCGTACACGATGAAGACGCTCGACGAGGACGAGAAGCGCAAGCTGGAGAAGGCGAACCGGACGCTGACCAACGACGACTCGCTGCTCGTGCTCTACCACGAGGCCTTCCACCAGTACATCCACTACGCCGTCGGCGAGTTCGCGCCGCACGACTGGTTCAACGAGGGCTACGGCGACTACTTCTCGGGCGCCGAGATCGGCGACGGCACCGGCAAGGTGCTGCGCGTCGACCCGAGCCCCTGGCGCATCCACCTCGCCAAGGACATGTGCGAGTTCGGCAAGGACTTCGTGCCGCTCGAGCAGATCCTCCGGGCCGAGCGCGCGCAGTTCTACAACCCGGCGCGCATCCGCTTCTTCTACGCCGGCGCGTGGTCGTTCGTGTACTTCCTCAAGCACGGCAAGGAGGCGCAGGCGCACCCGAAGTGGTCGCGCATCCTGGCGACGTACTTCGAGGCGATGAAGTCCGACTACGCGGCGGAGCTCGCCAAGCTCGGCGCGTCGCCGACGATCGAGCAGAAGACCGTCGTCGGCGCCGGCGTGCGCAAAGGCGCGCTGCAGAAGGCGCTCGACGGCGTCGACGTCGCCGAGCTGGAGAAGGTCTGGCGGCAGTGGGTGGTCGACATGAAGGACCCCTGGCCGCACAAGCGCGCCAAGCCGCCGAAGAAGTGAGCGGGGCGGGGCCCTTGAACCGCCGCCGACGCGCCCTATGATGCCGGCCGTGACGTTCCGCACGCTCCGCCATCTGCACGCGCATCTGCACCATCCCCTGCGGGGTGTGGCGCGCGTGCGCATGCGCCGGTGACCTAGACCGGAACGCGACACGACGCCGACCCCAGCGGTCGGCGTCGTCGTTTCCAGGTGACGCGTGCTGCTGGGTCGGCCTTCCCACCGCCGACCATGAACACCGTCAACGATCCCCGTCCCGCGTCCGACGTCCGCCTCGGCCTGCCCAAGGGCCGCATGGAGGCCGGCGTGCGCAGCCTGCTCGCCGCCGCCGGCGTGCAGGTCGCCGCCGACGCGCGCGCCTACCGTCCCGCCGTGTCCTTGCCCGGCTTCGGAGCCAAGCTGCTCAAGCCGCAGAACCTCGTCGGCATGCTCGCCGCCGGCTCGCGCGACGTCGGCTTCGCCGGCGCCGACTGGGTCGCCGAGCTGGGCGCCGACGTCGTCGAACTGCTCGACACCGGCCTCGACCCGGTGCGGCTCGTCGTCGCCGCGCCCGGGCGACTGCTGCGCGCCGGCCACCTGCCGGAGCGACCGGACGGCCGGCCGCTGGTCGTCGTCAGCGAGTACGAGCGGCTGGCGCAACGCTGGATCGCCGCGAACGCGCCGGCGGCGGTCTTCGTGCGCGCGTACGGCGCGACCGAGGTGTTCCCGCCGGAGGACGCCGACGCCATCCTCGACAACACCGCGACCGGGGCGACCCTCGCCGCCAACGGCCTCCAGGTCGTCGACGAGGTGATGCGTTCGACCACGCGCCTCTACGCGCACCCGCGCGCGCTCGACGACGCCGGCAAGCGCGCGCGCATCGAGGGTCTCGTGCTGTGCCTGCGCGCCGCCCTGGCCGCGCGCGCCCGCGCCATGCTCGACCTCAACGTCGGCGAGGCGGACCTGGCGCGCGTCGTCGCGGTGCTGCCGTGCATGCGCGAGCCGACGGTCGCCTCGTTGCACCGGGGCGCCGGCTACGCGGTGCGCGCGGCCGTGCCCCGCGCCGACCTCGCGCGCCTGCTGCCGTTGCTGAAGGCCGCCGGCGCGACCGACCTCGTCGTCACCCCTTGCGAGCAGATCGTGCCGTGAACCCGCCCGTTGCCTACGCGCCGCCGGCGTTCCCGGCGCCGATCTCGCTCGATCTCTCGCGCAACGAGGGGCGGCCGCCGCGCGGCCTGCCCGACGCCTGCGCGCTCGACGCGCGCGAGCTGTCGCGCTACCCGGCCGTCGACGAGTTGCGGGCGGCGCTGGCCGCGCGCCACGACGTCGGCGTCGATCGCGTGCTCGTCACCAACGGCGCCGACGACGCGCTGCTGCGCCTGTGCCTGTGGGCGTTGCGCGGCGGCGGCGCGGCCATGCTGCCCGTCCCGACGTTCGAGATGATCGAGCGCTACGTCGCGATCGCCGGCGGTACGGCGATCGAAGTGGACTGGCCCGAGGGTCCGTTCCCGACCGCGGCGCTGCGCGCGCGCGCGCGGCCGGACGTGCGTCTCGTGTTCGTCGTCTCGCCCAACAACCCGACCGGCGCCACGGCGTCCGCGGCGGACCTCGAGGAGCTCGCGCGCGCGCTGCCCGACGCGACCATCGTGCTCGACGCGGCGTACGCGGAGTTCGCCGACGTCGACCTCACCGGGTTCGCGCTGCGCCGCCCGCAGTTCGTCGTCGTGCGCACGCTGTCGAAGGCCTGGGGCCTCGCCGGGCTGCGCGTCGGCTACGCGGTTGGCGCACTGCCGTTGGTCGCGGCGATCGAACGCACGCGCGGGCCGTTCCAGACCGGTGGCCTGGTCGCGGCTGCGGCCGCGGCGGCCGTCGCCACCGACGACGCCTGGCTCGCGGCGCACGTCGACGG